>JBGQLL010000201.1:0-6269 GCA_041500065.1 Pseudolabrys sp.
GCTCCACTAACGTCTCCGCAGCGAGGGCTGCCTGAAGGCATAGACTATGAAGCCAACGCCGGCGAGGAACAGCGGTACCGACAGGAGTTGTCCCATGGTGGCGCCGCCCCACAGAAAGCCGAGCTGCGCATCAGGTTCGCGGAAGAATTCGCAAAAGCTGCGAGCAAGCGCATAGCCGACAGCGAAGCAACCAATAATGAGCCCGGGTCGTTTGAGCGCGCCGGCGCGCATGAGCAGTGCCAGGACCGCGAACAGCACCAGCCCTTCCAGCGTTGCCTCATAGAGCTGGCTTGGGTGTCGCGGCAGTGGCCCACCGCTTGGGAATATCATCGCCCACGGCATATCGGTGGGGCGCCCCCATAATTCGCCGTTGATGAAATTGGCTATGCGGCCGAGAAACAATCCAATCGGTCCGACCGCACAGGTGATGTCGCCGAGCGAAAGGACCGGAATGCCGCGCTTGTAGCCAAACAGCAGCACCGCGATAACGCAGCCGGTGAACCCACCATGGAATGACATACCGCCATTCCATAACTGCACGATCTCCATCGGGTGATCAGCGAAGTACGGCAGATTGTAAAACAGCACGTATCCGATGCGACCACCAAGGATGATGCCGAGTGTCACCCACAGGATGAAATCGTCGAAATCGGTGACGGTCATCGGCGCTTTGCCGCCCCACAGATATCTGGAGCGTATGAGAAAGCGGGCATAGGCCCAGCCGATCAGGATGCCGAAAATATACGCTAGCGCGTACCAACGGATGGCGAACGGGCCGAGGTGCACCAGCACCGGATCGAAGTTCGGATAGGAAATAACGAGTAAGGGCATTGCGATGTCCAAATCGGCGAAGCGCGTCGCCCGCCGTGCGAGTGGTAGCATGCCAGGTCTTGCGGCAGGATGACCGGATCGCCATTGTGGTGGCAACCTGGCGCGGAGGCGAAACATGACCCAGACCAGCAACCGCTTTTTCGACGAGATGGCACGTCTGATGAACGACGCCGCCGGTGTCGCGCAAGGGGTTCGGCGCGAATTCGATACGCTGTTCCGGAGCCAGGCCGAACGGATCCTGCGCGATCTTGACGTGGTTCAGCGCGAGGAATTCGAGGCGGTCAAGGAGATGGCGCGACTGGCGCGCGAGGAAAATGAGGCCCTCAAGGCGCGCATCGCGGTGCTGGAGGCTAAGGCCGGTAAGCCCGCCAAGAAGGCCAAGGAGTCGCCCCCCAAATAGGCCCGGTCTGCAACTCTCGCTGTTTCTTGCCCTTTGCGGGCACCGCCGCTATAACCCGCCCCGTTCGCGGCCCCCGGCACCCCTGGAGGCTTGCCGCGTTCACAGGCGGCGGAAAAAGCCGCCTTTTCCATTGATTTAGATGAGGTATTCAAGATGGCGACCGTCCAGGAATTAAAAGCGACGGCGCGTCCGAAAGGCGGCAAGGGGGCCGCCCGGGCTGCGCGTCGATCCGGCCGTGTGCCGGGCGTGATCTACGGAGAGAACAAGCCCCCGCTGATGGTCCTGATCGACCACGACGAACTGCGCCAGCGCATCTATGCCGGGCGTTTCCTCACCACGCTCTACAATCTCGATGTGGACGGCACCAAGCATCGGGTGATTCCACGCGACTTCCAGCTCGACGCAATCAAAGATCTGCCGACCCATGTCGACTTCCTGCGAGTGTCGGAGGGCGCCAAGATTCGGGTACACATTCCGGTCCACGTGCTCAACGCCGACCAGGCGCCGGGCGTAAAGCGTGGCGGCGCTGTCAACATCGTTACGCATACGGTCGAAGTGATTTGTCCGGCTGACGCAATTCCGGAATCGATCGACGTCGATATTTCGAGCCTCGACATCAATCATTCGAAGCACCTTACTGACGTGACGCTGCCTGGGAATATCCGGGTGGTCGGTCGTCCCGACATGACGCTTGTCACTGTCGTGCCGCCGTCGGGTTACGCAGAAGAAATGAAGGCCGCCGCCGAAGCGGCAGCTGCCGCTGCTGCAGCCGCTGCTGCCGCTGCTGCCGCGGGTGTTGTACCCGGCGCCGAGGGGGCTGCAGCTCCTGGTGCGGCTCCAGGTGCCGCGCCTGGTGCGGCTCCCGCTGCTGGCGCTGCGCCAGCCGCCGCAGCGGCACCGGCGAAGACCGAGAAGAAGTGAGGCGGCGTGTAAGCCTCATCGTCAGCGTTTGCGTAATCGGCAGTGCGCATGATCCCGAAAAGCGGGTACCGGTTTTCGGAAAAGATCATGCGCAAACTCTAAGACAGCGCCGTTGACGCCATGCTGCTTTTCGTCGGCCTTGGTAATCCCGGCCCCAGGCACGCCGGCAACCGCCACAATATCGGGTTTATGGCGGTACAAGCGATCGCGCGCCGCCATGAGCTTTCGCCATGGCGGCGGCGCTTCCAGGGCGTTGGGGTCGAGGGAAATATCGCCGGAGAGCGCGTGCTGCTGCTTTTGCCCGGCACCTATATGAACGAGTCGGGGCGAGCAGTGGCGGAGGCCATGCATTTCTACAAACTTGAGCCTGGCAATGTCGTGGTATTTCACGACGAGGTCGATCTACCGGCGGCGAAAGTGAGAGTGAAAATCGGCGGCGGTGTCGCTGGCCACAATGGGCTCCGGTCAATCACGGCACATGTCGGCAACGACTATAAGCGCGTGCGCATCGGGATCGACAAGCCTGACATCAAGGAGTTAGTGCCGACCCACGTACTCGGCGATTTCACCAAAAACGACTGGGCGTGGGTAGAGGCACTCTGCGACGTGATCGCGGACAATGCGGCCCTTCTGGTCGCGGGCAGGGATTCAACGTTCCAGAACAAGGTCCATCTCGCCATGGAAGCCAAAGGTTTCGGTGAGAATGGGGAGCTTCCCGGCTCCGAATAACAATGTAAGTAACGAGACAAACAATCATGGGATTCAAATGCGGCATCGTCGGCTTGCCGAATGTCGGGAAGTCGACGCTCTTCAATGCGCTCACGCAAACCGCCGCAGCACAGGCGGCCAACTACCCGTTCTGCACCATCGAACCGAATGTCGGCGAGATCGCCGTGCCTGATCAGCGCCTGGACAAGCTGGCGGTGCTTGGGAAATCAGAGCAGATCATTCCGACGCGCATCACTTTCGTCGATATCGCCGGACTCGTGCGCGGGGCTTCAAAGGGCGAGGGCCTGGGCAATCAGTTTCTCGCCACCATCCGCGAAGTGGATGCCATCATTCACGTGGTGCGCTGCTTCGAGGATGGCGATGTCACGCATGTGGAAGGAAAGATCGATCCGATCGCGGACATCGAAACGATCGAGACCGAACTGATGCTGGCTGACCTCGACAGCCTGGAAAAGCGCGTCGACAATCTGGCGAAAAAGGCCAAGGGCATCGGCGAAGACGCCAAGCAAGCCAAGGAAATGCTCGCTCTGGTCGAGCGCTCGCTCGTTTTCCTGCGGGAGGGTAAGCCCGCACGCATGGTCGAGCGCAAACCTGAAGAGGAAAAACTGTTTCACTCTCTCGGCTTGCTTACCTCGGCCCCAGTACTTTACGCCTGCAACGTCGAGGAAGCGTCCGCAGCGACCGGCAATGCGTTCTCGCGCAAGGTTGAAGAGCGGGCCAAGACCGAGGGCGCGATCGCGGTCGTGATCTCGGCCAAGATCGAATCGGAGATCGCGACGCTGCCGCCAGATGAGCGTGCAGATTATCTCGAAGCGGTTGGGCTCAAGGAAACCGGCCTCGACCGGCTGGTCCGCGCCGGCTATGAGCTGCTGCATCTGGTGACATATTTCACGGTCGGGCCAAAGGAGACGCGGGCCTGGACCATCACGCGGGGCACGAAGGCACCGCAAGCGGCCGGCGTGATCCATACCGACTTTGAGCGTGGCTTCATCCGCTCCGAGACCATCGCCTATGACGACTACATCAGCTGTGGCGGCGAAACTGGCGCGCGCGAAACCGGCAAGATGCGGCTGGAAGGCAAGGACTATGTCGTGGCCGATGGCGACGTTATGCATTTCAGGTTTGCGACCTGAGCGGTTGAACAGTTAGGCCGCCGGCGCGACTATCCCTCGGAAACGTCAACAGGGGGTCTCATGGCGTCACGTGCCGCCGCTCGCCGCTTCGGCGCCGCGCTGGTTTTTGCGGGACTTCTGACTGCGTCCGCATCCAGGGCCGAAATCGAAAAATTCATGCAGCAGTGCGACGGAAGGTTGTGCCCCTTGTTCCGCGCTTCCATTACAATTCCGGAAGGTTGGGTCGAGGACAAGGAGGCGAGTGATTACTTCAAGGCGCAAATGCTGTTGCCGAAGGGCCTCGATTTTGAAAAAGCGCCTGCAAAAATCTACGCCGTGGTGCGTTACAACCGCGACAAGAAGCCCATCTCTGATTTCCTGCCCGAAAGCATCAAGGATTGGAAGAGCCGCGCCAAAGACGCCACGATCAGCAAGCTTGATGACCTGCCTCGCGGAGACAAGCCGGCCTTCTTGCGTCACACGTTCGAAGCCCGCAGCCTCAAGGAGCAAGGCTACGAATTGCAAGCCGTCACGACGGACGGCGACAAGGATGGCAACCAGTTTGTGGTCACTATTACGCTGTCGGCTAATTCCCAATCAGCGCTTAAGGCCGCGGAACCAGCATATTTGGCGATCCTCAACAAGTATTGAGCACCGTTGGCCAGGCAAGTTGTAACGACAGCAAGATGAGTACGAAACTCCATTGGGAAGATTTCCAGGCCGGCGCGGTGACTGTCTATGGTCCGCGTCTGGTCACACGCGAGGAGATCGTTGCTTTCGCCGCCGAGTTCGATCCGCAACCGATGCATCTCGATGAGACGGCGGCGCGGGCGACCATACTGGGTGGACTCGCTGCGTCCGGCTGGCATAGTTGCTGCCTGTTGATGCGCATGATCGCCGATGGATTCGTGAATAAGTCGCATTCCATGGGTGCCCCCGGCGTCGATGAGGTTCGGTGGCTCAAGCCATTGCGGCCGAACACGCGCGTGCGCGTGCGCGCCACCGTGCTCGAGACACGCGCTCCGAAAAGCCGGTCGGATTTCGGTTTCGTCAAATGTCTGTTCGAAATGCTTGACGAGCGGGACGCGGTGCTGACCACGCTCACCAGTCCGCTGATGATCGCGCGCCGCGAAGCGGGAATGCGGCCGTGAAATATTTCGAGGAAATCGTGGTGGGCGAGCGCATTGCGGTCGGCAGTCATACGTTCAAGGCCGACGAGATCAAGGCGTTTGCGGCTCGCTTCGATCCGCAGCCGTTTCATGTGGACGAGAGCGCGGCCGGAAGCTCGCATTTTGGCGCGCTTTGCGCCTCCGGCTGGCACAGTGTGGTGGTCTGGATGCGGCTGATGGTCGATTCTCGCCATCGCATGATGGAGGCGGCGCGCGCCCGTGGCGAGCCGGTCGCCGCAATGGGACCGGCGCTCGGCGTTCGCGAATTGAAGTGGCTGAAGCCGGTCTATGTCGACGACACCATCGACTATGCCAGCGAAGTGACTGAGGCGAGAGTCTCGCAAAGCCGCCCCGGTGTCGGGCTGCTGAGTATCCACTCGACTGGCGTCAACCAGCGCGGCGAGACGGTGCTATCGTTCATCAGCACCACTTTTGTCGAACGTCGCCCGGTGACGCCATGACCGCAGCCGTCGCGCCTGCTGGCACGAAACAGGACGAGCGCCGAGCGCTCGGCGTCGCCTGCGGCGCGCACGCTTTGCACGATGGTTATACAGATCTCGTCTACGTCATGCTGCCGATCTGGCAGAGCGAATTTGGTCTCGGCTTTGCTGCGCTTGGCCTCATGAAGACGGTTTTTTCCGGCACGCTGGCCGGCTTCCAAATTCCGGCAGGTTTCCTGGCCGAACGATTCGGCGCCGCGGTGGTGCTCGCGCTCGGCACTGCACTCGCCGGGTTCGGTTATTTCCTGGCGGGCTTCAGCAATGGCGTAATGTTTCTGGTCGCGGCGTTATTCGTCGGCGGGCTAGGCGCCAGCACCCAGCATCCGCTCGCGTCGTCGCTCATTGCCCATGCCTTCGCGGGGGCCCGGTCGCTGAAGGCACTCGGCACCTATAACTTTGCCGGCGATATCGGAAAAATGACGTTACCGGCGGCGGCCGCGCTGCTGATCATAGTGCTGCCCTGGCGGCACGCACTCATGCTGCTTGGTGGTATCGGGGCAATCGCGGCGCTGGCAATTTTCCTGATGATGCCGCGTTTTCGAGATGACAACGTCACGCCCGGCAAGAGTGAGGACGGCGCGCGTGCGCACGGTACCGTGCGAGCTTA
>JBGQLL010000202.1:0-6090 GCA_041500065.1 Pseudolabrys sp.
CATTGGGTCGGTGGCAGCCCGGTCCTCGGTAACTACGGCGCGAACTACCGGCTTCGCACGGTCGCCAACTATGCGGGCATCTGGGCCAACACGCCTGACGAAGTAATTTATTTCGTCGCGACTCGCGATTCCAACGAGCAGACGCTGAACGGCTCAAACAGCTATATCATTCACTTCCCCGCCGACAAGCTTCCGGAAAACGTTATCAATGCCTTCTGGTCGGTCATTCTCGTCGGTGTGCCCGATTACCGCGTCGTTCCCAACCCGCTGAATAGGTTTAACCTCAACAATTTCTCGCCGCTTCAGAAAGAGGCCGACGGGTCTTTAAAAATTGCCATCGGGCCAAAGCCGGTCGCGGGCGTCCCGGAATCAAACTGGCTGCCTTCGCCCGACGGCAAACCGTTCTCGCTGACGTTCCGCACTTACGTGCCCAAAGACGTCGTCAAGCGCGGCGAGTGGACGCCAGCGCCGGTAACGAAGATGAATTAAGGAGCAGAGAAGACGGCGGACGTTTCGACATGCCGGCGCTGCAGAGGGTGAATTGAACGTGGCGGAGGTCGTCATGAGCAGAGCGGTTCTTGCAGCACTCGCCTTGATATGCGCGGCATCACCTATTCACGCGCAATCACCGACAAGCACAGTCCCGGTTACGGCTGACAACTTCACACGCGCTGAGACCGACACGTACTTTGCCAACATCGTCAAACAGGCCGGAGGCCCTGGCAAATTCTTTCATCGCCGCGAGATCGAGCCAATCGACTATCAAATCGTGATCCGCGGCAATCGCGACACGGTGTATTCAGCAGCGGTCTTCGACCTCGATGCTGGGCCGGTGACCGTCACACTGCCCAATGCAGGCAATCGATTCATGTCCATGATCGTGATCGATGAGGACCAGTATACGCCCGCCGTCTACTACGGCCCGGGCAGCCACACTTTCACTCGACAGCAGATTGGCACACGCTATTTGATGCTGGCCCTGCGTACGTTCGTTGACCCGAATGACCCTGCGGACCTGAAAACAGTCCACGCCTTGCAGGACGCCGTTAAAGTCTCTCAGCAGGCTGCGGGCGCTTTTGAAATATCCAATTGGGACCCGGTTAGCCACAAGAAAGTGCGAGACGCGCTGCTGGTGCTTTACGCGACAGTCCCCGATCAGAACCGCATGTTCGGCACCAAGGAGCAGGTCGACCCAATCCGTCGTCTGATTGGAAGCGCCGGCGGCTGGGGCGGGAATCCGGACACTGAAGCCAAGTATCTCAACGTCAACCCGATTCGAAACGACGGGAAAACTGTCTACAAACTCGCCGTCAGCAGCGAAGTCCCAGTCGACGGCTTCTGGTCGATCACCGTCTACGATGCCGATGGCCGGTTTCAGAAGAACGAGTACGACGCCTATTCGGTCAATAACATCACCGCTAAGAAAAGTGCGGACGGTGCGGTCGCGATCCAGTTCGGCGGTTGCGACGGCAAGATTGCCAACTGCCTGCCCACGATGCCGGGGTGGAACTACATGGTTCGGCTCTATCGTCCGCGCGACGAAATCCTGAAAGGTACGTGGAAATTCCCGGAGGCGCAGCCGGTGAATTGAGTTGGCTGGAAATCCCTAATGTCCGCTTATGGCACAAAGCGGACACCGAAGAGCCGACGACGAATGTCCGCTTTTGGAGGAAGAGCGGACATAGAGCGATTCCCACACGGTTTTACAGTGCAGAAAAATGCCTTTAGCGTTCATAGGTGCGCTTAGAGTAGTTTGACAATGCAAGTTATTGAAATCGCTCTGTCGTGACACAACTCTCGGGACCGCCAGACTCCGCTGATGACGGCGGCTACGGCACCTGCGATCTAAGACAATACGCGTCGGCGAATATTTGATCTGCCGTTCGGCTCAGCTGGACAAACTTAAACCAGTGTGCGCGTACAATCGTCGAATAATTCTTCGACCGAAAATATCCGCGGGATCAGCTTTTGCCGAAAGCTGTAGTCGATAATGATCTCGAGGGAACGGCGGTTGGCCTCGACACCGAAACGCCACGGATCAAGCACGCTGCCGTCGGACGGTGGTGGCACCGCGCGCCGGCTTTCGCGCAGCATGCGGTAGATTTCCTTCACGAGGTCAGGGCGGGACCTTGAGAGTGTATCTCGAACGACCATCATATGGTTGATCGGAACACCGCCGTGCATTTCCGCCCACTTGCGCGCCACTGCATCGGCATCGGGAATGAGCGGCGCTAACCGCGGGTCGGGCAGTTTATCGCCGACAATGGCGGCATCGAGCTCGCCGTCGAGCAGCATCTGCGCCAACGTCTTGCTCTCGGGCGCGCGGGTGACGAAACCGGGGTCCTTGAATTCGGCGAGGTGCGGATCCTCGAATGTAATCCAGTGGACTTTCGTGGCATCAACGCCGTAATCGTCGGCGAGAAAGCCGCGCACCCAGGCGCCCGTCGTCTGCGTGTAAGCGCGCACACCGACCCGCTTGCCCATGAGGTCGGACGCATTTAAAGGGCCGCGTTGCGGATTGTAAGCGATGGTGTGATGCTGGCCGCGGCCGAGCACCGTCGCCGGAATGAGGACATAGGGCTTGCCATAGGCCTTCGCCTGCAAATAAGTGACGATCGCCAATTCGCCGAGATCGAACTTCGCCTCGCGGACCAGCGGCTTGAATGCGGTGTTCGAAACTTTCACATCGGCGAAGCTCAAGTCGATGGCATTGGAAGTCACTTCGCCTTTCTTGAGCGCCATCGTGTTCGGATAATCTCCGAGCAGGGTGTACAATTTGGTCTTCTCAACGCTCGACGTCACTGGCTGTCTCCTCAGTCCGCAAGCGCCGAGTAGAGCGCCTGCGCAGTCCTGGCGAAAATCCAATTCTGTTCGGCCTTTGATAGGCAGGCGAGCGACTCTCGTGCAATGGCCAAGATGTCCGGCAGCTTGCCTTCGCTGGAGGGATAGTTCGACCCCCATGCCAGCCGCGACCCGCCGAATTCAGAAACGAGGCGCGGAAAAAAGGTTTCGGGCGTTGCTTTGCCACGGCGGGATTCGGCGAAAATGCGCGGCGTGAGTTTGAGGTAGATATTGGAATGGCGCGCGAGCCCGAACAGACTTGCGGCAGCATTATACGGCGGCCCGTCCTCCAGCACCGGCCGGGCGCAGTGATCAAGAACGATACGCACATTTGGAAAACCCTCGGCCATACGGATCGCCTGCGGGATCGCCTTGGCTGACATCTGCAGGCAGAGCGAAAGGCCAAGTTCGCTCGCGCAAGCCCAGGCAGGATATGACTTCGGATCGTCGAGCCAGTTGGCCTGCTCGGACATGGTGCTGCCGAAGGTGAATAGCCGCATGCCGGTTAAGCCCTTTCCGTGCCAGTGGCGCATACGTTCCGGGGCATCGGGCGCCAGCACGTCGACAGAGAACACGCCAGTGAAGCGCTTCGGGTAGGCAGCAACAGCGTCCGCCACATAGGAGTTGTCGTGGCCATAGCAGGTCGAGGCTTGCACGATCGCAGCCTTCTGCACGGCGGCCGCATCCATGGCGGCAACCAGCTGTTCCAGCGAAACCGGGCGTGTGCGCGACCAGTCGGATTGGTGGCCGCCCAGCGGTGCCAACGGGTAGCGCTTGGTGTTGCTGGCGATGATGTGCGGATGGATGTCGATTGTAACCGTCGGCATGGTGGTTCGACGTCTATGGGGGGCAGTGCTCTGCGCGGCTCTCGAGCGACCGTCTTCCGTAGGGCAACGGTCCGTCACCGTAAAGCGCCATTGCATCACGACCAGCTATGCAAGACGAACATTGTCAGGCACGCGACCCCTTCCTATTCTCCTAGCCGATCGCATCTTACTGGGAACAAAATGCTATCCCTTGTCGCTCTCGCAGTCAGACATCTCATGGCGACTTCGGTTGTCGGCGGGATGTCGATTGCGTTATTCGTCGCAATGATTTCCGTGCCGGTACGGGCCGATACCTACCCGTCGAAACCGGTGCGCATCATTGTGCCTTACGGCCCCGGCGGCATCGCCGATGTGACCATGCGGCTGGTGGCGCAGGATCTCAGTAAGCGTTTCGGCCAGCAGTTTATTATCGAAAACCGGCCGGGCGCCGGCGGTATCGTCGGCATGCAAGCGGCCCGGGAGGCCCGGGCCGACGGATACACGCTTGTCATGGTTGGCGGCGGCCTCACCATCGCCAAGGCTCTATTCAAGTCCTTGCCCTACAATATCGAGACGGATTTCACGCCGATCTCGACGACGGCGTCGTACGGACTCGTTATCACGACCAAAGCAGGCTCGCCTTACAAGACGATCAAGGACGTCATCGCCAGCGCCAAGGCCCATCCCGGCGCATTGAACTTGGGCACCATCAATGCCGGCAGCGCGCAGAACCTTTCCGCCGAATTGTTCCGGAACATGGCCGGCCTCGACGTCACGATCGTCCCGTACAAGACGACCCCGGATCTGACGAGTGCCGTTTTGCGCGGCGACGTCGACGTCGCATTCGAATATTACGTCGGATTCCAGTCGCCCATCACCAACGGCCAGATGACCGTCCTCGCCACGACCGCGCGCGAGCGCGCGAGCAACCTGCCGAACGTCCCGACCGTGATCGAAAGCGGCCTGACCGGATACGAAGTGACAAGTTGGAATGGTCTCGCTGTCCCCACGGGTGCGCCTGCGGACATTGTCACGCAGCTCAACCACGCGGTGGACGAAGCACTGAAGTCACCCGAGGTGCAGAACTTCTCAAATGCGGCCGGTATGGATGCGCACGGAATGTCACCCGACGACTTGCGCAACCGCATCAAAAGCGACGTCGCCAAATGGTCAGAGGTAATCGAGAAAGCGGGTATCAAGAAGCGATAAGTGGATGCTCCCTATCAAAGCTACACGAAATTATATCATCATCACTGACCAATTGATCTGCATCATTACGCATGGCGATTGCGATGATCTGCTTACTTCGACTAATGTGCGTGCGGCCCGGCCCGATAAACGAGCATTGGAGGATGCCATGATCTCCTTGGAGGATTGCATCGCCTTTTGCGGACTGGACAAAGATGAAGTCTCCGCTATCAGCGAGCACGAGCACATTCCGGAAATCGCAGCCACCGCCTTGGCGGACTATCTGCTGAAGCAGCCCCATGGTGGCGAAAAGATCCGGACCATGATCATTGAGGACATCCATGAGGCACTCGATGCCGGCCGCGTCAGGCACGCGCAGGAGCTTTTCATGGCGCTGCGGCATTTCCTCGATCAGCATCCCGAAGCGCGCGCCGGCGTGGAGGTATAGTGGCGCAATCTTGTGACCGGATTGCCACGACGACCAAGAGTCGAGCGTGTCCGAGCACAATGGTATTTCTCTGCCTCCGGGCAGGACCGGATTGCGCTATTTCTCATTGAAACTGCATTGACATCTGTGGCGCTGCCAGGCCGAAGCAAATTGGTCTTTAGCGGCGGGATGGAAATCAATCCGAAAGGAAAAGAAGATGCGCAACGCACTCATCGTGGCTGTGATGGCGTTGGTACTTTCTGGGTGCGCGAATAGCCGCCAAGATCGCGTTCTGGGCGGCGCATTGATTGGTGGAGGCAGCGGCGCGCTTATCGGTGGTCTCGCTGGCGGCACAGCCGGCGCTGCGGTCGCAGGCGGACTGATTGGCGCCGCTGCCGGCGCAATTATCGCCGACGCTACGAGACCGGGCTGGTGCTATTATTGGCGGCATCACCGTCGTCATTACGTGCGCTGCTGATCCATAGCGAAAAAAGAACCGCGCCCCTGTCGCGGGCGCGGTTCTGCTTTTTGTCAGATGAGATAACTCTGCCAGAGCCACCTCGCAGCTTTTGCCTGGGCTTCGGTCTTGCCGAAGGGCAGGTGATAATCTCCTGGCATTGTCAGCTCATTCCCGTCTTGGGGGCGACGCCATTGCGCAATTCTTGCCTCGATGGCGACCCGGCTTGTCCAGTTCAGGAAACTGTTTGACACAGGTGCCTCCAAATCATTGGAGTTGATCATTCGGATTGATCAGCCCGGGCAAACAGACAGGCCAGTACAGGCCGCGAGCGTGTAGTTCGCTGCAATTTCGGTCCCTCCCGCAGCTTC
>JBGQLL010000203.1:0-6074 GCA_041500065.1 Pseudolabrys sp.
GAACGATCTCGTGCGACGATACGGTGAGGAAGGCGCACGGCTTTGGCGCCTCGCCCGTGGCGTAGATAGTCGCACGGTCAATCCAGAGCGCGATACCAAAAGCATTTCAGCGGAAACCACATTCGAGCGGGACATCGGTGAATTTCGCCCGCTCGAACAACATCTGTGGGATTTGACCGAGCGCGTTTCGGCGCGGCTTAAAGCCAACACGCTAGCCGGTTCGACCGTGACGCTGAAACTAAAAAGCGCGGATTTCAAAATCCGTACACGCGCACGCGCGCTTGGAAGTCCGACTCAACTCGCCACGCGCATTTTTGCCGCTGGCCGCGACCTGCTCGCGCATGAGGTAGGAAAGGCCCGTTTCCGACTGATCGGCATAGGGGTCAGCAATTTGGAAGAGGCCGAGGGCGACGACTTCGCCGACCTCATCGATCGACGCGCAGCGGAAGCCGAACACGCCGTAGATCGGTTACGCTCGAAGTTCGGCCGGGACGCCGTGGTGAAAGGTCTGGCGTTCGACGATGACCAAGCCGCGTCTAAGGACAGGGCTTCGGTTTCTTCAGCTCCAGCGAAGTCATCTCGCCGCTGATCGTGAAATCGGTGTAGTCGAGAATAAGCGCGCGCGAGATGCCGTTCTCGTAGAGCTCAAATCCGATGGAATAGACGGGGGTCTGCTCCCCGGTTTGCTCGCCCTTCTCGTCCTTCTTGTCGAAATAGCTAATCGTCACAGGCCAACGCGTGAGCTTGGCAAGGTCTGGAATTTTTGCCGCCGCGTCGGTGGGCGTTTTTTCGCCCGGCGGAATCGGCCGGCCAATCACGGTGAGCGTGTTGTAGAGTTTCTCCCCGGTTTCCGAGCCATCGTAGACCGGAAACTCGAGAACAGATTTTCCTTCGCGCGCCGCGGCAATAATACGGCGCATATGCTCGGTGGGAAATACCGCGCCAATGGGCACGCTGAAATTCGTTTCCTTAGGCTTGCTCAGACTAACGGCCACCGTTTTCGTATTGCGCTCGGCGTGACCATTCACAACGTCCGTGCTGCGCTGATTGAACAGGTTCTCCGAACTAAAGCGAAACTTCTTGGCGTCGCCATCTTCCCAGGTGTTCGAACGCAAATCGCTTAAGGCCGCCTGCCCCTCGCCAGAGTCGAGTTCCGACACTTGACGAAATTGCAGTTCGTAACCATCGCAGGCGTTGCCGGAGAAATCGTACAGAATGCGCCCACGAACGCCTTCAATTCCGCGGCTGCCGTGCGATTTGGACAGTTTGAGATCGTAAACTGCACGATGTGGCGCCAATAACACGTGATCGGCAGGTGGCGCGGCGGCCAGACGATCAATCGTCCCGGCCGTGATGGCAATTGCCAGGATGGGCAGAGTCCAATGTTTGGCGCTGGCAGAATTTTTCATTGATTCGGACCTCGCCCCTCGCGGCCTGATACCGCCGGCGGGAGCAGAAAGATGCAAGAAGTAGGCAAGATAGAGGCCGCGATAGATTCCGGCAACCGCAGTAATGGCCTGCTTGCGCGGCGACAAGCAATCGGCCAAGGATCGCGTGCATCCCCACGCCGCTGCGGAGGGCCCATGGCCGGATCCATTGAAAAGAGACTTTCAAGCCTTGGCGTGACTTTGCCGACCCCGGCAGCCCCGATCGCCAACTATATGCCGTCCGTGCGCAGCGGCACCATGCTCATGGTCTCCGGCCAAATCTGCTTTGGCGCGGACGGAAAGTTGGTTGCGAAAGGCCAGCTAGGGGCCAGCGTCTCGATTGAGGAGGGGCAAAAAGCGGCGCGCGCCTGCGCAATTAATCTGCTCGCGCAGGTCAAGTCCGCGCTTGGCGATCTCGACAAAGTGGTGCGCGTGGTGCGCTTAGGCGGATTCATCAATTCGGCACCCGGCTTCACCGAAGGACCGAAGGTCATGAACGGCGCCTCCGATTTGATGGTCGAGGCCTTCGGCGACAAAGGTCGCCATGCGCGGAGTACGGTGGGGGTCGCGGCGCTGCCGGCGGATGCCGCTGTCGAAGTCGAAGGGCTATTCGAGGTTTCCTGATCGCCCAATGCCCAAGCTCGATTGGCTTATCGCGCGCCCAGTCGCCCATCGCGGCCTCCACGACGCGTCGATCGGGGTCATCGAGAATACGGCCGCAGCGTTTTCGGCGGCAATCGCCTCTGGTTACGGTATCGAAACCGATCTCCAAATCAGCGCAGACGGCGAAGCCATGGTGCACCACGATAACGAACTCGGCCGTCTCACCGAAGGCAGCGGCCTGCTCGCCAAGATGAACGCCGCGCAGATTACGGCGGCTCGCTTCAAGGCCAGCGCTGCGCGCATCCTTACCCTTGGCGAGCTATGCGATCTTGTCAGGGGACGAACCACACTATTGTTGGAGCTTAAAAGCCATTTTGACGGCGACATGCGACTGGCAAAGCGCGCGGCTGAAGTGCTCTTAGGCTATGCGGGTCCGATAGCAGTCATGTCGTTCGATCCGGATTTGATCGAGGCGGTGCGGCACGCGGCGCCGCGTCTGACTCGAGGGATCGTCAGCGAACGGCATTACTCTGGTCCCGAATGGGACGACCTGGCGGCCTCTCGAAAAAGAAGTATGTCCTGGCTGCTGCACGCGCCCCGAAGCCGTCCGCAGTTCCTTGCCTATTCCATCAGCGATTTGCCCGCGGTGCCGCCGGTGCTGGCACGCATGATCTTCCGCCTGCCCTTGCTGACCTGGACTGTCCGAAACGCGAGGGAACGCAGCCGCGCCGCGCGCTGGGCCGACCAGATCATATTTGAGGGTTGGCGCCCGTAATTCCCCAGGGCGGCCTAAAGTCCGGGTGAATTTCGAACGAATTCCGGCGTAAAGTCTGTCTAGAAAAGCTTGCCCTATGACCGACGTCGAGCTTCGAATCCGCGTTGTGCAATCCCTCACCAAGGTTCCGGCCGCTGCCTGGAACGCTTGCACAAATCAATGCATCGAACGGTTAGTTGGAGCAAAACGTGAGGATGACTTGTCCTCAGAATTACCAACACGAGGACACTCCAATAACCCATTTATTTCGCATGAGTTTTTGTCCTCGCTTGAGGAGTCTGCTTCGGTTGGTGATCGCACCGGCTGGCAACCACGATACCTCCTCGCCGAGGACATCACGGGCAGTTTGATTGGTGCCGCGCCCAGCTATGTGAAAACCCATTCGCGCGGCGAATACGTGTTTGACCATGGCTGGGCGGAAGCCTTCGAGCGCGCGGGCGGTGACTATTATCCCAAGCTCCAGATCGCAGTGCCGTTTACGCCGGTAACCGGCCCTCGTCTGCTTGCTGCTCCCGGCCCGCTCGCGGACGCGGTCCGCGGCGCCCTCGGTGATGCTCTTATTGAAATCACGACCGCCAGCGAGCTGTCATCTGCCCACGTAACGTTCTTGACTGAGCCGGAATGGCGCGCGCTCGGCAAGTGTGGCTTCCTGCAACGCACCGACCAGCAATTCCATTGGGTAAACGCTGACTATGCGAATTTCGACGATTTCCTCAACCATCTCGCCTCGCGCAAGCGCAAGACGATCAGGCGCGAGCGTAAAGAAGCGTTGCGCGCGGGCATCGAGGTATGCTGGTTGACTGGCGCCGATTTGACGGAAGCCGTGTGGGACGCTTTTTTCGCATTTTATATGGAAACTGGCTCGCGAAAATGGGGCCGGCCTTATCTGACCCGCGGTTTTTTTTCGATTGTCGGCCAGAAAATGCGCGATCGCATCCTGCTTGTGATGGCGCGCCGGGCCGGGCGCTGGATCGCCGGAGCGATTAATTTCATCGGCGACGGCACACTCTACGGGCGCAATTGGGGGGCGACCGAACACCATCCATTTTTGCATTTCGAGCTCTGTTACTATCAGGCTATCGACTATGCGATTGCGCACGGGCTCAAGCGTGTCGAAGCCGGTGCGCAGGGCGAACACAAGCTCGCGCGGGGCTACTTGCCGCACACCACTTATTCTGCCCATTTCATCGCCGATCCGGCCCTGCGCCGAGCAGTCGCCGATTTTCTGTCCCGCGAACGCGTTTATGTACAGGCTGCAGCCGAAGAGCTTGCGGCGGCGGCGCCATTCCGCAAGGATTTGGTGGAACAGGAGTGACCGGGGGAGCCGATGCCGAGTTACGATCCAAATAACATCTTTGCCAAAATCCTGCGTGGTGAGCTGCCCTGCTACAAGGTTTACGAGGACGATAAGGTCCTTGCCTTCCTCGACATCATGCCTCGTTCACCGGGCCACACGCTGGTGCTGCCGAAAGCGCCCGCCCGCAATATCCTCGATATCGGCGTCGACGACCTTGCCCATGTGATTACGGTGGCGCAAAAGGTCGCCAAAGCGGCGGTCAAGGCATTTTCGGCTGACGGCATCACCATCCAACAATTTAATGAGGGCGCCGGCGGTCAGGTGGTCTTCCACCTGCATCTTCACGTCATTCCGCGTAAGGCCGGCGTCGCCATGAAGCCGCCGGCAAGCGAAAAGGAAAAACCGGATGTGCTGGCCGAGCATGCCAAGACGCTCGCCGCAGCCATCAGCGGCTAGTGTACGACGAGCCATCCGCCCAACAGCAACGCGGCCTCCCCCGCCAACACGCCCGCAAAGGCCGACCGCTTCACTAAGAGATAAGCGAGGAAGCCACATGCCGCCGCGCTCACACGCACGCCAAGCGGAATACCGGCAAGAGCCCCGCTCGAAAATACGATCAACTTGGCAATGACGCCTGCCAGTATCGCGGTGGCGACTGCGCGTGACCACACCACGATTTCAGAATCTTCATTGAGCCCGCGCGCCAGCACCAGGCCGAATACGCGCCAGACTTCGTTGGGAAGATATCCGACCAGGATCAGCGCCAGATAAGGTGCGAGATCGGTCCAAATGGCGCTCATGCCGCCGCCTCGCGCAGACGATGAACGATATACGCCAGCGTGCCGCCGCCGATCCCGGTCCACAACAGATCGAGTTGGACATTGGTGGCAGTCAGGATTGTTCCGAGTAACAGACCCAGCACCAACGCCAGTTTGTCCATCATTGCCTTCGCATTGCGCGCCGTCGACAACAGGAACGACAACGGCGTGAGGAACAGTAGTGCGCCTGCAAACAGGGGCGGCAATTCCGCTGCAAGATAATAGCCGACGAAGCCGAAACTTGCCGCCGTGCTCATGTAGCCGACCGACAACCCGTTGCAGAACGCAACGCGCCGCTCGCGAGGGACCCCTGGCAACAACCGGATCGATTCCACCCACATGCTGACGGAGGTGAAATGCGTTGGCAGCAGCAGGTCGCGCAGCCGGGTGCCCTCCCCGCGCAGCAGCGGGAGCAACGCGACGACCATTGGAAACAGCCGGATTGCGCTCAGAGTGACAGCAATCGCCGCTTCGATGAGCGCCGAACCAGCGCCGAGCGCGGAGATCAGGATAACTTGCGCTGGTGCGGCCCAGACCAGCACAGTGGATAGCGCCAGCCACCACGACGAAAAGCCGAAGTCATGGGCCAGAGCTCCCATACCGATGTAGGTGCCCGCCAGCACCAGGAAGAACACCGACGTAAGTGCCGATTTCACTCCGCCTAAAAATGCGGCGGCAGAAGATGAAAATGTCGCGGGCGCCAGCATGGGTGCCGCACAGCTGTCTCATAGGGCTGGCGCGTCCGCAACTGGATGCGCACGCATGCGCGGTCCGCAAAATGCGAAGGCCGGGCGAAGGGCCCGGCCCGCTTATCGTTCAACTTCTGACTATACCTTGGCCAGCGGCACTTTCGGCACCGAACCGCGCTTGGGCTTGGGTCGGGGCGAAGCGCGACGCTTGGCTTTCGGTCGCGCCGCCGGCAACTTCTCCGGCTTGGGGGTGACCGGACCATCGAGAAACTGGAAGCCGAGCTTGTCGCGGCCCTGCTCGTCCTTGTCGACGATGACGCGCACATGCCCGCCCGCCTTCAGGTGACCGAATAGCACCTCATCGGCAAGCGGCTTCTTAATGTGCTCCTGAATCACCCGCGCCATCGGCCGGGCGCCCATTAATTCATCGTAGCCATTCGCGATGAGCCAGCGGCTCGCTTCGTC
>JBGQLL010000204.1:0-6021 GCA_041500065.1 Pseudolabrys sp.
CGGATAAACGAGATCACGTTCAACTCCTCACTGATGTCGGAACTGCGCGGCATCACATTCGTCGGCAGGTTGATCGACGAAGGCAAGCTGGCGCGGGGTACCGGCGCGGGGCAATACCGGCGTATCAACGTGCACCGCATCGCCCTCACGGGTTCGGCGCAAACCCTGGACACAGCCAGCCGGCTCAGTACCGACTATGACTTTTTCGAAATGCTGCGTACCAACGGCCGGCGTGCCGCACGTCGTTTTCTCGACGCGCATTACGACGATATCGGCGTGCGCTCGAGTGTCGATTTCGAGGCCACGCCGGGAACCGCGAGCGCGTGATATAATCGCATACATGACCGAGCTTAGAGCCGAGATCGGCCAGACAGTTTTTGACATCATCGTCGCAGACATCACCACGCTCGATGTCGATGCGATCGTCAACGCCGCCAACCGCTCCCTGTTGGGTGGCGGGGGCGTAGATGGCGCCATCCATCGCGCGGCGGGCCCGGAATTGCTGGCTGAATGCCGCACCCTTGGCGGCTGCGATACTGGTAGCGCAAAGATCACGCGCGGTTATCGGCTAAAGGCCAGGCACGTGATCCACGCCGTCGGGCCTGTATGGGGCGGCGGCGATGAAAACGAAGAAGCGCTGCTGGCGAGCTGCTATCGAACGGCACTCGATCTTGCTGCGAGCAATGCGTTGACGTCGATCGGCTATCCCGCAATTTCGACCGGCGTCTATCGTTTTCCGGCAGACCTCGCCGCGCGGATTGCCGTGGGCAGTGTGGCAGCCGAAATCGCCGCGCGCCCGCGTGGCATCACGCGCGTGATCTTTTGTTGCTTCGCGCCCGAAAGCGCGGAGCATCATAAGGATGCATTCGCCGATCTGGGGCTGGTCTAAACTTTCGGTGTCACGTCCAATCGTACGATCCAGTTTTCCAGTCCCGCTTTCACCGCTGGATAAATCTTCAAAACATCCGGATCGTGTCCCGGCACAATGTGATGGCGCGAAGCCGCCAGTTTCTTCAGGGTCTTGTAACCCTCAAGCGTGTCGCCGACGCTATAGGTGATGGGAAACACTCGGCCCTCATCGAGGTGTGAATAAAGGTGACAACAATCCGACGCGATCACCACCGTGCCACGTTTGGTCTTCACCCGCACACACTGCAAACCCTTTGAGTGACCGCCGATCTTGTGAACCGTAATGCCGGGTGCAAGCTCCTCGACTCCATCGTGGAATTCCACCCGATAGGCGAAGACCTTTCGCACCATTGCCAGCACGTCGCTTTCGCTAAACGGAATACGCAGCATCTGGTGACACATGTAGCGACCCGTCGCGTAAGCCATCTCGGTGTCCTGGATGTGATAGCGCGCATTGGGGAAAAGATCGTAGTTACCGGCGTGGTCCCAATGCATGTGAGTGGCAATCACATGATCGACCTTGTCGGGCTGCACGCCGAGTGCTTTCAGACCCTCACCCACGGGGTGAATGATTGTACGGCTCCGTTCCTTGGCCGCCGCTTCATCGAAGCCCGTATCGCACACGAAGGTTCCGTGCGGTCCTTTGATGACCCACACGTAGTAGGCAATTGAGGTCATCTCGTCATGTGGGTCACCAAAGATGTAGTTTTCCGATCGTTTGCGCGTGTGGGTCGCGTAACAGACCGCATAGACCTCGTGAATATCGTCGCTCATGGTTTTTTCTCCGCACCAACGGTGACGCCGGCACGGCGTTCGATCATTTTGACGATGGCGGTGAAATCGCTGTCTCCACCAAACTCCGTGTTAGTTGCTTCCCACTGATCGAGGACCGTACTCATTACGGAATTGGGAGCACTCAAGCCTTTGGCCTCTTCGACGCATAATCGAACGTCCTTAAGCATCAGCGCCGTGGCAAAGCCATAGTTGAATGTGCGCGGCAGCACCGCCTGCGGAAATTTCCCGTCCGAAGCGGTGGTGCGGCCGGAGCCTGCATTGATGACGTCGATCATCACCGCAGGATCGAGCCCGGCCTTCACGCCCATTGCCACGGCTTCGGCGGTCGCCGCCATCGCGGTAGCAGAGAGAAAGTTATTAGCGAGCTTCATGGTCTGCGCCATACCGGGCTTCTCGCCGATAATGAAGACCCTGCCGAACACCGCGAGCACATCCTTCATCAGATCGACATCGGCCTTCGGTCCTGAAACCATCACCGCCAGCGTACCCTTTGTGGCACCACCGACGCCGCCGCTCACCGGACAATCGATTTGCACGATATTTTTCTTCGCCAAAGCCGCGGCAATTTTTGCCGCAACGCTCGAACCGGTGGTGGACAAATCGATGAAGCGCTTGATGCGCTTGCCGTGAATGACTCCACCCTCGCCGATCGCGACCTTTTCGGAAATCTGTAACGACGGCAGGCTCGCCATCACCGTTTCGGCCCGGTCGGCGACATCGGCAGGCGATGACGCAAGCTGCGCCCCGATTGCCACCAGCGGCGCGACCGCATCATTGCGGGTGTCGTACACGATGAGCTTATGACCGGCCTCGATCAGCCGGCGTGCCATCGGCTGTCCCATATTGCCAAGTCCGATGAAGCCGATGTCCATGCGGTTTCCTCCAACAAACGGCGCGCAGCCTAGACCAGCTTGCTGCCGAATTCCGCCTTGATTCTCTCGGTATGCTCGCCGAGCGCCGGAATCGGACCGTAGTTTCGCTCTTGTCCCGCGCGCACAGGCGCGGGCGCGGGCATCGTTACAGGTCCGCTGGGCGCGCCCACCGTAATGCGCCGCAGATGCGCATGCTTCGACAATAGTTCCCAGTCATTGACGCGGGCGAAGGCGATGTCGGCGGATTCCAGTTTCTTCATCAGCGCTTCAACATCGTGGCGAGCGAAATTGGCTGATACTTTGGCATCGGTTTCCGATCGATTTTCAACACGCTTCGGATTGGTGGCAAATTTCGGGTCCGTCGCCAGTGCGTTATCACCCAGCACTTTCTCCGCCAGCACACGCCATTCACGATCATTCTGAATGGCGATCAGAATGTCGGCGCCGTCGCGGCTCTTGAACACGCCATAGGGCGCGATCGCCGCATGCGCGAGCCCGATACGCTTGAACGGCGCCCCACCTTCCCCATGCAACAGCGGTACTGTCATCCATTCCGCCATTGCGTCGAACATGGAGACGGATATCTCCGTGCCTTGGTTCGTCTTGGAGCGGCCGATCAGCGCTTCGAGAATGGCCTCATAGGCATTGAGCCCCGCGGCGACATCGACGATCGACACGCCGACACGTGCGGGCCCTTCAGGGCCGCCCGTCACCGATGACACACCGGATTCGGCTTGGATCAGGAGGTCATAGGCCTTGCGCTGCGCGTAGGGACCACTGTCGCCATAGCCGGAAATCGAGCAGCAGATCAGCCGTGGGTAATCCTTGCGCAACCGCGCCATGGCAAATCCGAGTTTGCCAACTGCACCGGGCTTGAGATTTTGCACGAACACGTCGGCCTTCGCGAGCATGGCTTCAAGCAAAGCCTTGTCTTCGGCCTTGCCGAGGTCGAGCACGACCGATTGCTTGCCGCGATTGAGCCAGACGAAGTTCGCACTCTCGCCATGGACCACATGATCGTATTCACGGGCGAAATCGCCTTCAGGACGTTCGACCTTGATGACACGCGCACCGGCATCAGCCAGTCGACAGGTGCATTGCGGTGCCGCCACGGCTTGCTCGACCGAGACGACAAGGAGGCCGGCTAACGGAAGGGGCATGCTGACTCTCTGCTTTTCCCGGGCGCAGCGCGACACGAAGTGTTGCGCCGCAGACCCGGGATCGCCACACAATCGGAATTTGAAACGGCCCCGGATCTGCGGCGCACCACTCCGCTTCGCTTCGTGCTGCGCCGCGCCCGGGGCACGCGTCCCTCAATACGACCGCGGCAGGCCAAGCACGTGTTCGGCCAGGTACGATAGGATCATGTTTGTGGAAATAGGAGCGACTTGATAGAGCCGCGTCTCGCGGAACTTGCGCTCGACGTCATATTCCTCGGCGAAACCAAAGCCGCCATGCGTCTGCACACACATGTCGGCTGCGGCCCAGGATGCGTCGGCCGCCAACAACTTGGCCATGTTGGCTTCCGCGCCGATATCGTCGCCCGCGTCATATTTGTGGGCGGCCTCATGCACCATCAGTTCGGCGGCGCGCATCTGTGCATAGGCGCGCGCGATCGGGAATTGCACACCCTGGTTCTGACCAATCGGCCGGCCGAAAAGCTCTCGCTCCTTGGCATATTGCGTTGCCTTGCCAATGAACCATTTGGCGTCGCCGATGCATTCGGCGGCAATCAATATGCGCTCGGCATTCATGCCGGACAGAATGTAGCGAAAACCTTGTCCTTCCTCGCCGATCAGGTTCTCGGCAGGAACCCGCAGGTCGTCGAAGAATACCTGCGTGGTGGCGTGGTTCATCATGGTGCGGATGGGGTTGATAGCGATGCTCGCGCCCTGGGCAAGACGCATGTCCACCAGGAATACCGATAGGCCGTCGGTACGTTTCTTGGCCTGTTCCTTCGGCGTCGTGCGCGCGAGCAAGAGCATCAGATCGGAATGTTCTGCGCGCGACGTCCAGATCTTCTGCCCGTTGATAACGTAGTGATCGTTGCCCTCGCGCCGTGCCGTGGTGCGCAGGGAAAGCGTGTCGGTGCCCGACGTTGGCTCTGTGACACCGAAGGCTTGCAGGCGGAGTTCGCCGCTGGCGATGAGCGGTAAATAGCGCTCTTTCTGCGCGGCGCTGCCATGACGCAGGATCGTACCCATGGTGTACATCTGTGCATGACAAGCAGAACCGTTGCCTCCGGAAGCGTGGACTTCCTCCAGAATTGCGGCAGCGGCGCTGAGAGTGAGCCCGCTACCGCCGTATTCCTCCGGAATTAGCGCTGCGAGATAGCCAGCTTGCGTGAGCGCGGCGACGAATTCGGTCGGATAGGCGCGATCGCGATCCAGCGTGCGCCAGTATTCTCCCGGAAACTTCGCGCAGAGCGCACGCACGCCGTCCCGAATATCGGCGTATTCGTCGTGTCCTGTGGCGCGCTTTTTCATTGGCCCATTCTATGCAACCAGGGCCGCCGCGTGACAAGTAGAGCTAGATCGGGTCCCAATTGAACACGTCTTCGGACCGCTCCAGCGGCGTAAACGAAGACGCGAAGGCGGTTTTAAGCTCCGCCGCAAGCGTTTCGGGGGTCCAGCCTTCGGCGCGATGAATGGTTTTGACCGGCCGCGGCTGGTTGAACAGGTAAACCTCATTATTGCGGACCGAGAAAATTTGCCCGGTGATGCCGGCGGCCGCCTCGGAGCAGAGAAAGACCGCGAGCGGCGCTATCTTTTCCGGCGTCATACGCTGGAATGCCTCGATGCGGCGCTTGTCCCGCTCCGATTGTGCCGGAATCGACTCGATCATGCGCGTGAACGCAAAAGGGGCGATGCAGTTCGAACGCACGTTGAAGCGTACCATATCCAATGCGATCCCGCGCGACAGACCCATGATGCCCAATTTGGCCGCCATGTAGTTGGCCTGACCGAAATTGCCGACCAGACCGGAGGTCGACGTCATGTGCACAAAAGCGCCGGAATTCTGCTCACGGAAAAACGGAGCGACCGCGCGGCTCATGTTGAACGAACCGTTGAGATGCACGCCGATCACATCAGACCAGTCCGACCAGCTCATCTTATGGAAAATGACATCGCGCAGAATGCCGGCATTGTTGACGAGAATGTCGACACGACCAAAGGCGTCGAGCGCCGATTTGACGATGGCCTCGGCATTTTTTGGCTCGGTGATCGAAAGCGTGGAGGCGATCGCCTGACCGCCGGCTTTTTTGATCGCGTCCACCGTCTCCTGCGCCGGACTGACATCGCTACCCTCGCCTTGCAGGCTCGCGCCGATATCGCAGACCACCACGCGTGCGCCTTCTTGAGCCAGCAGCATGGCGATGCCGCGCCCGATGCCGCGCCCTGCCCCAGTAACGATGGCGACTTTGCCTGAAACAACGCCCGGCATC
>JBGQLL010000205.1:0-5987 GCA_041500065.1 Pseudolabrys sp.
GACATCACCGCCCGGCTATTGGCCGACAAGCTTGCCGCTAAATGGGGCCAGCCGGTTGTGGTCGAGAACCGCCCCGGTGGCGACGCCTTCCTCGCCATCACGGCGGTGCTTAACGCGCACGATGATCATGTGCTTCTGTTCGCGCCTGCATCCACATTCACCGCCCACGCATTGCTGCACGACAAGCTGCCCTACGATCCGAAAGATCTCACGCCCATCGCCCGCGTGACCAATACTCTGATCGCGCTCGGCGTTCCGTCCGATCTCAATGTGTCCACGATCAAGGAACTGGCCGCCAGGATCAAAGCGGAGCCCGGCAAGCTGAACTACGCGTCCGTGACCGGCGCCAACGATCTGTTGTTTGCCGCGTGGCTGAAAACCGAAAAGCTCGATATGGCCAAAGTGCCGTACAAGGATGCAGTGCAAGCCATCAACGATCTTGCCGAAGGACGCATCCACGCCTTCGTCGGAGCCTACGCGATCATGCGGCCGCGTGTGCTGGCCGGTAAGGTCAAGGTCATTGCCTTGACCAACCGCCAGCATGCCAAGTCGCTAAACGACATTCCGACTGCATCGGAAGCGGGCTACAAATCGCTGGAGTTCGACGGCCTCGTCGGTTTGCTTGGGCCGCGCGATTTCCCGCCGGCGGTGCGCGACCGCATCGCAGCCGATATTCGTCAGGTCGTGAGCGACCCGGAAGTCGAGGCGAAACTCAGTGCCACAGGACAGGTGGTCAACCCTGGAACGCCCGCCGAATTCGCTGCGGCGCTTGAGGACCAGCGCATGACAGTCAAGCAGATCGGCGACACGCTCGGGATCAAGCCGGTGCAGTGAGGTAAGATTCTACACCTGGCCGTCGATCAAGCGTACGATGGCGTCGGTCGCGCGGCGGACGTGCGGAACCGCAAAAAATGCGAGCACGGCGGCGACCGGCCAGCCGGTGATGAAAGCCTTGAGCCAACGCGGCACAAAGTCGGCACGCAAACCGATATTGGTGAAGGTCACCACCCCGCTCACCACAAAGACAATGAGCGCACTGATGATGACCGGAAAAATGAATCTGGCCTTGCCTTCCATTGAATCCCCACGAATCCCCGCAAATGCCCCGGCGATGTGAACCGAAAGGCTTGCGGAGTTCAAGGCCACGGGCCTGATTTGGCAAGGATTTCTTATCCTTAACGAAATCACCGGCTGCAAGCGTTGAAGCCCCGTTAAAGAAACTGCTCGCATTTTTGCGAGCATGAAGGGTGGCGTCGTTTTTTATCTCGTCGGTGCAGGCGTGCTGCTGGCGCTCGCCGGTTGTGGGCGCAGCTTTTTCTCTGGCGAACGGGCGCCGTGGCGACACCAGGCCGAGGTTGAGTGTTTGAAATCGGGGGCGGTCAAGATCGGCGCAAGCGTCGTTCAGATCGAGCCGATCGAAGGCCCGGGCATGTGCGGTGCCGATTTCCCGCTCAAGGTCGCGGCCTTGGGCGAAGGCAATCCGCTCATCGGTTATGCCGACGACCTACGTCCGCCCGGATCGATTCCCAATAACTCTGCGCAGATGCCGCGCTGGCCGATCAATGAGCCGCAATACGCGCCGCCTGCGTCGGTACCGGCAGTGCAGTCCGCGCCGATGCCCGTGCAGTCCACATCAGCACCGCGAATGCGGTGGGTGCCCGGGCCGCCGCCGGCCGAGCGGCAAAATTCCATCGCGCCGGCTGGTCAGCCCATCTCGCTCGGCGCGCCCGGCACTGCGCCTGGCGTGACACGCAGCGTGGCACCATTGCCGAACGATATCCCGGACGATGCTGTACTGCCGCCCGGTCGCGCGCCCGGGTCTTACTCGTCGCAGCGCGCCTATGGCGCGCCTGCTAATCAGGTGCCCCAACGTGCACCGGTCTATCAGCAACCCCAACGCGCTTATGACGCCCCGGTCTATCAATCGCCACAACGCGCCTTGCCGGCACTCGGTCCTAGCCGTGGACGGCAAACGGTCGCCAACATCACGCCCGCAACGCTCACGCCGTCCGCGACGCTGGCTTGTCCGATTGTTTCTGCACTCGATCACTGGGTCGGTGAGGGCGTGCAGCCGGCGGCGATGCGCTGGTTCGGCACGCCGGTCACGGAGATCAAGCAGATCTCCGCGTATTCCTGCCGCGGCATGGTCGGCGCCGGTGGTTCCGGAATTTCCGAGCATGCATTCGGAAATGCGATCGACATTGCCGCCTTCACGTTTGCCGATGGCCGCCGGGTCACGGTGCAGGACGGCTGGCACGGTAGTCCGGAAGAGCAGGGCTTCTTGCGCGATGTCCATCTTGCCGCCTGCGATAATTTTACGACGGTGCTGGCGCCGGGCTACAACGCGGCGCACTACAACCACATCCATGTCGACTTGATGCGCCGTGCGAGCGGAGAGCGTCCCTGCCGGCCGGAAGCGATGTCCGGGCAAGTCGCAGCAGCAAAAGCGCGAGCGCTCTATGCAGGTCGCCAGCGTGGCCCTGCCTATACCGGCCTGCTTCGGAAGAATGCCAAAATGAACCAGTCGCCGCCGGCGGTACCGGGGGAAGATGGCTATCTACTGGATGATGTTCTGATCGACCTGCAGAACCGTCGGGGTCCAGCCCGCGGCTTGGGCGAGCACGACGTTACCGGGACGATTGCGCCTTCGGCGTCACCGCGCCCAATTTTCAAAAAAACCGCTGACGATCGATTGATCGCCCGCTGACCGAGATTTCTAAACTGCTGCGTCGATCAGCATCGCGCCGAACAGAATCAGACCGGCATCGCGATTGGATTTAAACAGCACAAGGCAGTGGGCCGCATCGTCGATGTCGAGCCGCGTCACCTGCCAGGCTAAATGTGCGCCGAACGCAATCAGGCCGGCCGCGAAAATCATTCCACCGCCCGCCATGAAGCCGGCCGCTGAAATGAGAACAACTGCGCAAGCGTAGAAGCCCGCGAGCATCGATGGCGTCCGCTCACCGAACAGCAATGCAGTCGACTTGATGCCGATCAGAAGATCGTCCTCACGGTCCTGGTGGGCATAGATGGTGTCGTATCCGATCACCCAGCAAATTGATCCGGCATAAAGCACAAGCGCGGGCCAATCCAGGCGGCCAAGGGCGGCTGGCCAACCCATCAGCGCACCCCATGAGAAAGCGAGCCCAAGGAATATCTGCGGCCAATAGGTGATTCGCTTCATGAATGGATAGATGACGACCACAAGCAACGAAGCGAGGCCGGTGAAGACGGTAAAGCGGTTGAACTGGATCAGCACAAGCAAGCCAACCAGTGCCTGCGCGAGCATGAATGCAGTCGCCTGCGCAATCGTAACCTGTTTCGATGGGATCGGCCGCGAGCGTGTACGCTCAACCAGCCCATCGAGATTGCGATCGACCAGATCGTTCCAGGTGCAACCGGCACCGCGCATAGCAAAAGCGCCGATGAAAAACAGCACAATGTGCCACAGACTTGGAAAGCGGCCATTGTGCATGCCGGCAAGACCAACCGACCACCAGCACGGCATCAGCAACAGCCATGAACCGATCGGCCGGTCGAGTCGTGCGAGGCGCAGATAAGGACGGCTGAAAGGCGGCGCGAGACCGTCGACCCAGTTTCCGGTCGCATCGGCGACGCGTCCGGCGCTCTCGCTCATTTTCCGATCGGGCTGCCGGTCAAAGTGTCGAACGTGCCGCGCCCTGTCTTGATGTTGTTGGAATCCGGAACAGGATTGGTGAGCGCATCGCTCAGGCTGGGTGGTTGCGCTGCGGGCGATGCCGCAGCCTGGCAGACCTTGGTGCGAATCTCGGACACCTTAACGATGCCTTGCTTGAGACCCTCCACGACCTGTTTCGGGATGCCGCACCATACGGTGTTGTCTGAGGCATATTTGAGCAACTTTTGCTGGGCGGCGATAAAAGTGCCAAAGAGCTGGCACGCTTCTTTTGGTGGAGCTTTGCGGTCATTCGCCGCTTTGATCGCGGTCGCCTTTTTTTCGGCCTCGTCACGCAGCTTGAAGAATTCCTGGATGCAAGGCGGCTCTTGCTGTGGTGGTGCAGGCTGAACAGGCTGCAACTGCGCGTTCGCCGCTCCGGCGCACATTGAAACCATGCATGCGGCGAACATTGCACGGCGCAAATTCATGGACTGATCACTCCTGCCTTCTGCTGCACTATATCAGCCGGACTTTTTCCTTAGGTGGCTTATAACAGCTCGAATGCGTCGGGAAGGCGGCAAATGGGGGAGGGCGACCAAAGGTCTCGCGAAGCCCCGTCAGAGCGCGTAAACGGGTGCCGGCTGAGGCTTTTGCAACGATTTATCCATGCCGCGCTACGACTTCCGGACCCCCCGTCTTTTTGTCGACGCTCCGTTGGCCGCGGGCGGCGAGGTTTTGCTCAACCGTGACCAGGCTAACTATCTGCGGAATGTGCTCCGGCTTGGGCATGGCGACGGGGTGCTGCTGTTCAACGGTCGCGATGGCGAATGGGGCGCGAGCCTTGTTGGCGCCGGCAAGCGGTCTGCTACGCTGACAGTCGGGCCACAGTTGCGTCGACAGCCAATGGCCGGCGATCTGCATTTTCTGTTCGCGCCCCTTAAGCACGCGCGCCTCGATTACATGGTGCAAAAGGCGGTGGAGATGGGTGCGTCTCTGCTGCAACCGGTCATCACGCGGCATACGCAAGTTGCGCGAATCAACCTCGATCGAATGCGCGCCAATGTCATCGAGGCCGCTCAGCAATGCGGTGTCTTGGGAGTGCCGGAAGTCGCCGAACCGATGCCGGTTGATCGGGTGGCCGATGATACCGACCGTGTGTTGATCTTTTGCGATGAAAATGCCGAGGTCGTCAGTCCGATCATGGCGCTCGAGGCCGCACAACTGGTCGAGGGCCAGCCGCTCGATGTGCTGATTGGCCCTGAAGGCGGGTTCACCGATGAGGAGCGGGTGGCTTTACTCAAGCGCTCAAAAGTGCTGCGGATCGCTCTTGGACCCCGCATCCTGCGTGCCGATACCGCGGCCGTGGCGGCGCTTGCCCTGGTGCAGGCCGTGTTGGGAGACTGGCGGGGGTCGACGTGAGCCGTACCCGGGGCGCAAAAGCTGTGCTAGAGTCGCACATCGCTTGGGGAGAGCTTCCTATGATGGGTCGTTGCCTTCGGTCCCTTGTAGTCGCTGGTTGTCTTGCCGCAGGAGCGGTCGCGCCGGCTGCCGCGGCGGGTTGGCTGGAAAAGAGCATCTATCTGATCGGTCCGCGTTACGACGGTGTGCTGCCGGCATGCGAGGCCGCTCTCGGTACTATCGCTTATCGCTTTGCGCAGAAGGAAGGCCGATTCTGGAACTCGGACTTGCAAATACTGAGCTTCGACCGGGTTCGCGAAATCGCATTTCGGCCTTGGGCGCCCGAAACAATCCCACGCCGTTTCTGCACGGCTGTTGCGATGGTGAGCGATGGACGCCAGCACACGGTCAACTACTCGATTGCCGAGGACTCGGGTATGATTGGGATGTTCTGGGGGGTCGAATGGTGTGTCGTCGGCCTGGATCGCAACTGGGCTTACAATCCCGCCTGTAAAATGGCGCGACCTTAGGCATGGCGGTCGGTGGCGATCACGCTTTATCCTGATTTGTTCTTGAACTGTTCTGAAAGAGCGGTATCCTGCACAAGGAACCGTTGATTCAAGTCAATTTCCGATTTGTTCTCATGTCGAGTTCAAGAGGCATCGATGGGTCGTCGTATTTGCCGGTTGGCTCATTCTGCCACCCTCGCCCTCAGCCTCACATTCGGCTTCGTACTGGCTGCACTCGCACAGGAACGCCGCCAAGGCGAAGCTGGCCAGTTTGACTATTACGTACTGGCACTGTCCTGGTCGCCGTCTTATTGCGAAGCGGCGCAGAGCCGCAGGCCCAATCGGGCGCCCGACCAACAATGTTCCGGCCGGCCTTTTGCGTTCGTGGTGCACGGACTCTGGCCGCAATACGAGCGGGGTTTTCCATCTTATTGCCAGGTGCC
>JBGQLL010000206.1:0-5966 GCA_041500065.1 Pseudolabrys sp.
ATAGGCGGAAATCGTGAACTGCACCTGGGGGGTCGAGGCATCGAGTTGCCGCGCAATGTCCGGCAGGGACGGCAAGTACATATCGGTCGTGAGCGGCCCGATAGCGCTCAACGCTGCCAGCAAAGCTGTGAGCGCGAAAGTTCCAGGACGCAACATAAGAACATTTCCTTCGTCATGCCCAGGCTTGTCCCGACCATCCACGCCTTACTACTTTCTAGACCGTCAAGACGTGGATGCCCGGCATAAGGCCGGGCATGACATGTAGCCCATTTCTTTCACCACGACGCTAGGAACGCGGATCCAGACCGTAGCGATGCAGATTGGCGCCGTGAGCGTCGAGCCAAGCTTTGGCACGTCCCATCTGCGGGCAGATGCGCTCAACCAAGCGCCAAAAACGGCGCGAGTGATTCATCTCGATCAGGTGAGCGACCTCATGCGCCGCGAGATAGTCGAGCACGAAGGGCGGGGCGAGGATCAAGCGCCAGGAATAGGAAAGCACTCCGGTCGACGAGCACGAACCCCAACGGCTCGTTTGGTCGCGCACCGACACCCGCTTGATCTCGACCCCAAGCGCTTGCGCGGCCAGCCGGCTTGCCACTTCCAGATCCCGTTTAGCTTCCCGCTTCAGATAGTCGCGCACCCGACGCGGCAAATGGGATTCTCCACCGGCGACGCACAGCAGGCGTTCGCTCTCACGCATCTCGACCCAGACTGTACCACGCGCACCGCGCCGATGCTCGATGCGATGGTCGAACCCGCGCAGTGGAAGTATGGCGCCGTGCACAAAGGGCGCAGCTTCAGGAAGCCGACTGAGCCGAGCCGCGATCCAGGCGCCGTGTTTCTCGGCGAATTCTTTTGCCTGTTTCACGCTTCCGCGCGGCGGCATGGTAAGCACCACTTCGCGGCTCGTGGCGTGAATACGAAGCGTGTAGCGGCGCGCCTGCCGATGACGGCGCATCTGCACCAGATAAATCTCGCCGTCGAAATCGACCCTGATCGCCGACGGCTCACTGGTGCGGCGAAAGAGCAAGGCGCGCAGCGGTACGGACATTGTCGGTCCCGAATCAAGGCGGGCCGACAGCTTGCCAAAATATGCTTGGAGGCGCGAGATCAACGCTGCGCTACGGCCTTCAACAAGGTGGAGCGGAAGGTACGCCCGCCGTTGCGCGACAGCACGAAATCGGCGATGCGAGGCGCGATTTCGGCCCGGAAGCGCGAACCATTGAACACGCCGTAATGACCGACGGCGGGCTGCACGTAGTGCACCTTGTGTTCGGCCGGAACATTGACGCACAGGACGTGCGCAGCCTCAGTCTGGCCGACACTAGAGATGTCGTCGTTCTCGCCCTCCACCGTCATCAGCGCAACGCGCCTGATCGCGGCCGTATCGATAGGGTAACCGCGATGGGTCATCTCACCCTTCGGCAGCGCATGGCGGACGAACACGGTATCCACCGTCTGCAGGTAAAACTCGGCGGCAAGATCCATGACGGCCAGATATTCGTCGTAGAACTCCCGATGCTTCTGCGCGGAATCGCCGTCACCCTTGACCAGATGCAGGAACAAATTGTGGTGCGCCTCGATGTGCCGATCGAGATTCATGCTCATGAAGCCATGAAGCTGCAGGAAACCCGGATAGACGTCGCGCATCACGCCCGGATGGGGAAATGGCACCTTGGTAATGACATGGGTGCGGAACCAGCCGAGTCCGCGCCGTTCCGCGAGCTTGTTGACCTCATTGGGATTGATGCGCGTGTCGATCGGCCCGCCCATCAGCACCATCGAATGCGGCACGTTCGGATCGTTGTCGGCCTCCATCCGCGCGACAGCTGCGAGTACCGGTACTGACGGCTGGCAAACCGCGATCACATGCACGTCGCCGCCGAGCATATGAAGTATCGAGATGATGTAATCGATATAGTCGTCGAGATCGAAGCGCCCCTCCGCCAGCGGCACCATGCGCGCATCGACCCATTCAGTGATGTAGACGTCATGATTTGGAAGAAAGGTCTCCACTGTGCCACGCAGCAGCGTCGGGTAATGGCCCGACATTGGCGCAACGATCAGTAATCTTGGCTGAGGCCGGCGCGGCGGGCGCTCGAATGAGCGCTCAAAATGCAAGAGCCGGCAGAAGGGGCGCTCCCACACGCTCTTGATGTGCACCGGGATCTTCTCAGCGCCGACGGTGGTTGAATTGATGTCCCATTCCGGGCGTCGATAGCGGCGCGTTGAACGTTCGAACAACTCCATCGTCGCCGCCACTGACTTGCCGTAGGCGGTGTGGGCGAGCGGATTAGCGGGATTTTTGAAGAACAGTCGCGTCGCGTCTGCGAAAGCGCGCGAGGGATTGAGCGCGGCGTGGGCAAGCTCATAAAACCAATACATCGGCGACGCCAGCAATGCGCCGTTGTCGTCGGAGAGCGTCGCTGCCCCGCCGAATTCACCAATTGCCATGGAATCAGACCCCGACCCTCGCTGCGGTGCGGGAGACTGTCGTTTTTCCGTCATAGCGTCAACATACAGATAAGTTCTTCGCGTCCGGTTTACAACGCGGATCCTCGTCGTAAGTCCACATAAATAAAGGGCTTTTCCACTACTCGCTGGTCTGCAGAAGCGAGCCCTGCACACGCGCACTCTGCAAAAGCCTGAGGAAAGCAAATGATGCAGCCGCGAACATGATCACATTAAACGCAAAGGCCTGCACCATCAGATCGGCGCGGAACACATGGTCGAGCACCAGCGCGCGCATACCTTCAAATACATAAGTCGGCGGGAGGGCCCAGGCGAAATACTGGAGCCAGTCCGGCAAGACCGCAACCGGGTAGTACACACAGGTCAGCGGCAGAAACAGAAACATGATGGTCCAGGCCATGCTCTCGGCGCCAAGACCGTTTCGCAGCAACAGGCCGGCGACAAAAATGCCAACCGCCCAACTCGTCAGAATGAGATTGACGAAAAAAGCGACGAGCGCCAGGCCGAGCGCCCACAGATTGAATCCAAAAAAGGCGATGGCGAGGAACGACACCGGGATCATACCGATCGACAAACGCACAATGCTCATGATCATGAGCGCGAGCAAAAATTCGGTCGGACGCAGCGGCGACATCATGATGTTGCCGAGGTTGCGCGCATACATTTCTTCGAGAAACGAAATGGAAAAGCCGAGCTGACCGCGAAACAGGATGTCCCACAACAGTACTGAGCCGATGAACACTCCGCTGGCGCGAGCAAAAAATCCGGCGTTCTGCGAAATGTAGACCTGTAGAAAGCCCCACATCAGCATCTGGACGGTCGGCCAATAGATCAGATCGAGGATGCGTGGCCACGAGGAGCGCAACAGATACCAGTAACGACGCACCATGGCGGCGACGCGATTGAACGAGAATTCCATGCCGCTATCGCTGTCGATCATTGTGCGGCCTCGCTGTGTCGTCGCCCGCGCGCCACATCAAGGAAAACCTCTTCCAGGGTCTCGCGGCCGTACCGCGAGAGCAGACGCGTTGGCGTATCGTCGTCCTCGATATGGCCTTTCTTCATGATGATGACGCGTTCGCACAGGCGCTCAACTTCGCTCATGTTGTGTGAGGCAAGCAACACGGTTGCGCCCTGCGCACTGCGATAGCGCTCGAGCCGCGAGCGCACCCAATCTGCTGTGTCGGGGTCAAGCGATGCAGTTGGCTCGTCAAGCAACAGCACTTCGGGCTTGTTGAGCAGTGCCTTGGCGAGCGAGACCCGCGTCTTCTGTCCGGCTGAGAGTTTGCCGGTCGGCCGGTCGAGAAATTCGGTCAGATCGAGTTCGGCAGCCAGGCTGCCGATGCGTTCGTCGATGTCCTTCACGGCATAAAGCTGCGCAAAGACCGACAGGTTTTGCCGCACCGTGAGGCGCATCGGCATGTCGACGTAAGGGCTCTCGAAATTCATCCTGTGCAGCACCCTGTAGCGCTCCTCCGGCATTCGCACACCGAGCACGGTGACGGTGCCGGAGGTGGGTGTGACCAGCCCCATAATCATCGCAATCGTCGTTGTTTTGCCGGCGCCATTACCGCCGAGCAGGCCGGTGATCGAGCCCGGTCTCAGACGGAAGGAGATGCCGTCAACTGCCGCCACGCCCTTGTAGCGCTTGACCAATTGGTCGACCGCGATGGCGGAAGTGTTTTGCGCATCCATACGGCGAAAGATGTGACGCTCCGCCGCGGGAAGTGCAAGCCCCGCGAAGCGGAGGCGATTTGTGCACGTACCGCATGGCGTTAGACTGCCACATGCCTGTGTTCGGCCTCAGCCCCCACCATCCGCGCCGCAATGTGCGCCTCGACACATTAGTGCGGCTGCGCTGGCTCGCGATCATCGGGCAGACCACCGCAGTCCTGGTGGTCTATTACGGGCTCGATTTCGAGTTGCCGGTCTATGCCTGCCTTGCGGCAATCGCACTGGCGGCCTGGCTCAACGTGGCGCTGCGGTTGCGTTTCCACATGACACAACGGCTCGAGCCTGACCGCGCCGCCTGGCTGCTGGCCTTCGACATTGCGGAGCTGGCGGTACTCTTGTTCCTAACGGGCGGGTTGCAGAACCCCTTTGCCTTCATGTTTCTCGGGCCGGTCCTGCTATCCGCAACGGCGCTGCCGCCGCGGTTCACCCTTTTGCTTGGCGGCTTTGCGGTGGCCTGCGCCACAATACTTGTGTTTGTGCACTACCCGCTCCCGTGGGACAGCGACGACCCGTTGCAGTTGCCCCCGATCTACATGATGGGCGTCTGGTTATGCATTCTCCTCGCGATTGGTTTTATCGGAGTCTATGCGTGGCAGATCACCGAGGAATCGCGCCAGCTTTCGGACGCGCTCGCTGCGACCGAACTGGTGCTCGCGCGCGAGCAACATCTTTCCCAGCTTGACGGACTTGCCGCTGCCGCCGCCCACGAGCTGGGCACGCCGCTTTCCACCATTTCGGTCATTGCCAAGGAACTGGAGCGTGCGATCGCCCCTAACGCGCCGCATGGCGATGACGTACGACTTTTGCGAGAACAGGCCACGCGCTGCCGCGATATATTGGCCAAGTTGACCGAGTTGTCGGCGGGCGGAGAACCGTTCGATCGTATGCCGCTGACGGCTCTCATCGAGGAAGTCGTTGCACCGCATCGCAATTTCGGTGTGACCATCGACGTGACCGCACCAAGCGACCGCAGCACAGAACCGGTGGGCGCCCGCAATCCAGCCATCCTCTACGGGCTTGGCAATCTCTTGGAAAACGCGGTCGATTTTGCAGGCGATCGTGTTTCGGTTGAGGCGCAATGGAATGAGGACTCCGTCGGGGTCACGATCGGTGACGATGGACCGGGATTCGCCCCGGAAATCCTGGCGCGAATTGGTGAACCCTACGTGACCAGCCGCCGGCATCATCAAAATGATACCGGGGAAGAATCGGCCGGCCTGGGCCTTGGATTCTTTATCGCCAAGACGCTGCTCGAGCGTTCAGGCGCGACGCTATTGTTTGAAAACAAGCCCCTGCCAGAACGCGGCGCTATCATCAGATTAAGTTGGAGCCGCAGTGATTTCGAGCAATCATTAACATTCGCAGCAGCTTGAGCCCGGGGGCTACAATCACTATTTGTTGCGTGCGATTTGCACCCCGTACGAGCTAGGATGCGCGCCGGGTTCAGCGCGCTGGTGATGCCGTGGACGCTACGACGAGTGACACCGCCAATCCGGCGGCAAAAGAAAAAATCTCCGGCGAACGATCCTTGCTGATCGTCGAGGACGATTTTTCCTTCCTGCAGCGACTCGCCAAGGCGCTCGAGCAGCGCGGCTTTATCGTTACGACCGCAGAGTCGGTCTCCGATGGCCTGCTGCAAGTGGAAAAAGCGGCGCCCGCTTTTGCGGTGGTCGACATGCGGCTTGGTGACGGCAACGGCCTCGATGTGATTTCCGCGCTCAAGCGCCGGCGGCCCGACGCACGCGGCATTATCCTTACCG
>JBGQLL010000207.1:0-5915 GCA_041500065.1 Pseudolabrys sp.
CCTTTGCCGACGTCGCCAAAACCCGCGACCATCGCAACCTTGCCTGCCATCATCACGTCGGTCCCGCGGCGAATGCCGTCAACCAGCGACTCGCGGCAACCGTAGAGATTGTCGAACTTCGATTTTGTAACGCTGTCATTGACGTTAATCGCCGGAAATAACAGGCGGCCTTCCTTGGCCATCTGATAGAGCCGGTGAACGCCGGTTGTGGTCTCTTCCGATACCCCTTTGATGCTGGCCGCTAGCTTGGCGAACCAGCCGGGCTTTTCCTTGAGGGTACGCTTGATCAGCGCGAACAGGACTTCCTCTTCCTCGTTGCTGGCACCATCGAGGAATTTCGTGTCGCCTTTTTCCGCGCGTAGTCCCAGATGCACCAACATTGTGGCGTCACCGCCATCATCGAGGATCATGTTCGGCTCGCCGCCGTCATGCCATTCGAGAATACGGCGAGTATAATTCCAGTAGTCGACCAGGCTTTCGCCCTTGACCGCGAACACGGGCACTCCGGCTTCCGCAACGGCCGCAGCCGCATGGTCCTGGGTCGAATAGATGTTGCAGGAGGCCCACCGGACGTCAGCGCCGAGCGCAGTCAGCGTCTCGATGAGCACCGCCGTCTGGATGGTCATGTGCAGGGAGCCCGCGATGCGAGCGCCCTTGAGGGGCTGCTTGGGCCCGTATTCTTCGCGTGTTGCCATCAGGCCGGGCATTTCGGTTTCGGCGATATTGATCTCGTTGCGGCCCCAGGCGGCGAGCGAGATGTCCTTGACGACGTAGTCGCCGGTCTTGGCCTTCGGCTTGGCAGAAGCGGTCATAACGGTTCCTGACTGGTACGAGATGGTCTGGCTGGGCGTGCCTATAACAGGCAGATGCCGCGCTCGCAACGCATATATAAAGATTTCTTTATGTAAGTGGCCGGCTGGGCGAATCAGTCCTCTTCGCCGAATCCACTGGCGACTAGCCTAGACAAGGTTTCCACCGCCGCCGCGGCGTCCTTGCCGATGGCCTTGATCGTGATGGTGATCCCGGGCCCGGCGGCGAGCATCATCAGCCCCATAATCGAGGTGCCGCCAACGGTTTCGTGGCCGCGCGTAACGGTTATGGCCGCGTCAAATTGTTCGGCGGTCTGCACGAATTTCGCCGAGGCACGCGCGTGCAGCCCTTTCTTGTTGACGATCTCCACCTCGCGCACGACGGGGATGTCGTCCGCTGACGCGCGTGGGCTCATTTACCGTTGAGGACCCGGCTGGCAATTGTGCAGTATTTCCGGCCCGCTTCTTGCGCGGCGGCGACTGCGTCCTGCAGCGGGCAAATTTCGCGAATTTTGGCGAGTTTGATGAGCATCGGTAGATTGATACCGGCCAAAACTTCTACCTTGGGCTGGCTCATCACTGAAATGGCCAGATTTGAGGGGGTACCGCCAAACATGTCGGTGAGGATCGCCACGCCTTCCCCGCTGTCAACGCGTTTGACGGCTTCCAGAATGTTCTTGCGACACTGCTCGACGTCGTCATCGGGGCCAATGGTAATAGCCTCGATCTGGCGCTGGGGGCCAACCACATGTTCCAGCGCGGAGCGGAACTCAATCGCGAGCCGCCCATGGGTCACAAGTACGAGGCCGATCATCCCTAACTCCTCGCGGGCGCTTCGCTGCGCCGCACGAAAGGGCGCACATTCACGCCCATCTGAAGCCCCATTGCAAGGGCTTGCCTCGCTATATAAGCGCTCTGCTGCACTGCGGAAAGATGGGGCCAAAGGGGGCTCGATGCGTAGGTTTTCGGCGGCGCGATCCTAGGCCCGGTATAGTTAATTTTCCTCGATCACATCGAGGGCGCCGGGGGTAGCCCAATCAAAGGCCCAAGGTCAATTACCCGCAGAGGGGATACGCAGAGCCGCCAACACCAGGGGCAGCGCCGCAATTCCTGCTGCGACCGGAAGCCGCGGCAACGTGGTCCCTTGAATCCGGGCACTTCTGGCCTCCGCCAAGGGGTTCCGTGCGGCGTCTGCGGCGCTGAGATCAACGACCAGCCCCACAACCGCAATCGGCTCGAATTCAATTTGCCGGATACCAAGGCCATGGATCTCAATCATGCCGGCCAGCGTCTCTGCCGCGCGCACGAGCAGGCGGCCTGATCGACTTTCCAGATACGCGCGATCGTCTGCGACGAGCCTCGCAAATGGCAGCACGCGTTGTTCGGAAGTCGTCACGAGGTTCCATGCCAGCGTTGATTTGCCGGAACCGGAGGGCCCGCGGATCAGGATCGCTTTCGGGCCGACGAGGACGGCGGAGGCGTGAATGGTCGAGGCATCAGCTGCCATCACATTGCCGGCAGTCGCACTACGAAGCGGGCACCAAGCACGCGTGGCTCCTCGGTGCGCCCGGTGACGGTGATGCGATTCTGAACTCGGATTGTGCCGCCGTGGGCTTCGATGATCTGTTTGGAGATCGATAGACCAAGGCCCGAATTTTGCCCGAAGCCCTGTTCCGGTCGATCGGTGTAGAAGCGTTCAAAAATCTTTTCGAGCGCTTCCGGCTGGATGCCGGGCCCGTCATCGTCGACCAGAATCTCGACATCGCTTCTGAGCCGACGGCACGTAATGCGCACGGTCCCGCCTGGAGGCGAGAATGAGCGCGCATTGTCGACCAAATTGCTGACGACTTGACCGAGCCGAGAGTCATGCCCCGGAACTCTGAAATTCGACAGCGGCCCGCCTTCGAAGCTGAGCGTCACATTGACGTCATCAGTGCGTATTTCGTTGGCAGCTTTGACAAGGGCGTCGAGCAATTTGGCGAGGTCGACCGGAGCAGCTTCCTGGCGCTGGAGTTCGGCATCAAGCCGGCTGGCGTCGGAGATATCAGAGATCAGGCGATCGAGCCGCCTAACATCGTGCTCGATCACTGCAAGCAGGCGCTGGCGGCTTTGCTCCGACTTGGCAACCGGCAGCGTTTCCACTGCCGAACGCAGCGAGGTAAGGGGATTGCGTAACTCATGCGCGACATCAGCGGCGAAGCTCTCGATTGCTTCGATGCGGGTGTAGAGTGCATTGGTCATATCGCGCAGCGCACCGGACAATTCTCCGATTTCGTCCCGTCGGCCAGTGAAATCGGGAATCTCGACGCGGGTGCGAATTCGGCGACGGACGCGTTCGGCGCCATCGGCGAGGCGCCGAACCGGACCGGCGATAGTGCCGGCGAGAAGCATGGAGAGCACGACCATAACGCCGGCCGCTACCAAGAATACTTTGACAATGGCGAGACGCTCGGCCTCCACCATGTCGTCGATGTCGGCGCCTTGCGTTGAGAGCATTAGCGCGCCGCGCACAGCGCGGAAGCGCTGTACCGGTACCGCCACCGAAACGATTACTTCGCCGCGGTCGTTCACCCGGACCATGCTTGCGTGCGCGCCGTTGAGCGCCTGTGCGACTTCCTGATAGCCCTTGCCGTTCTCGGGTCCGAGCTCGTCGTAGAGCGGAAGGTCACCGCGACCGAACCACCGGCGCAACGCGATGAACGCACGTTCCATGATTCCGGGCTTGTCCGCGCTTGGCGGCGGAAGGTCGAAGCGCAGCACGTCGCCGCGGCCGTAAAGATTACGGCTGTCGAGAATGAGGACACCGTCGCGGTCATAAATGCGCGCCCGCGTCTTGGTGGGGGAAACGAGACGGCGCAGCAGCGGCGCGACCCGCTCTGGATTGATCGGAAACTCGATGCCGGAAAGCGAATCGTCTGACGGCCCGTAGCTTTCACCGGCCTGCAATTCCAGCAGCCGCTCGGGATCAATCGTAATGGAATCGGTTTCGACCGTGGCGGATGCCGCGATCGCGCCGGCGATGATTTCGCTTTGCGTCAGCAGGCTCTGCACGCGCGCGTCGATCAATCCCGCGCGGAACTGCGAAAGGTAGAGTACGCCGGTGACCAACGCGACCAGACCGGCGAGATTGAGGAAGACGATACGTCTCGTGAGGCTGGAAAAACTTTGCGCGACGAAGAATTGCCAGGCCGAGCGCATCACGCGACGTACCGCGCTGCCGTGCTTGGGCTCCGGACGAGCGCTTTCCGCGCCTGGCCGTTCGGCTTCGGCGTCCTGCGCGACAATTTCCGCGGTTCGATCGAGCACGTCGTTCAATCCAGCCGGGTTGACCGTGGGCCACTTCACTGGCGCATGATCTTTTCCGAAAACCGGGATCACGCGCGATCTGACCCCAACATTTTACAGCAAACGGGGGCCCTTCGTCAGGCCGCTCTGGTTGGCCGCGACATTAAGAATTCGTCATTCCTTAAAGCGATAACCGACGCCATAAAGCGTCTCAATCATCTCGAAATCGTCGTCAACCACCTTGAATTTCTTGCGCAGGCGCTTGATGTGGCTGTCGATCGTGCGGTCGTCGACGTAAACCTGGTCGTCGTAGGCGGCGTCCATGAGTGCATTGCGGCTTTTGACTACGCCGGGACGAGTCGCGAGCGCCTGAAGGATAAGAAACTCGGTCACGGTGAGGGTGACCGGTTCACCCTTCCACGTGCAGGTATGCCGCTCGGGATCCATGCGTAGTTGGCCGCGCTCCAACACCTTGGCAGAATCGATTTCCTTCGGTGGGGCGCCGTCTTTTGGGCTGGCGCGGCGCAACACAGCTTTCACGCGTTCGACCAGGAGCCGCTGCGAAAACGGTTTGCGGATGAAGTCGTCGGCGCCCATTTTGAGACCGAACAATTCGTCGATCTCCTCGTCTTTGGAGGTCAGAAAGATCACGGGAATGTCGGTCTTCTGGCGCAGGCGCCTTAGCGTCTCCATGCCATCCATGCGCGGCATCTTGATGTCGAGGATGGCGAGATCTGGCGGCGACGTCTTGAAACCGTCCAGCGCCGAGGCGCCGTCCGTATACGTCATAATACGGTAACCTTCCGCTTCCAGAGCCATCGATACAGAGGTCAGGATATTGCGGTCGTCGTCGACGAGAGCGATTGTCGGCATGAGCCCCTCTTCCGTGACGTCCCGCGCATTTTGAACCCCACAAACAGGGTCTGAAATGTGGCCTCTTTGCAACAACTATGTGATTCGGTAGCGATTTCAACCCCAAGGGCCGAAAACTTCCGACTGTTGGACCGGCACCATCAAAATATGAGCACCTGCAATGATGCCTGATAAAGCCTTCGATGCCGGCCTGGCGGCCAAAAAGCTGATGCGAGAAGGGCGTTCGGGCGCTCTTGCCACCCTGATGCCGGGTTCGGGTGACCCCTATTGCTCGCTGGTGAACGTTGCGACAGCGATGAGCGGCGCGCCCCTTCTGCTGCTGTCGGCGCTGGCGTTGCACACGAAGAACGTCATGGCGGATGAGCGTGTCTCGTTGATGCTCGACGAGCGCAAGGAGGGTGACCCGCTCGAAGGAGCACGGGTCATGCTCATGGGCACATGCGCCAAGACTCCCGAACCTGCGTCCGAGTCTTCCTATTTGCGGCGCCACCCCGAAGCCCAAGCATTCGTAAGCTTCGCAGACTTTGCGTTTTATCGGATGGAGATCACGCGCGCGCATCTCGTCGCTGGCTTTGGCCGTATTGTGGACCTCAAGCCGCAAGATATTCTCACTGACGTTTCAGATGCCCAGGCGCTCATCGAATCCGAGGCCGAAGCAATCGAGCATATGAATGCGGACCACGCTGACGCGTGCCGGCTCTATGCCACCAAGCTGCTCGGCGCTCCCGACGGTGATTGGCGTTGCGTCGGCATCGATCCCGAGGGCCTTGAATTGCAATGGGAACGAACGGCGCTGCGGTTGCCTTTCCCGCAGCGCGTTACCGCGCCCGGGCCGTTGCGCGCGGTACTTAAACAACTCGCGGATCAGGCCCGCAAAAGCTGAACGCGGGCGACGGCCCACGTTTCGTTGGCCCCAAAGCGCCTGTTGGTGGTTACGTTGTCGCCAAG
>JBGQLL010000208.1:0-5911 GCA_041500065.1 Pseudolabrys sp.
CCTTGCGGAATGAGATTGGCGAGCGCGATTGATTCCTCGAGCATCCGCTTGCCGGCATCGGCGGCACGGCTCTCCCTGATTTCGATGATTTCGACATTACGCAAGCCGAGCTGGCGGCCAGTTTGCACCGCGCGCTTGCGGTAGCGCTCGCTGAGCTCGGTTTCCGAGTCCTGTTTCAGGCGTCCAACGGCGGCAACGACGATGCGCATCGCGCCACCTAGACTATCAGCCTGGGCGTCTCACGTCCTTGCCCGTTCCCGACCACATTTTTTCAAGGTTGTAGAAGGAACGAACTTCCGGCCGAAAGACGTGCACGATCACGTCGCCGGCGTCGATCAACACCCAGTCGCCTTGTCGCATGCCCTCGACACGAACGCGGGGACAACCCGCCGCTTCAATGTCCTTGATCAAGTGGTCTGCGACAGAACTGACGTGGCGCTGCGACCGGCCGCTGGTCACGACCATGTAATCGCCGATCGAGGATTTGTCGGTGAGATCGATAACGACGCTGTCCTCAGCTTTCATATCGTCAAGACACGCGAGGACGGTGCGGAGCGTCTCCTTGGCAGTTGCCTGCCGGGAGACGATTTCGGGCTTACGACGCGGCGCCCGAGAGAGTGCAGGTGTATGCAGGGGTTCTGATCCTTTCGATGCGTTGCACTCACCCCGGCCCAAACCGGGGGTCTTGAGAAAGATAACTACCTCGCTCTCTTCTTTCTAGTCCGCCGTTTGCGGACCTTCGCAGCCATTTTGCGCTTCGGGGTCTTATTTCCACGTTTCCTGGTGCTCGTTTTCTGTCTTTTGGATTTGCCCGATCGCGCAGTTCGCGAGTGATCGGAAGTTCCCCGCCGCCGGCGCAAGACACGCAGCGCGGTCGACGACAATGGTGATTTGAGCCCGTGGAGAAAGGTCCAGACCGGCGCTTTGCGGTCTGGCAGTGCGGCGGCGGAGTATTCCGGAATGCGGGCGCGAGCAAGTACATTGCCCGCGGGACTGGCGGCGGCATAAAGACTTGGGCCTAGGCGGTCGACCACGACGATCGGCACAAGTTCCGCTATTTTTCGCCACTTCTGCCAGCGATGGAAACTCCGCAAATTATCCGCGCCCATGATCCAGACGAATCGTACTCCGGGGCAGCGGGCCAGCAACCAAGATATGGTATCGTAAGTGTATCTCGTCTTAATGACAGCTTCGAGGCCCGTAACATCGATGCGCGGGTGATGCGTGAGTGAGCGCGCTGCCGCGATTCGCTTGGGTAGCGGCGCGAGGTCGCTGGTATTCTTGAGCGGATTGCCGGGGGTCACCAACCACCAGACACGGTCGAGCTTAAGCCGCTTGAGGGCGAGCAGGGCGGCCGCGAGATGCGCTTGGTGAGGCGGGTCGAAGGTCCCGCCAAACAGGCCGATCCTCATGCCGGGCGCGTGCGGAGGCAGTAGGCGCTCGGAATTGGCGGGTGCCTTGGATTTCACGGCCTAGTCTGACCACTTCCGTGGATGCGGTATTTAAAGGTGGTGAGTTGATCGACGCCAACGGGCCCCCGAGCGTGCAATCGTCCGGTGGCAATGCCGATCTCTGCACCGAAGCCGAATTCGCCGCCGTCGGCAAATTGGGTTGATGCATTGTGCAACACAATGGCCGAGTCGACCTCGCGAAGGAACTTTTCAGCCGCTGCTTGGTCGTCGGTAACGATTGCGTCCGTGTGATGCGATCCATAGCGGTCGATATGCTCAATGGCGGCGGAAATATCGTCGACCACTTTCACGGCAATGATGGCATCGAGATATTCGGTACCCCAGTCGTCCTCGGTAGCCGCTTTAACCCGCTTGTCCACGCCTGACGTGACATTATCTCCGCGAATTTCGCAGCCGGCTTCGATCAGCATGTCTGTGAGCGGCTTCAGGTGTGTGGCTGCACAAGCTCGATCGACCAGCAAGGTCTCCGCTGCTCCGCAGACGCCGGTCCGCCGCATCTTGGCGTTGAGAACTATTTTTTTGGCCATGTCGAGGGACGCAGCCCGGTGCACGAACACGTGGCAGACACCTTCAAGGTGCGCAAATACCGGGACCCGTGCTTCCGCCTGAACCCGTGCCACTAGGCCTTTGCCGCCACGCGGTACGATGACGTCGATATTGCCGTCGAGTCCCGCGAGCATCAGGCCGACGGCTGCGCGATCGCGCGTCGGTACGAGCTGAATTGACCCTTCCGGAAGGCCTGCTGCGCGCAACCCTTCGGACAGTGCTGCAAGAATGGCGCGGCTTGAACGCATGCTGTCGGAACCGCCACGCAGAATTGCGGCGTTCCCGGCTTTCAGGCAAAGCACGCCTGCGTCGGCGGTCACATTCGGCCGGCTTTCATAGATGATGCCGATAACTCCGAGCGGTACCCGGACACGATCGATTTGCATGCCAATGGGCCGCCTCCAGGATTCCATAACGGTGCCAACAGGATCTTTGAGCGCGCGGACGACGTCGATGCCAGCAGCGATGGCTTCCACTCGCGCCGGGTCAAGCGCGAGCCGGTCAAGAAACGCCCCCGTAATTCCAGCGGTGCGCGCTTCGGCAACGTCTTCGGCGTTGGCGGCCAGAATCGGGGAGACCTGCGCCCGGATCGCCGCCGCCATGAGCTGGAGGGCCCGGTTCTTTTGCTCCGCAGGCGCCAATGCCAGGGTCCGCGCGGCCGCGCGGGCACGGCGGCCGATCTCGCGCATGGAAGCGGCAATATCTCCGGATCCCTCGATACTTTTGAGCGGCGCGGCCATTTCTTCCTGAATACCTGTAAAAAGGCTTTGTCTTAGGCACTTTCCTAACACGCCGGGAGTCAGTCGGCGAGGTCGGCAGGGAAGGGGTTGCGTTGGGGATAACGTGGATAACCGTTTCGGGCATGCAACCCACCAATTGACCTACACATTGCAATGGCAGGGTGGCGCGGTGTTGCAGGAGGCAGTCATGGCGTCCAGGTTAAGCCGTCTTCCCAGTCGGTTTCCGGTCGGCACCAAGTTCGTGATCGAAGGCAAACGGGGCGGTGAAGGGCAGGTCCAGGTATTCAGCCGATATCTAGAGTTTCCGGACGGCACGTTCTTTCCACTCCCGGCCCGGCCCCCTAAATCGCCGCCGGCCGGACGACGCATCAGGCGCTCGCGTTCTTCGCGCGGCCACTGAGGCCGCGCTCGGCCACTGACCGAGCGGCAGAGCCCGCAGGTCCGTTAGGTCCGCTGGCGGACCAAATGGCCGACTCGGCCAATGGCCTAGTTCGAATGCGAAAACCCCAGCCTCCGGATGGGCTGGGGCTAAAGGGCGATCGGTCAATCGCCTTTTCCAATTGTGTCGCGTCGCTTCAACATAACGTCTGGCTGGATGAGGAGTTCCAGCAAGCACGCGCTTCGCTATTCACCGCCCAATACGAGATCATCCCGGTGGATCATCTCTGTGCGGCCCGTGTAGCCCAGGATCAACAGCACGTCGGCCGACGAGCGTCCTTTGATCTTCTCGGCATCTTCAGCGTCATAAGCAACGAGCCCGCGCCCAACCTCGTGACCATCCGGCCCGCGCACGACAACGGCGTCGCCGCGTCCGAAGGCGCCCTCGACCTTGATTACGCCGGCAGGCAGCAGGCTCTTGCCACCGTGCAACGCCTTCACGGCGCCTGCGTCAATTATCAAGGCGCCGCGCGGCTCGAGTGAGCCTGCAATCCACTTCTTGCGTGCGGTTACGGGATTGGCCGGAGTCAAGAACCAGGTACAACGCGCGGCGCCAATCGTTCGCAGTGGATGCTGTATCCGTCCGGACGTGATCACCATATGGGTGCCGGCAGTGGTCGCGATCTTGCCAGCCTCGATTTTGGTCAACATTCCACCGCGCGCCAGCTCGGAGCCTGACGCGCCGGCCATTGCTTCTATCTCGGGAGTAATGCGTGCCACCACAGGCACCAGCTTTGCGCCGTCTGCTCCGCCGGGCGGTCTGTCGTAAAGCCCATCGACGTCCGAGAGCAGTATCAGAAGGTCAGCGCTCATCATCGTGGCGACGCGGGCAGCGAGACGGTCATTGTCGCCATAACGAATTTCGGTGGTGGCGACGGTATCGTTCTCGTTGATCACAGGTACACTGCGCCATTCCAGGAGCTTGGCAATGGTCGAGCGAGCATTGAGGTAGCGACGGCGCTCTTCCGTGTCGCCCAATGTGACCAGCACTTGCCCCGCAGTGAGGCCGTGGCTGCCGAGCGCTTCTGACCAGGCGCGCGCGAGTGAAATTTGACCGACCGCCGCGGCGGCCTGACTATCCTCCAGCTTAAGCGCGCCCGATGGCAGTTTGAGCACCGCTCGGCCGAGTGCGATTGCGCCTGACGAGACCACCAGCACGTCCCGCTTATCCTGGTGCAGGCCGGCGATATCGGTAGCGAGCGAAGCGAGCCATTCGCGTTTCAAATCGCCGGCGGAGGAATCGACCAGCAGCGAAGAGCCGACCTTCACGACAATGCGGCGAAAGTCCTTGAGTGACGGCGTTTTCGATGTCGTTCCGGCGGAGGTGTCCATGGCGGCGCTGTGTAGCACGGGTATTGCTGCGTCGTCATGGCCGGGCGGCTCCTGCGTGCTATTCTGGCGCCGAGGGCAAAGCGATGCAGCTTGCGGTCTATGGTGCCGTGCTTGCGATTGCGCTGGGCAGCGTATTGCTGGGGCTCGACCGGTTGTCAGCGCCGATGTCGCCGATGGTCGATACCGAAGCGGGGTTGCGGGCAGTCGCGCCTCCGCCAATAGCGGCGACGCCACCCTCCGTGGCGCCAAAAGCGAGCATAGGCGCACCAATCGTCCCGCCGGGTCTCGTCGCGCCGCCAACGCCGAACCTGCCGCCATCGTCTGGTGTGGCAGTGCAGGTTGCGCCTCAAGAGCCAATCGCCACGCGGGAGCCGCAGGTAAGCTGTAACGTCGATGCGTGTATTGCAGCCTATCGTTCGTTTCGCGAATCTGACTGCACCTATCAGCCGAGCAATGGGCCACGCAGGCTTTGCACCAAGTAAAGCGCGGTCAATTCAGCTTCAGCTCCAGGTTCCAAGATTGTGTCGATTGCTGCGCGGAACCGGGTTGGTGATTCCCGCGTTTGCGATACGGATGCAATCAGGCGGGCCGAGCGATGCAGTTCCTTGTCTACCTCACAATTCTTATGGTTTCGGTCAGCACCATTTTGCTTGAAGTACATTGGTTGACCTCGCCACCGCCGCAACCCAAACCAGCCCTTCAAACGGCAAGCGCCGCTGCGCCCGTTCCAAAGACGGAAGGGCCTAACGCGACACTAAGTCCGATTTATCCAAAAAAGCCAGACACGGCGCCCGTTGATTCAGCATCCAATGTGCAACAATCCGATACAGCGGACGCAGCAGCGCCGCAAAGATCTGCCGTTGAAACAACGGGCGTTGCTGCGCGCGAAGGCGACGGGCGACCGTCCATGGCTGCGATGAATGCAACGAACGGCGTCAACAGTTCGCAACAGGGCGCTGCGCGAGCAGAGGTGGCGATGCCGAACAATCGCTGTGACGTTCAGGCCTGCGCGAATGCCTACAAATCGTTCCGTGCATCTGATTGCACTTATCAGCCATTCGAGGGCTCGCGGCGGTTCTGCGAGAAACCACCAATGCAGCAGGCGACCCGCGAGCAGAGAGAGCAACCGGGGCAACGCAAGTGGACCAGGGATGCGGATCCGCGTGATGTCGAGCGCTCCACAGTCGGACGGCGGACCTTTGACGATGACGATGAGAGCGAGCCAGACTTTGCCGATGACGGTCCGGACCGAAGTGTGATCGTGATCCGTAGAGGCCTGCGATGGTAAGGCGCTGCCCTCTGCGGTCGCCTAATATACGACCACTGATCTGATCGATTTCCCGTCGTGCATCAGGTCGAAGGCATCGTTGATCCTGTCTAGCG
>JBGQLL010000209.1:0-5902 GCA_041500065.1 Pseudolabrys sp.
CATCATGGGGCGGCCGGGACGCAGCGCCACCCGCCAGAAAGATAGATCGAGGCCCTCGGCGGCCAGTGCGCGTTGAACCAGATCATGTTCACCAACGGAGGCGCCGCCGGATGTGAGCAGGATATCCGCGTTCCAATTACGCGCCCGGCGCACGGCGGACACGATGTCCTCGACGGAGTCGCGGGCAATGCCAAGATCATGCACCTCGGCGCCCTCATTGCGTGCCAATGCGGTAAGCGCAAAGCCATTCGAATAAACAATTTCACCCGGGCCGGGCTCGCTCCCTGGCGCGACCAACTCGTCGCCAGTCCCAAGCACTGCGACTTTCGGTCGCCGATGCACGCTAAGGCTTGGATGGTTCATCGCGGCAGCAAGCATCAGGTCGCGATCGGTTAGCCGATGTCCCTTGTGCAACAGGACCTGATCACGCGCGAAGTCGATACCTTGCGCGCGAACATTGCGCCCCTTGGTGGTCGGATTCTCGATCGTGACTGAATCGCCGGTCGATGTCGCGAGCTCCTGGATGACCACGGTATCGCTACCCGTCGGCATGACTCCGCCGGTGAAAATACGCACGGCTTGACCACCTGCAACTTGCTTGGCGAAGGGATGGCCGGCCGCAACTTCACCTATAACTTTAAGAGTCACTGGCGCCGTCGCCACATCGCTTGCGCGAATCGCGTATCCGTCCATTGCCGAAACCGCGGCGGGCGGCTGGGTGCGAAGTGCAGTCACATCTTTTGTGAGTACGCGGCCAAGCGTCTCGTTAAGGGACACTGTTTCGCCCGGCAGAGGCTTTGCGTCAGCCAGCACCCGTTGCAGTGCCTCGGCGACCGGCATGAGGGCCATAGGCTAAGACTCCGCGCGCCACTCGCCCGATTTTCCGCCGCTCTTATGCAGAAGGCGGATGCCGCTAATCTGCACGCCACGTTCCGCTGCCTTGACCATGTCATAGATTGTCAGGCACGCGATCGAGACTGCGGTGAGTGCCTCCATCTCGGCGCCGGTCTTGGCAGTGACTTTCACTGTCGCATGGACCAGAAAACCGGGCAACGCATGCTCCGGATTGATATCGATTTCGATCTTTGTAAGAGGGAGCGGATGACAGAGCGGAATGAGCCCATGCGTGCGCTTGGCGGCCATAATGCCGGCTAGTCGAGCAGCACCGAGCACATCGCCTTTCATCGCATTGCCTTCGAGCACCAGGTCGAGCGTCTCCTTACGCATGATCACCCGGCCTTCGGCGATCGCAACTCTATCGGTGGCCCCTTTTTCCGTGACGTCGACCATGCGGGCTTCGCCGCGCTGGTCGATGTGGGTGAGGGGGGATAGTGCCGGCGTCGGCGCGAATTGTTCCCGGCTCGGCACGGTCTGGGCTGCCGTCCTCTTTTTCGGCTTGGGGCGTTCCTGTTGACGCGAAACTGGCTTCTTACGCCGTGCCATGGTGCTACTCCGCAACCGCGCGGCGCGGTTCGCGGGCGAGCAAGGCGCGGGTTGCGGCCGTAACGTCCGGTTTCCGCATCAGGCTTTCACCGATGAGGAATGTTGAGATCCCGATACGATTAAGGCGCGCAAGATCTGCTGGCGTATTGAGCCCACTCTCGGCGACAACAACGCGGTCACATGGGATTTTCGGCGTCAACCGCTCGCTAACGGCAAGTGATGTTTTGAATGTGCGCAGGTCCCGGTTGTTGATGCCGATCAGCCGAGATTTCAGCTTGAGAGCGCGAGCAAGCTCAACTTCGTCATGAACTTCAACCAGTACGTCCATCCCATACGCGAAGGCCGCAACCTCGATCTGGCGTGCTGCCTGGTCATCGACCGCCGCCATGATGATAAGGATGCAGTCCGCCCCGAGCGCCCGCGATTCCACCACCTGATACGGCTCGTAGATAAAATCCTTCCGCAAGACTGCCAGCGCGGTGGCGTTCCGCGCTGCAAGGAGAAATTCGGGCTTGCCCTGGAACGAGGGCGCGTCAGTCAGTACCGAGAGGCAGGTGGCGCCGCCGGCCTCGTATGCCTTGGCGAGCGCGGGCGGATCAAAATCGGCGCGGATCAAACCCTTTGACGGACTTGCTTTCTTGATTTCAGCAATCAGGGCGTAGTCGCCGCCGGAAATCCGCCGCTCAATGGCACGGAGGAAGCCTCGCGGTGCGGGGGCCGCTTTCGCATCCTTCTCCAGCGCGGCAAGTGGACGCGCGCGTTTTGCCGCCGCGACTTCCTCGCGCTTGTAGGACTCGATCTTGGTGAGGATGTCCGGCAAGCTTATGCCTCCACGGCATTCGATACCGCGATCAGCCGGTCGAGCCGACCCTCCGCTTCGCCGGTTTCGATCGATTTGGCCGCCAGTGTTGCACCTTGCTTAAGGTCCTTCGCCTTACCGGCAACAATGAGCGCTGCTGCGGCATTCAGGATGGACACATCGCGGAAAGCCCCCGGCTTGCCCTTGAGAACGTCGAGCAATGCCTTTGCATTTTGCTCGGCGTCGCCACCACGCAGCGCTTCGGGTTTCGAACGCGACAGACCGGCATCCTCGGGAGTCACCTCGAAGGTGCGGATCTTGCCGTTCTCAAGCGCAGCCACGCTCGTTGGACCGGCGGTGGTGATCTCATCAAGACCATCGGACCCGTGTACGATCCAAATACTTTCGGAGCCGAGATTTTTCAGCACCTGCGCCATCGGCTCCACCCATTGCTTTGAGAAGGTGCCGATCATCTGGCGCTTGACGCTAGCAGGATTGGAGAGAGGTCCGAGCAGGTTGAAGATGGTGCGGGTGCCGAGCTCAACGCGGGTCGGACCGACATTCTTCATTGCCGGATGATGCGCGGGTGCGAACATGAAGCCGATCCCGGCATCGCGGATGCACATCCCGACCTGACTTGCATCCAGCTCGATCTTGACCCCCAGAGCTTGCAGCACGTCGGCCGCACCTGATTTGGACGACAGCGCACGGTTACCGTGTTTGGCGACTGGTACGCCGGCACCGGCCACAATAAACGCGGCACAAGTCGAAATGTTGAAGGAGCCGGACGCATCACCGCCTGTGCCGACCACGTCGACCGCGCCGGCCGGCGCCTTCACGCCGAGCATCTTGGCGCGCATGGTGGTGACAGCGCCGGTGATTTCTTCGACGGTTTCTCCGCGCACACGCAATGCCATTAACAGCCCGCCCATCTGTGATGGCGTGGCTTCGCCCGACATCATCCGGTCGAACGCGCCAGCTGCCTCCTCACGCGTAAGGCTTGCACCGGTCGCGACCTTGGCGATGAGCGCTTTGAAATCGTCGGCCATGGGAGGTCTCAGGTCGCTGCGTGCAGTGCTGCCGCTTTGCGCTTGGGCGCCGGACGTCGCCCGCGCTGTCCATTCCAGGTGTCGGCGATATCGAGAAAATTCTTCAGCATTAAATGCCCGTGTTCGGAAGCGATACTCTCCGGATGGAATTGGACGCCGTGCACCGGCAGACTGTTGTGCATTAAGCCCATCACTAATCGATCGGCGGTCTCTGCGTTGACGGTAAGTTCGCGTGGCATGCTGGCGCGATCGACCACGAGCGAGTGATAGCGCGTGGCTTTCAGCGGTCCGTTGATGCCGCGGAAGACCCCAGTGCCCGTGTGCCTGATCTCGGACACTTTTCCGTGGAGCGGAGTTGCACGAATGACCTTGCCGCCAAAGGCTTGGCCAATCGCCTGATGACCGAGGCAGACGCCGAGGATCGGAATGGTTGGCGATGCTTTGGCGATGAGATCGAGGCAAATGCCGGCTTCGTTCGGTGTGCAAGGTCCGGGCGAAAGCACGATTGCATCCGGCTCTGACGCCATCACATCCGCGACTGAAATCTTGTCGTTACGGTGCACGACAACCTCGGCTCCAAGCCCTCCCAGATAGTGGAAGAGGTTGAAGGTGAAGCTATCGTAGTTGTCGATCAGGACGATCATGTTCCACCGCGATAGCAAGGGTTTACGGTGCCCCCTGAGGGGGGTCAAGCAGCCGGCTTGTCCAGTGGTTACTGCCCGCGTTTGGCGGCGCTGGCGAAGCGGCGAGCCTCTTCCGCTGCGCGAAACAAGGCTTTCGCCTTGTTGATACACTCCTGTTGCTCAAATTCAGGATTGCTGTCGGCGACGATACCGGCTCCGGCCTGGACGTACATGGTGCCGTCCTTGATCAGCGCAGTCCGCAAGACGATGCAGGTATCCATCTCGCCAGCGGCGGAGAAATAGCCGACGCAGCCGGCATAGAGGCCGCGCTTCTCCTTCTCGAGCTCATTGATAATCTGCATCGCACGCACTTTGGGCGCTCCCGAGACAGTACCGGCGGGAAAGCCCGCGACGAGTGCATCCAGTGCGTCACGACCCTTTGCGAGTTTGCCTTCGACGTTCGATACGATGTGCATCACATGGCTATATCGCTCGATGAAGAACTGGTCGGTGACCTTGACGGTACCGATGGCGGCGACACGACCGACATCGTTGCGGCCAAGGTCAAGCAACATCAGATGCTCAGCGCGCTCCTTCGGATCTGCCAGCAGTTCATTTTCGAGGGCCTTGTCTTCGTGCAGTGTGGCGCCGCGATGGCGCGTGCCGGCAATTGGACGGATCGTGACAACATCGTCGGAAACCTTCACCAGAATTTCCGGACTCGATCCCGCGACTGCGAAGCCGCCAAAGTCCAGAAAATAGAGATAGGGGGACGGGTTGGTTCGCCGAAGCGCGCGATAGAGCGAGAACGGCGGCAAGGTGAACGGCGCCTGGAAGCGTTGTGCCAACACAATCTGGAAGGCATCGCCAGCGACGATGTACTCCTTCGCCTTGCGCACCATGGTCTTGAATTCTTCGGGCGCGGTATTCGATTTTGCCGGAATGTCGATCGGCCCGTGGTCATATTCCGACTGCGATTTGTCCGGCGGGACATCGAGGTTTTCGACCACGCGGGCAAGTCTTTCAGCAGCTCGTGCACGTGCCGCCTTTGCGTCAACGCCTTTTTCGGGCCGCACCGGCGTGACGACCGCAATCGAGTCCTTCACGGCGTCGAAAACGACGATGATCGTCGGGCGAACCAGTATCGCATCGGGGATCCCGATCGGGTCGGGATTTGAGGGCGGCAATTTCTCCATCAGCCGCACCATGTCATAGCCGAGATAGCCGAAAACGCCGGCCGCCATCGGGGGCAAACTCTCAGGCAGTGCGATCGTGCTTTCTGCGATCAACGTGCGCAGCGCTTGCAGCGGGGCTTCGGTGCAGGGCGTAAATGCGTCGGTCTTGGTGCGTGCCGAACGATTAATTTCGGCCTTGCCTTCGTTTGAGCGCCAGATCAAATCCGGCTCGAGTCCGATAATGGAATAGCGGCCGCGTACGGCGCCGCCTTCCACCGACTCGAGCAAAAAGCTCATGGCCTTGCCGCCAAGCTTGAGAAAAGCAGAGACCGGTGTCTCAAGGTCGGCGATCAAGGTGGTCCACACCACCTGCGGTTCGTTCCGCCCATAGCGTTCGGAAAAGGCGGTCTCCGACGGCTCGATCTGCATTGCGTTGACTATTGCTGGGCGCCGCCGCCAATGACCTGATTCAATGCCGCCTGATTGACGGAGACGCCGAAATCATTTTCCAGCCGCACGATATATTCGGTGAGAATGTCTTCTGAATAGGCGTTTTTCAGCGCGTCAGCGATGGCCTTGCCTTCCGCCGAATTCGCATCAAGCGTAGGGTCGACGACGTCAGTAACTCGAAATACAAAGCGATCGGTTTCTTTGTCGCCTTCTACGCTGCCCGCGACTCCCTTGGGCGTGCGGAATACTGCTTCGACCACTTTCGCCGGCACAAAACCACCCTGCTTGCCGCGTTGAAGATCGGCGGCTGTCTCAACCTTAAGACCAGCTTCACCCGCAACCTGTTTGAATGGAGTGCCGGCC
>JBGQLL010000210.1:0-5829 GCA_041500065.1 Pseudolabrys sp.
CCGTCAAGTCGGGCGCGCAACATTTGCGCGGCAAAAATATTGGCATGTTGCAGGCTTGCCCGAGTGAGGTCCGCCTCCAGAAGCCAGGCCTGGTCGAGGATGGCGTGGTCGAGCTTTGCGCCGACAAGCTTGGTCTTATTGAGTCGCGCGGCGCGAAAAACGACGGCGGAGAGATCGAGGCCGGAGAGATCGAGCCCCGACAACTTCTTGCCAGTAAAGTCGGCGGGATGGCCGGGCGTAGCGGCCGCGGCCATGGCGGCGACCTCGGCGCGGGTCATCTCTGCCGTGGTCATGTCCGGCGAATTCAGATCGACATAGCGCATCATATCCTGTGCTGTCGCGGGCAGCGCGACGGCACATACGCAAAGCGTCAGTATGGCGATTGACCTACCCGGCATGCGTTTTCGCATCCAAGGGATCTCGGGGCAAATATTTGCTCCTTGGTCGCGCGAAGCGCAAGTCTCGCTCTGACTCACCGCTAAACGCGCGCTGTTACGAGACCTTCTACGGCGCTCGGCAGATCGGACATCGCCGCGATCACGATATTAGCGCCGGCCATCTTAAGCTGCTGGCCGAGCTCGGCGGTCGCATGGCTTGCGCCGGCAAAACCTATCGTCTTCATGCCCGCCGCAACCGCGGCTCGAATGCCGAGCGTCGAATCCTCAATCACAATGCAGTTAGCGGGTGCCACTGCGAACGAACGGGCGGCGAGCAGGTAAAGATCGGGCGCGGGCTTGCCGTGCTCGACTTGATCGGCGCTGAAGACACCGTCCCCGAACAGTCCCTCAAGACCCGTAACTTCGAGCGAGAGATCAAGCCTCTCTCGCGCGGAAGAAGATGCAACACAGCGTGGGTACGGCAACAAGCCAAGGGCCTCGTGAACGCCTTTGACCGGCTTAAGTTCCAGCCGTAAACGTTCCAATAGCCGCTGCCCTGCCGCTACCCCCAGATCGGCGGGTATTGGCAAGGACAAGAGTGCCTCGGCTGATGCCAGCACATCCTGCAGCCGGAGCCCATTGAAGATCTGGAGCGCTTGCCGTGTTGTCATCGGGTGGCCGAGCGTGCTCATCAGCTCAGCTATCGCCGCATTGGCGAGCAGCTCGGAATCAACCAAAACGCCGTCGCAGTCAAAGATCAGTAACGTCATGCTTAGTGACCGGACCTACACGCGCGACGCGACCGTTTATTCGGCTTGTGACCTCGCCGGTAATTGTGGCGATCTCCCGCTCGGAACGAGCAGACCGCGGTGTCGTAAGTGGGAACTCGGCAACGATCTGCGCGGGGCGCGGCGATAGCAGGAAGATCCGGTCAGCGAGACGGACAGCCTCTTGAAGATCATGGGTTACCAGCAGCGTCGTAATTGGACGGCTTTCTATTAAGGCCGCGAGTTGCGCCCGCAAACGTTCTGCCAAGGTTTCATCAAGGGACACGAGCGGTTCGTCGAGCAGGAGTAAATCCGGGTCGACGGCGAGTGCTCGCGCCAGCGCGACGCGGCGCGCAAGCCCGAGCGAAAGCTCGCCGGGATAGTGCGACCGATGCGCCTCGAGATCTAAATCTTTGAACAAAGACGTCAGCGCCTCAGGGGCGATGCCTGGCGCGACGATGCGCACGTTATCCTCGACACTCCGCCAAGGAAGCAAGCGTGGTTCCTGGAAGACCATGCCGAGTCTACCCGATAACCGACGCTCTACCGTTCCTATAAAATCAGTATCAAGCCCCGCAATGATGCGAAGTATCGTAGTCTTGCCGCAGCCGGAAGGACCGACGATAGCGCCGACTTCGCTGCGTCCTAGCTTGAAACAGATATCGCGCAGAACGTCGAAACGCTCGCCTGACGCCGCCGTGAATGCCTTACGCGCAATGCGGACCTCAAGTTGTCCGAATTCGCCAGCGGGACGCACGTCGTTCAATGGGTTGCACCACTGCGGTTTCGATAACGAGAATGACGGCGACGAATGCGAGCGCATAAGCAAGAATAAGCGTCACGTCAAATAGCTGGAACGCTACGCCGATTTGAAATCCTATGCCATTAGGACGCCCAAGTAGTTCGACGATGAGTACGATCTTCCAGACCAACGAAAGGCCGGAACGCCCCGCTGCAGCGAGATAAGGCGCGAGTTGCGGTAAAACGACGTGCCACAAGAACTTTCGTCGTGGCAGAGCGAAGACGCGCGCCATTTCATCGAGGCTGGTATCGAGAGCGCGGGCACCTTCGCGCACAGTGACCACGGTGTTCGGCACTTTGTTGATTGCGACCGCCAGCACGCCCGCGATCTCTGTGAGCCCGCCCCAGACAAAAGCGAGCACGATAATGACCAGCGCCGGCAAATTGAGTAACACGATGAGCCAGGGATCGCCGATCCGGTCGGCGACCTTTACTCGGCCCATCAGCAGTCCAATCGCGGTGCCAGCTATCATGGCAATCGTGAAAGCGGCAAGAACCCGTGTCAGCGTCACACCGACTTGAAAGAATAGGTCGCCGGTATGCGCCTGCGCAGCGATGGCGCTCAACACTTTTTCCGGTCCCGGAAGCATCTGCGGTCCCGCGAATAGCGAGGCGACCCACCAGATTGCAAGGAACAGTGTGAGTGAGATGAGCCGCACCATAGTTAGTTCGCAACGCTTGGTCGGTAGAAGGTCCCGGGCGCAAGTTCTTCACTCTGCCCGACCAATGCTGGACCGCCGAGCCTCAGCAGCACGCGATAAAGTGCGCTTGCGTCTTTCTCCTCGGAGTCGAGCGAGCGGCGCGGAATGCCCTGGCGATAGCGGTCGCGGTAGACCTTGAGGGCGGCGGCTTCGCGCGCGCCGACCAGCGGCGCGATCCGCTCCCATTCGGCATCCGATCTCAGCAGGATCTCCTTGGCCTTCTGGGTGACATCGAGAAAGCGGGTGATTGTCTGGCGGTGCGCCGCCGCCCATGTTTCATCGAAGACATAACCGATCATCGACAGCGGACCGGTAACGCCGAAATTTGGTAGCAAGTCGTCTATGCTGACGAGTCGGCGGAAACCGCGCGTTTCCAGATGCGTAGAAAAATTCCAATAATTGAGCATCGCATCAAAATCGCCCCGTAGCATTTTGCCTGCCAGCAACGCTGGCGAGCCGTATACCACATCTGCCTGTGTGCGAAGATCAACGCCCTGCTGCTTTGTCGCGGCCTGCAAGAGAAGCCAGCTCTTATCAATTGGGCCTCCGGCGACCGCCAGCGTTCTGCCTTGAAGATCGGCGAGCGTTTTGATCGATGAATTCTCAGGCACCATCACAGCGCCGAGCGCGGTCGAAAAAGGATAGAAAACGAGCTTGGCGCCGAGTTCGCGCTCGCGGGAAACCCACAACCAGTCGGCGGCGATGACGTCAACGGAGCCGCCGCGTAGCGCGACCTTGCCAGCCTCGGGGCTTGCCAATTCCAGTGTCTCGACGGTGACTCCGGTCTGTTTGTCCAGCTGGTGCGCGCGCATCACGTCGAGTTCCCAGGACACCGTCCCGGTTCTCTGAACCGCCACACGGATCAAATCGGCCGATGCGCAGTCCGCTGCAAAGCAGAAAGCGGCGCCGACACACAGGCAGCTGATGACGATGCGCAAATTCAACATGGCGTATTCTGGGAAGCGAAGCGTTTTACCAGAGACTTCAAAGTCGCAAGCAAGAAATGCGTTCCCGCAGTTATAGGAGCGTATTTGCGCTGACGCTGACAAGCGGCCTTCGGCACGGCTCCCGATCACAGCAGCGCAATGGCCTTGAGTCACCTACATCAAGCACTATCATTGCTCTACTGGCAGCCCCATTCGGTAATCCAAGGGATCCGCAACGATGAGATGGTTCGGAGGTATTTGGGGCACTAGTTTTGCGCTGACGTTCACCATGGCTGCGCACGGAACGCCCGCGACGTCGGCGCAACTCAACGACTACCCGACTGAGGCGCGGGCTGACTACGTTTTTGCGTGCATGAAGACCCACGGGGACACGCAACTCGCATTGCGGCAGTGCTCCTGCTCGATCGACCTAATCGCCACGCTGCTACCTTACGATCGTTATGTTGCGGCGCAGACGGTGCTAAGCCTCGCGCAAGTTCCGGGCCCCTTTGGCACCATGTTTCGATCGCCCGAGCCGGCCAAAGAGGCAGTAAAAAATTTGCGGCAAGCGCAAGCCGAAGCAGAGGTGCGGTGCTTCTAGTCAGTAGCGCCGTCAATTTTCGCCACTTACATCGACGTTTCGCGTATAGGTTTTTGTTGCGGCCCGCGAAAGGCAAGCATAGACTTCTTATCGGTTCCGGCTTCAAAGGGCGTCAGTCGAACGGGAATGCTGGCGCTTTTCGTAAGCTAGGCGGGGCATCTTGAAAAATGCCCCCTGATGCCACGCTACGCTGTGACACGCTGCCGGAAGCGCTTCCCAAATGCACGGGTGCCGAATGCGGCACGAAAGTGCTGTTACGTCGGTCAACCCGCGACAATTTCGCAGGGAGGACACGGATGCGTTATCTGCTGTTAACCGGATGTATCGGGGCCGCGGCCGCCTTAGTTGCTTCTTCAGCGAGCGCCAATGATCAATTGCAAAAGATGTCGCAGAACCCAAAAGATTGGGTGATGCCTGCGGGGGACTACGCAAACACGCGCTACTCGGAACTTAAGCAGATCACGGCGGCTAACGTCGGCAAACTTCAAGCTGCGTGGACCTTCTCGACTGGCGTGTTGCGCGGCCACGAGGGTGGGCCCTTGGTCGTCGGCGACGTAATGTATGTGCATGGGCCATTCCCAAACCCAGTTTTCGCGCTCGATCTCAACCAAGATGGCAAGATTCTCTGGAAATACGAACCAAGACAGGATCCGAACGTCATTCCCGTGATGTGCTGCGATACGGTCAACCGCGGCCTGGCGTACTCGGATGGCAAGATTTTCCTCAATCAGGCTGACACTACGCTGGTCGCGCTGGATGCCAAGACCGGTAAAGTGCTGTGGCAAGTTGCAAACGGCGATCCCAAAAAGGGCGAGACCGGCACGTCCGCGCCGCTTATCGTCAAGGACAAAGTTTTGGTCGGTATATCCGGCGGCGAATTCGGCGTGCAATGCCGCATGACCGCCTACAATGTCAGCGATGGCAAGCTTGCGTGGAAGGCGTATTCGGAGGGGCCAGACGATCAGCTCCTGGTTGATCCTCAGAAGACTACCGAGCACGGCAAACCGATTGGCCCCGACTCTAGTCTCAAGACTTGGCAGGGCGATCAATGGAAGATCGGCGGTGGTTGCACATGGGGCTGGATCTCCTATGACCCACAGCTGAACCTTATCTATTACGGCTCGGGCAATCCCTCGACTTGGAACCCCAAACAGAGGCCGGGCGATAACAAATGGTCAATGACAATCTTCGCCCGTGATCCCGACACTGGGATGGCCAAGTGGGTTTATCAAATGACCCCCCACGATGAGTGGGATTTTGACGGCGTCAACGAGATGATCCTCGCCGACGTCGATGTCGGCGGCACCACCCATAAAGCACTCGTCCACTTTGACCGTAATGGATTTGGCTACACGCTCGATCGCACAAATGGAGCCTTGCTGGTCGTCGAGAAATTCGACCCAAAGGTCAATTGGGCAACCAAAGTGGACATGGACAAGAATTCGAAGACTTACGGTCGCCCACTGGTCGTGTCGCAATACTCAACTGAACAGAATGGCGAAGACCACAACAGCAAGGGCATCTGCCCGGCTGCTCTGGGCAGTAAGGACGAGCAACCTGCAGCTTACTCACCACAGACCAAATTGTTCTACGTGCCGACCAATCATGTCTGCATGGACTACGAACCGTTCAAGGTCTCTTACGTCGCCGGCCAGC
>JBGQLL010000211.1:0-5823 GCA_041500065.1 Pseudolabrys sp.
TACATGTGGTGCGCCCACACCACGAAGCCGATGAACCCGATCGCGACCATGGCGTAGGCCATGCCGAGATAGCCGAACACGGGCTTCCTGGAGAATGTGGAAACTACCTGGCTGATCATGCCAAAGCCGGGGACGATCAGGATGTACACTTCCGGGTGGCCGAAGAACCAGAACAGATGCTGGTACAGGATCGGATCGCCGCCGCCTTCGGCCGAGAAGAAGGTCGTGCCGAAATTACGATCGGTCAGCAGCATCGTGATGGCGCCTGCAAGCACGGGTAGCGCCAGGAGCAGCAGAAAGACCGTCACCAGGATCGACCACACGAACAGCGGCATCTTGTGCAACGTCATGCCAGGCGCGCGCATATTGAATATGGTGGTGATGAAGTTGATGGCGCCGAGGATCGATGAGGCGCCGGCCAGATGCAGCGCCAAGATACCGAAGTCGACCGCAGGCCCGGGATGGCCGCTCGTCGATAGCGGCGCATACAGCGTCCACCCGGCGCCAACGCCATTGGAGCCTGGCTCACCTTCGACGAACGCCGACGTCAGCAAAAGCGCAAACGAGGCCGGCAGCAGCCAAAACGAGATGTTGTTCATTCGCGGGAAGGCCATGTCGGGGGCGCCGATCATCAGCGGAACGAACCAATTGCCGAAGCCGCCAATCATCGCCGGCATCACCATGAAAAAGATCATGATCAAGCCGTGTGCCGTCACGAACACGTTGAATTCGTGCGGCGTCGGAAAAATCTGGATGCCTGGGTTCTGCAACTCAAGCCGGATGGCTATCGACATCAACCCCCCGACCACGCCGGCAACCAGCGCGAACACCAGATACATCGTTCCGATGTCCTTGTGATTGGTCGAATACACAAAGCGCCGCCATCCGGTCGGATGGTGCTCGTGGGCCTCGTGTGCGCCGTGTGCAGCAGCAGTATTGCTAGCCATCGTTATTGTCCTTCGACTTCGTCGTTGTCGCCCGCGTATTCGTCAGTTCGCATCGCCAGCCGCGGCCACCGCTGTCGCGCGGCTGCCGTCGGATGCATATTTCTTCTTCGCTTGCTCGACCCAGGCGGTGTAGTCCTTCTCGCTCACCACACGCACCATAATCGGCATGAAGGCGTGATCTTTGCCGCAAAGCTCTGAGCACTGTCCGTAATAAATGCCTTCGCGCTCCGCCTTGAACCAGGTCTCGTTGATGCGGCCGGGGATCGCGTCGATCTTGATGCCGAACGCCGGCACCGCGAACGAGTGAATCACGTCGGCGCCGATGGTGAGCACATGCACCACCTTGTTCACCGGCACCACCATTTCGTTGTCCACCGAGAGCAGCCGCGGCTGACCGGGCTTGAGGTCCTTGTCCTGCACCATAAGCGAATCGAATTCGAATTTGCTGTCTGGGTAGCTGTAGCTCCAGAACCACTGCTTGCCGGTGGCCTTCACAGTCACGTCAGCTTTCGGCATGTTGAGCTGAAAAAACAGCAAACGGAATGAGGGCACCGCGATTGTCACAAGGATGAGGACCGGAACCACAGTCCAAAGCACTTCGATGGTGGTGTTGTGAGTGGTGCGTGAAGGCACCGGATTGCTGCGCGCGTTGAACTTCACCACCACGATGACAAGCAGCGCCAAAACGAAAAGAGCGATGGCTGAGATCACCCACAGCAGAAAATCGTGGAACCAGATGATGTCGTCCATCACCGGAGTGGCGCCTTTTTGCAAGCCGAGCTGCCACGGTTCCGGTTGGCCGCTCGCGGCAAGCGCCGCCCCTGCTGCAAATACAGGCAAGCTCATGGTGATGAATGCGATCAACCGCTTGAGCACCAGCATTGTTCGATGCGCTCCTTCGACGAGAAAATCGGCCTTGGTAAGGCCCCTTTTTGCCGCCCACCACAGCCATGATGTTCGGCGCGGCCCGCTGAGCACGGCATTTGCCACGGGCGTGGCAGCTTGGGCGGTGCGGCGGGACGGGGGGAAATCCCGGCCTCTCAAACCACAATTCCAGCCCTCCCGCAATGCGCCTCATTATCTCCCACATGCGACAAACGGCGTAGCCAAAATCAGCTTTAGGCCCGCCTTTCCAGCACGGTATCGGCACCATGAAGGTCCCGCCCCGGGGCATGCTTTGCTTGACAGGATTAGCCGGGCATGACCCAACGGGGATGAATAAAATGCTGTCCGGGCTGCGATTCGCCTGCGCTTTGGGGCATAAGACGGGCGCGATCGGACGCCAAGGGGATGTCAAGGGGACGCCAAGGGATTGAACGATGGGAATTTTCGAGCATGGCAGGCAGACCGTAACCGGCGCGACGTGGTGTGCGGCGATATTGCTGGTTGCCCTGCTGGCGCTCGCGCCTGTTGAGAGCGCCCTGGCTCAGGGTGCCGTCAAGTCTGTGCACAAGGACTGGCAGATTCGCTGCGATACGCCACCGGGCGCCAAGGCCGAACAATGCGCGCTGATCCAGAGCGTGACGGCGGAGGATCGCGCCAATGTCGGCTTGACCGTAATCGTGCTCAAGACCGCCGACCTCAAGAGCCGGCTGATGCGCGTAGTGGCGCCGCTCGGCGTGTTGCTGCCGTCGGGCCTCGGGCTCAAGATCGATCAAGCCGATATTGGGCGGGCCGGCTTCGTGCGTTGTCTGCCGAATGGCTGCATTGCCGAAGTCGTTATGGACGATGAATTGCTTAAGAAGCTGCGCACCGGGAAGAGTGCGACTTTCATTATCTTCCAAACTCCGGAGGAAGGTATTGGCTTTCCGATGAGCCTCGCCGGTTTTGGCGAAGGCTACGACAAGCTGCCCTAGCCCAACCGGCGATGAAAAAATCCTTGGGCAAACTTCGCGCCGGCGCAATCGGCATGATGGAGCTGCCCGCGTTACCGCCTGACATTCGCGACGGCTACCGCGCGTTGCCTGATCTCACCGGCATGTCGTCCGATGCAATGGACGAACTCGGTATTGTAGGTGTTGTGCCGGCTGCCTTGCTTCGTCCAACCGATCCGAAGGCGCGGATTGTTGGCCGCGCGCTCACGGTTCGTAATGTCCTTACGAACACGCAGGTAGCCGACGCGGTCAAAACCGGTGTGTCCATGCTGGCCGAGATCGAAGCGCACAATCTGGCGGAGCCGGGTGACATCCTCGTGCTGCAAGGGGTCGACCAGATTTCCAACATGGGAAGTATCTCGGCCAGCATCGGGCGGCGGCAAGGCGAGCTTGGCGCCATCGTCGATGGCGCTGTGCGCGACGTCGACCATTCACGGGAGATTGGCTACGCGATCTGGTCGCGGAGCGTGAGCCCGATCACGGGGAAATGGCGCATTGAAACGGTCGCGGTCAACCAACCGGTTTCTATTTGCGGCGTGACGGTCGATCCAGGCGATCTTGTTCTGGCGGATGAAGTCGGTGTCTGTTTTATCCCACGCGAACGTGCGGCTGAGGTGCTCGAACGCGCGCAACGCATCGCCACAAACGAAGAGGCACGGCAAGCCAAAATCGCTTCGGGCGCGCCCGTGCCGGAACTTCTTCCCAAGAGCCGCTAGAGCTACTCGGCGGTGATCCCGAGCTTTTTGATCGTGTCCGGCCAGTCAGCGAACTCCTTGGCCAGCCTCGCTTCGAAGTCTTTGCTTCCAAGCGTCCCGTGCATGCCGTTGGCAGCAAAGCGTTCCTGAATCGAGGGCGTATTAACGACGGCAAAGAGCGCTTTCTCCAGCTTTTCGCGCGCTTGCGGCGGCGTGCCGGCAGGAAGAAAGACGCCATACCAGTTTTCCATGATCACGCTCGACAGGCCGAGCTCCGTTGTCGTCGGCAAATCCGGTAACAATGGCGAACGCTCGGTGGCGAACAGCGCTAGCGGTTTCACCGATCCCGCTTGCACCAGCGGCAACAGAACCGGCAAGTCGGCGTTGATTGTGTCGACATGGCCGCCGAGAAGATCGTTGATTGCCGGCGCGGCACCACGATACGGAACGTGGGAGATCTTTATCCCGGCCGCGGAATTGAGCATCTCGACGGCAATATTCATCGTCGTGCCCGGCCCCGCTGAGCCGTAAACCAGCTTCTGCTGCCTCGCTTTGGCAATGAGATCCTTCAGCGACGACACGTCGAGTTTCGGACTTGTCACGATCAGGGACGGCACCAGGCCGACCAACATGACCGGCTCGAATCCCTTGATCGGATCGTAGCCCGCCGGCGGTTTGAGGATCGGGCTCAGCACCTGAGATCCAAGACTTGCCAGCAGCATGGTATTGCCGTCGGGCACTGACCGCGCGACCATTTCAGACGCAATTGCACCGCCAGCGCCGCCACGATTTTCGACAATCACATTGGCGTCGAGCCTGGGTCCTAGCTCGGAGGCGAGGATGCGCGCGAGCTGATCAACAGGACCTCCCGCAGCGAAAGGAACGACGATCTTGACGGTGTCGGCGACCGCTGGACCCACGAACACGGATGAAGCCGCAAAACACAATCCCGTCAGCAAACGTCGAAATCGCACCACGTTACCCCCACACTACGATTGCATTTTGTGTCCTCCCGCCATTTTTAACTGAATGGCGGGCGTGCGTTAAGACACTTGAATCGGCCCTCGCCGAATCGCCACGGTCGCCTTATCTGATGTGGCAAAGGTCAGCCTGGAGCCGCTTTATGAACGCAGCTATTTCCTCCCTTCTCGACCGCGCCGGGCTCGATCGCGGCAAGGTACGTCAGCTCATCGGGCACGGGCTCGACGGCGCCGATGACGGCGAACTGTTCCTCGAATATCGCCAGGCTGAGGCGCTGACTTTCGACAACGGCCGGCTAAAGCAAGCGACCTACGATACGGTCCAGGGGTTCGGCTTGCGGGCGGTAAAGGACGAAGCCGTCGGCTATGCCCACGCCTCGGACGTGTCTGAAGCAGCAATCACTCGCGCGGCCGAGGCAGTGCGCGCCGTCAAGGGCGGCCACAGCGGAACTTATGCTGAGGCACCAAGCCGAACCAACCGCAAGCTTTATAGCGACGAGAACCCGCTTGGCTCGCCTGCGTTCGACGCCAAAGTGAAGTTACTGGAATCAATGGATGCCTACGCGCGTGAAAAAGATGCGCGGGTGCGGCAAGTCACCGCGAGCGTCGCAGCCACCTGGCAGGTAGTGGAAATCTTGCGTGCCGATGGAGAATCCTACCGCGACATTCGCCCGATGGTGCGACTCAATGTTGCTGTGGTCGCTGGCGATGGCGACAGACAAGAGTCAGGCAGTTACGGATTCGGCGGGCGTGAAAGCTTTCACCGGCTCATCGACCCGCACGCCTGGCAGGGCGCGGTCGATGAAGCGATCCGGCAAGCGTTGGTGAACCTTCAGGCTGTTCCGGCTCCTGCCGGCGAAATGGATGTCGTGCTCGGCTGCGGCTGGCCCGGCGTGATGCTGCATGAAGCAATCGGCCACGGCCTCGAAGGCGACTTCAACCGCAAAAAAACCTCGGCCTTTGCCGGGCTGATGGGCCAGCAGGTGGCGGCGAAGGGCGTTACCGTCGTTGATGACGGCACGATACAGGCGCGCCGCGGGTCCCTGTCTATCGACGATGAGGGCACGCCGACCAACCGGACCGTGTTGATCGAGGACGGGATTTTGGTTGGCTACATGCAAGACCGGCAAAACGCGCGACTGATGGGCATGAATCCGACCGGAAACGGCAGGCGCGAATCGCACGCGCATGTGCCGATGCCGCGGATGACGAACACCTACATGCTCGCCGGTACTCACGACCCGAAGGAGATCATCGCTTCGGTGAAAAATGGCCTCTACGCCGTCAGCTTCGGCGGCGGCCAGGTCGACATCACCTCGGGCAAATA
>JBGQLL010000212.1:0-5760 GCA_041500065.1 Pseudolabrys sp.
CCGAGATCCAGCCCGAATTCGCTTTGTTTGGTAGGTAGCGAGTCAGCGTCGGCAGCCGGCACAGCCGCAACGCGAGCTTGCGGCAGCGGGATCGATTGTGTGGTTACGGTGTCAGCTTTTGGCGGAGGCATGGCGGCTGCAATCGAGCCGGTGGTCGTGGTGGTTGTCGCACTGGCCGGAATTGATGGTACGGCTGTCGTTGGGGCGCCGGGAGCCGGAGGCGTCGCTTTGGCAGCGAGGGCGGCCGTCGTCGCAGCCGCTTGCGCAGCTGCCTGTTTTTTGACGGTCCCGGTCAGGTCGTCGAGGCTGCTTTCGAGCAGCGCGATCCGTCCAACCAGTCGATCGCGTTCCACGATCAGCCCGCGTACCTGTGCGGCCAGAAGCTGCGTTTGGGACTCCAGCTGTGACACGCGCGGTGGCATTCGCGCGATCGCAGACGACTCGTTGATAGCGAAGATGCGCCGCAGGCGTTCGTTCGCGGTTTCAGTCTGGGTTGTAATCGCAAGAATTGTCAGGGCGACGGCCGTGAGGCCACCCCAACCGCATAGCCACAGAAGCGCGTTAAATTCGCGGCGGCGTCTGCGAGGGTCGCGCAAGTCGGATTCCAGCGGCGTCTGGTCGATCGCCATGGGCTCCTCGATGGGCGAATCATTGAAAACATTAGCAGAATCCGGCAAATCTCGCTTTCACCTTGGTTCGAAAGGATTTTTGTGCCGGCCTTTTGCCCGTCGGCCGGCTGAGCTATGGGATGCGGCGAACCCCGGGAAAAGCCAGAGCCTCACCTTAATGTCTGGTCGAACATGCCTTGCGATCGTACTCGCGGCCGGCGAAGGCACGCGCATGCGGTCTCGCACGCCGAAAGCATTGCATGCGCTAGGCGGGCGTTCTTTGCTTGCTCATGTATTGACGACAGCGGGCGTTGCAGGAAGCGGTGATTTGGCGGTCGTGATCGGGCCCCACCATGATGCGGTGGCATTGGAAGCACGGAAGCTTGCACCGAAGGTACACATCTTCGAGCAGCGCGAGCGGCTCGGCACCGCCCACGCTGTCCTATCGGCGCGCAAGGTAATCACGAAAGGCGCCGACGATATTCTGGTTATCTTCGCCGACACGCCTCTGGTACGCGCACAAACGTTGGCGAAGTTGCGTACAGCACTTTCGAACGGAGCTGCAGTTGCGGTCCTCGGTTTCAGGCCGATTAATCCGCACGGCTACGGTCGACTCCTGATGCGAGGATCGGATCTGGTCGCCATTCGCGAAGAGCGCGATGCCACTCCGGAGGAGCGCAAGATAGACTTCTGCAATGGTGGTCTAATGGCGTTGGCCGGCACGCATGCACTCGCCATCCTTGACCGCATCGGCAATGCAAACGCCAAGGCTGAATTCTATCTTACTGATGCGGTTGCCATTGCCCGGGATATGGGTTTGAAAGCGGTCGCGATCGAAACCTCGGAGGATGACGTGAGTGGCATTAATACCAAGGCGCAGCTTGCCCAAACCGAAGCCATTCTGCAGCAGCGCCTGCGCGCGGCGGCGATGGAAGCCGGGGTGACCATGATCGCTCCAGAAACAGTATTTCTGTCGGCCGACACAAAATTGGGCAAAGATGTGACTATCGAGCCGAACGTGGTCATTGGACAGGGTGTTACGGTCGAGGAAGGCGCAACGATCAAATCATTTTCGTATATGGAAGGTGCGCATATCGGCAAAGGTGCGCGCGTTGGCCCGTTCGCGCGGCTACGACCTGGCGCGGACCTCGGTAAGGACGTGCGCATTGGCAATTTTGTGGAAGTCAAAGCTTCCAAGATTGAAGCGGGCGCCAAGGCCAATCATCTTACCTATATTGGCGACGCACGGGTGGGCGAGGGCGCCAATATCGGTGCCGGTACAATCACATGCAATTATGACGGCGATACCAAACATCGCACCGAGATCGGCAAAAGTGTTTTCATTGGTTCGAACTCCGCGCTGGTCGCTCCAGTTAAAGTCGGTGACGGCGCCTATATCGGCGCCGGAACGGTGGTGACTGAAGACGTTCCGGCCGGGGCGCTGGCGATTGCACGTGCCAAACAGGTGGTTAAGGAAGGTTGGGCAAAACGCTTGCGGCAGGTGAAAGCTTTGGGCAAGAACCTGTCCGGAAAGAAGCCGAAAAAGTCGTCCTGAGCGCGGGCGCGCCAAAGCGACTCTTGTCACACGCCGAAATGCGTTGTGATTTCCTTGAGCCAGCTGGCGACGGCTAAACCATAAGTGATGGGCAAAGGGGCCATCCAGACGGATGTGCGGGATCGTCGGAATTTTGGGGAGCAAGCCGGTCGCGGGCCAGCTGGTCGATGCGCTCAAGCGCCTCGAATACCGCGGCTACGATTCCGCGGGCGTCGCCACACTCGACCATGGTGTGCTCGGCCGTCGGCGTGCCGAAGGCAAGCTTCGCGCGCTTGAGACACGCCTCGAGCGTGAACCGCTCGGTGGTAACATCGGCATTGGCCACACGCGCTGGGCGACACACGGGCGGCCCACCGAAGACAACGCTCATCCGCACGCAACCGATCTTGTCGCAGTGGTGCATAACGGGATCATCGAGAATTTCCGCGAGTTGCGCGAGCGGCTGACGAAGAGCGGCTGCAAATTCGTCAGCGACACAGATACCGAAGCCGTCGCGCATCTGGTCACACAGGAAATGAAGAGCGGCAAGTCACCCGCCGATGCGGTGGCCGCAGCGCTGAAACAATTACGCGGCGCGTTTGCGCTCGCCTTTCTTTTCACCGGCAAGGACGATCTGTTGATCGGCGCGCGCAAGGGTTCTCCGCTTGCTATCGGTTACGGCAAGGGCGAGATGTATCTTGGCTCCGATGCGATCGCGCTGGCGCCGTTCACCGATACCCTCAGCTATCTCGAAGACGGCGACTGGGCGGTGCTCACCCGCAAGGGCGTCGAGATCCGCGACGATCAGGGCCGCATGGTTGAACGTCCGATCGTGAAGTCGACGGCTTCGGCGCAATTGGTCGATAAGGGCAACCACAAGCACTTCATGGCCAAGGAAATCCACGAGCAGCCCGAAGTGGTCGGCCACACCCTTGCTCACTACATCGACATGGTGAACGAGCGGGTGGCGTTGCCGGGGACGCTCCCGTTCGACTGGAAAAAGCTGAAACGACTCTCGATCTCGGCGTGCGGTACCGCGTTTTATGCGGGACTGGTCGCGAAATACTGGTTCGAGCGCTTCGCAAAGTTGCCGGTGGAGATCGATATCGCTTCCGAATTCCGCTATCGCGGCGCACCGCTCGAGCCGGGCGATCTCGCTATCTTTATCTCGCAATCCGGCGAAACCGCCGACACGCTTGCGACGCTGCGTTATGCGAAGGAGAACAAGCAGCACATTCTTTCCGTGGTCAATGTGCCGACATCGACGATCGCACGTGAAAGCGACGTGGTCATGCCGACGCTGGCGGGCCCCGAGATCGGCGTTGCGTCCACCAAGGCCTTTACCTGCCAGCTCGCAGTGCTTGCATGTCTTGCGCTCGCCGCGGGGCGCGCGCGGGGCGAACTGAAAGAGGCCGATGAGCAAAAGCTTGTGCGTGCGCTGATCGAAACGCCGAGGCTGATGGCTGCTGCGCTAACGCTTGAGCCGCAGATCGAGAAACTCGCGCAAAATCTCGCCAAGGCGCGCGACGTACTTTATCTCGGCCGCGGAACGAGCTTTCCGATTGCGCTGGAAGGCGCACTCAAGCTGAAAGAAATCTCCTATATCCACGCCGAGGGCTACGCCGCCGGCGAGCTCAAGCATGGACCGATTGCGCTGATCGACGAGGTTATGCCGGTGATCGTGATTGCGCCTTACGACCGTGTGTTCGAGAAGACGGTTTCCAACATGCAGGAGGTCGCTGCGCGCGGTGGTAAGATTATCCTTGTGACCGATCCCCATGGGGCGAAGGAGGCGACAATCGAGTCCGTGGAGACATTGTCGCTGCCGGAGATGGCCTCATCGGTAACGCCGTTGGTTTATGCCATTCCTGTGCAGTTGATTGCCTACCATACGGCTGCTGCTATCGGTACCGATGTCGACCAGCCGCGCAACCTCGCGAAATCGGTCACCGTGGAATAGACTTGGCCTCATGTCAGAAATCGAGGAGAAGCCGGGCGAAGCAATAGCCGCCGACGTGGTGAGGGTCGGCCCCCAGACCAGCGTCGCGAGCCGCCTCCGCAATTATTTCCTCACCGGCCTGGTGGTCGCCGGCCCGCTGGCGATTACCGTCTGGTTGATCTGGTCGATCGTCACATGGGTCGACGATTTCGTGCGGCCGCTTATCCCGCCAGCGTATCGGCCAGAGAGTTACCTGCCGTGGCCGATTCCGGGGACCGGCCTCATCATCGCCATCGTGGCGCTCACGCTTCTCGGGTTCCTGACCGCGAACCTGGTCGGGCGCAAGTTGGTCGAACTGGGCGAAAGCCTGCTCAGCCAAATGCCGATCGTCCGCCCAATCTACAAGACGATGAAGCAGATTTTCGAGAGCCTGTTCTCGAAGAGCGGTTCTAGTTTTCGAAAGGTCGCTCTGGTGGAGTTTCCGGGGCCCGGCATGTGGTCACTCGTGTTCTTGTCGCAGCCACCGAGCGCCGATCTCACGAAGAAACTGCCGCAAGGCGAGCATGTTTCCGCGTTCATGCCGTGCACGCCCAACCCGACCACCGGTTTTTTCTTTTACGTGAAGCGCAAGGATCTGATCGAACTGGACATCACCGTCGAAAACGCCATGACGCTCCTGATTTCCGCGGGCATGGTGCAGCCGGACGCGGAGGCGCAGAAAAAACTGGCTTCACTTGCTGCCACGGCGAAAGAGGCAAGAGCGCGCGCCAAACGCAAAGTCGAGGCGGCAGAGTAGACTATCCCGCGCGGATCAACTTTATCGCTTCGTCCTTGCCAAACAGATAGAGCATTTGGCGCAACGCCGCGCCACGCGATGTCGAGAGCGTGCTATCCCGCGTCAGGATGAGCGCTGCGTCATCGCGGGCCGCGCCCAGATATTTTCCGTGCACTTCAGGCCGCGCGATCTGAAAACCGGGCATGCCGCTTTGCCGCGTCCCCAGAACATCGCCTTCGCCGCGCAGGCGCAGGTCCTCTTCCGCGATACGGAAGCCGTCTTCCGTCTCACGCAAAATAGCCAAACGCGCTTTTGCGGTTTCACCAAGCGGAGCTTTATAGAGCAACAGGCAAGTTGAGGCGCCTGATCCGCGCCCGATCCGCCCACGCAATTGATGCAATTGCGCGAGCCCGAAGCGTTCGGCGTGCTCTATCACCATGATGGTCGCTTCCGGCACGTCGACGCCGACTTCAATAACGGTCGTGGCGACGAGAACCTGCGTTTCACCCGCGGCGAAGCGAGCCATGGCCGCATCCTTGTCGGCTCCCTTCATGCGGCCGTGAACCAGGTCGACCCGGACACCAAATTTCTTGCGCAACTCCTCGAAGCGCGCCTGCGCGGCGGCGAGGTCGATCTTTTCGGACTCGTCCACCAGTGGGCAGACCCAATAGGCGCGCTTACCTTCGGCGAGTGCACGACCGGCGGCGTCTTCAACGTCCTGCAGTCGCGAGAGCGGAATCGTACGGGTGTCGATTGGCTGACGTCCGGGTGGCTTTTCGCGCAGTTCGGAAATGTCCATATCGCCGAAATAGGTAAGGACGAGCGTGCGCGGGATCGGCGTGGCAGTGAGCACGAGAACATCCACAGCGTCACCTTTCTGTGTGAGCGCCAGACGCTGATGAAC
>JBGQLL010000213.1:0-5760 GCA_041500065.1 Pseudolabrys sp.
GAAGCCTCCGCTCCGGCAGCCTGAGAACTACCACCTCAACTCCCGCATCACAGCTTTTGGTACGCCGCCGGCAGCGGTGAACGTTGCCGTGAGAGCCGCGCTGTCGGGCTGCTCGCGACTGCCCAGCTCTTCGGCGTGAATGCCCGACGTCACGAACAGGAAGTCAACACCGACCGTACGGGCGCCTTTCAAATCCGTGCGCACGGAGTCGCCGACCGCAAGCACCCGGCTGAGCGCGATCTTGCGCCCTGCTGCCAATTCCGCCTTTGCCAGAGCCCTGTCATAGATCGGCCGGTAGGGTTTGCCGGCATAAAGCACCTCGCCGCCCATGGTCGCATAGAGGTCGGCGATCGCGCCGGCGCAATAGACCAGCGTTGAACCGCGCTCCACCACCACATCCGGATTGCCGCACACCATGAACAGTTTACGCGCCAGCATGGATTCGAGCCGCGCCCGGTAGTCGTCCGGGGTCTCAACTTCGTCGTCTTCAAGGCCCGAGCACACGACATAGTCGGCGGTCTCGGGTGGAGCAAAGCGCACGTCGAGCCCCTTGAATATCGAACGGTCGCGCTCGGGGCCGAGGTGATAGAGCGTTTGACCGCGTCGCTCCTCAATCACGCCGCGCGTGACATCACCTGAGGAGACGATGGCATCATACGTCTCGCGCGGAACATGCAGCCGCTCCAGCTGACGCGCCACGACCTCGCTCGGGCGCGGCGCATTGGTGACCAAGATCACTGCACCCCCACGTGCGCGCATCCGCATCAGAGCGTCACAGGCGTGCGGAGAAGCCGCAAGGCCATTGTGTATGACGCCCCATACGTCGCACAGCAGCACGTCATAGGCGGGCGCAAGGGACGAGAAGTTCGGGATCAGGGGTGGCGAAGCGGGGCTCATGACAGACCTTCTCGGTCATTGCGCCAGACAAGCAAACCCGCAATGCCGAAGCGAAGGTAGCGCATCGATGACCGAAAGGAAGATGTCAGCTGGCAGCCAGTAAAGCGCCCGGACTCTCATCGATATCCGGTTTTGCATTCCCGGCCGCGGTCCCCTGGAGGGCTTCGGCCCGAACCGGCCGTGGCGGCGAGAACAGGAAGCCCTGTCCGAAACGCACGTCATAGTCGAGCAGATCGACAACCGTCGTCTCGGTCTCTATCCGCTCAGCTATCAGGTCGATGCCGGAACGCGCCAACAGGTCGGCGAGGTCTTCCGGATCGATGTCATTCTGTGTCGCTGCCACCTTGTTGAACAGCAGTTTTGCCGGCACCTTCAGGAAGCGGAACGAGCGGTCGGCCAGTTCATTCGGTTCCACGTGCAGGTCAGTCACATGGTCCATGGAAAAGCGGAACCCGCGCTGGGCAAGCGCAGCCAGGCTTTCGTGCTCGATCGGTCCGAAGCTGCGATAAGCTTCTTGCGTGAATTCGAACATCAGCGAGGACGCAAGCGCGCGATTGGCATCCATGAAGTCCAGGAATTGCCGAAACATCAGCGCATCGGTCAGCGTCGCGGCACTGAGGTTACAAAACAGCCCGACATCGCGGCTTTTCAGCAGCAGGCGCCTTGTCACCTGCACGCAGCGGAACACGGCGAGATTGTCGATCTTTGGCATCAGGCCGATGCTCTCGGCGACGTCGACAAAGTCGACGGCGGGAATGACGTCGCCGTCTTCGGTGCGCAGGCGCGACATGGCTTCGTAATAGCGCACCTTACGCTGCGGAAGCGTGACGATGGGTTGCAGATAAAGGTCGATGCGGTTTGCGTCGACGGCCTTGGAAATCAAGTCGGCGATGCTCTCGCGCGACAACCCGCGGAAGCGCTCTAGGCCACTGATCACACCGTTCTCGCTGAACGCCAGCGTCCCTTCAGCCGGCCGCACAGCTTCAGGCTTCGGCGGGCTGGCCACAGCCCGGGTCGACAAAGCGCCCTGCTTCTGCAAGGCGACGGCGTGCGCGGCGACAGTCTCGGCAATCTGCTTCACGAGACCGCCAAGCTCGCCGATCTCGGTCGCTAGCGGATCCGTTGCTGCCCGCGCCCGATGTGCCGGTGAAGCGATCTTGATTTCTGCAGCGTTTAGACGACGAGAGATTTCCGCGACCTGGCGTGCGAGATCGGCCGTGCCGCGCGACAGATCGGCGATCTGGTCGCCGAGATCAGTGCGATCGCGCAGGCGGTTACTGACCGTATTGAACAGCGCCATACCGGTCAGGGCAGCCAGTGCCACGATCGCCGAGGTGCTGGCATCGACGCTGAAGCCGAGATAGAGCACCGCACCGATGGAGCCGGCGGTAAGCACGACGCAGACCGCAATGAAGATGGCGCTGATGCGACGCATGCAGTTTATCCTGTACCGTCCGCGGGGACCGGAGCAACACCGCCAAGACGGTCCGATTCGCCTAGTCGGGTACCAATGTTCATGAGGCCGCGGCTCCGCGCAACTCGAAGTCCTGCTATGGTAGCGCGAATTCGCCCGTTATTCGCAGGAACTTGAAGCTATTGTGGACCGCTAACCCGATGCCGGCGTCCCGTCGTTTTTCTGTGCAGGCCCGGATCGCCGCGGCCCCGGCGCAGGCTTTGGCCGCCATCTTGTTCCTGCACGCAACGGTGTGGACGGCCCTTCCGACCCTGCTTTATGCCAATTTGCCGCTCGATCTGATCGAGGCACTGATCTACGGCCAGGAGTGGCAGGTCGGTTACGACAAACTGCCGCCATTGCCCTGGTGGCTGGTCGAAATCGCGCATCGGTTGGTCGGTCACGATTTCGCTTATTATTTGTTGGCGCAAATCGCAGTTGTGGCGGCCCTGTGGCTGGTCTGGCTCACAGCTCGGCCGCTCATCGGCCCCCTCGGCGCACTGGCGGCAGTGCTGATCGTCGATGGCCTGCACTATCTCAACTACACATCTGCCAAATTCAACCACGACGTCATCCAGCTGCCATTTTGGGCCCTCGCTGGATTTGCCTTCCATCGTGCTCTTCGCGGCGGGTGGATTGGGCACTGGTTCCTGCTCGGCCTGGCGCTTGGCATGTCCCTGTGGGCGAAATATTTCGTGGTCGTGCTGGCGGCGCCGCTCGCACTGTTCATCCTGTCTGATCGTGACGCGCGCAAAGTGCTGGCAACGCCCGGACCCTACGTGGCGACTGTGGTGGCGCTCGTCACCGTGGCGCCGCACATCGTCTGGCTCGTTCAGAACGATTTCCTGCCCTTCACCTACGCCGAACATCGCGCCCTGCCCTCGCGCGGGTTGATCGACCACGTCTTGCATCCGCTCGAATTTGGTATCAGCCAGGCCGTTTTTCTCATTCCGTCTCTTTTGATTGCTCTGCCGCTGTTTTTCCCCCGGCAGGGCGGCAATCAGACCAAGCTTGACCCAAACGGCTTCGATCGCCGCATCATCACCTGGCTCGCCTTCGGACCAATGGCGACTGTCCTGGTGATGTCGGCGATCAGTGGCCGTGGCACCGTTGCAATGTGGGGCTATCCGCTGTGGCTCTTCCTCGGCGTCTGGATCGTGATGGCAGCGAAGGCATTCGATGAATCGCGCGTTGCACGCGTGACACTGATTTGGGCCGCGGTATTCGGATGCCTCGCGCTCGCGTTCATTCTGAACTATGCCGTGCTGCCAAACTACGATCACCGCTATCGGGCCGTCTTCTTTCCGGGCGATGATTTGGGGCGCGAACTGTCGCAACGCTATCATGCCGCGACGGGGCGTCCGGTCAGTTATGTGATCGGCAGCATGTGGGACGGCGGCAATGTGGCGCATTACGCGCGCGACCATCCGCGCGTGCTGATCGATGGCAACCCCGAGCGGGCGCCGTGGATCGATCTCGCTGACCTTAAATCGAAAGGCGCGGTCGTGGTCTGGACCGCTGGCGACTTGACCGCCGTGCCCCCGGGATTGCGATCCGTTGCGGCAGATGCCGCGGTGCAGCCGCCATTCCAACTGCACTATCGGCGCGGAGATTCGAGCGTCTCTATCGGCTGGGCGATCCTTTTCCCGAGACCATCTTTCGCCGCCGGACCGCTCAAGCCACCGCTTTGATGATGTTTGCTAGCTTGTCGAATATCTCGCCGATCTGGCCTTCACTCACAATCAACGGCGGGCTGAGCGCCAGCGTGTCGCCGACGGCACGGAACATGACATCGTGTTCGAAGAAGCCCAGTTCGAGCGCCTCCATGCCGCGCTTGCCGACCGCATCGGGCTTGCTGGCGAGATCAATGCCGACGGTTAGCCCCACAGGGCGAATGTCGAGGACATTCGGCAAGCCTTTGAGGCCCATCGCCGCCTTCGCCCATGGGGCCTCCAGTTTGCGCGCACGTTCGAAGAGGCCTTCCGCGCGGTACAGATCGAGCGTGGCGAGGCCGGCTGCGCAGGCCAGCGGATGGGCCGAGTAGGTATAGCCGTGGAACAGTTCAATGACGTGCTCGGGCCCCTTCATGAAGGCGTCGTAGATGCCCTTGCGCACCAACACACCACCCATCGGCACCGCACCTGACGTAATGCCTTTCGCAAAGGTGATCATATCGGGGATCACGCCATAACGTTCGGCGGCAAACGCATAGCCGAGCCGGCCATAGCCGGTAATCACCTCGTCGAATATCAGCAGGATTCCATGCTTGTCGCAGATAGCACGCAATCGTTCGAGATAGCCTTTAGGCGGCGCGACTACGCCAGTGGAGGCGGCCACCGGCTCGACGATCACTGCCGCAATCGTTGACGCATCGTGCAGCGCAACGAGACGATCGAGTTCATCGGCAAGATGCGCGCCCCATTCTGGCTCGCCGATGCTGAAGGCCTGCTTCTCGCGATTGTAGGTCGTCGGCAGATGATCGACGCCCGCAAACAATGCGCCGAATTGCTTGCGGTTGTTGACAATGCCGCCGACCGCGATGCCGCCGAAACCGACGCCGTGATAGCCGCGTTCGCGTCCGATCAGGCGCACGCGCAAAACGTTGCCCCGCACATTATGATAGGCGAGCGCTATCTTGAGCGCGGTATCGACCGCTTCGGATCCTGAATTGCAGAAAAACACATGATCGAGATCGCCGGGCGCTAGAGCGGCGATCCGGCTTGCAAGCTCGAACGCTTTGGGGTGGCTGAACTGGAAGGCCGGTGCATAGTCGAGCGTTGCCGCTTCGCGCTGGATTGCGGCCACAATGGGTTCGCGGTTGTGGCCGGCATTGGTGCACCATAAGCCAGCCGCGCCGTCGATCAGCTTGCGCCCGTTGCTTGCGATGTAGTGCATGTCCTTGGCGCCAACGATCAGCCGTGGCCGTTTCTTGAAGGCTCGATTGGCCGTGAATGGCATCCAATAAGGTTCAAGGTCGTTGGGGACCGACGACGCTGCCAAAGCCATCTGATGCCTCGCTTCCTGCGGCTTACCGTAATGGGTATTCAGACCATTGGATTATCCGCTTTCGCCGATAATGACAAAGCGGGAAACGGCTGCTACCACGCGGCCATTGTCAATTTTTGCGACTCGCCGATGGCCAAGCCAACCAAACTCAAAGCCCGCCTGCCGCGCGGCCTTGCCGACCGCGGGCCGGCCGAGATCGCGGCCACTCGCCACATGGTCGAGGCGATCCGCGTCGTATTCGAGCGCTATGGCTTTGAGCCAATGGAGACACCGGCGATCGAATATACCGACGCCCTCGGCAAGTTCCTGCCCGACCAGGATCGGCCAAACGAAGGCGTCTTTTCGTTCCAAGATGATGATGAACAATGGCTCTCGCTGCGTTACGACCTGACCGCCCCGCTTGC
>JBGQLL010000214.1:0-5756 GCA_041500065.1 Pseudolabrys sp.
GAAACTCGGCGCCAATCGCCGTCTTGCGGGTGAGGACGTACCTGCTGGTGCGGTCGTTCTGCCAGCGGGTACGGTGCTCGAGGTTCAGCACATTGCGCTTGCCGCTGCGCTCGGTCTGACGGAAATCGTCGTGCGGCGGCGTCTCACGGTCGCGATTTTCTCCACCGGCGACGAAATCGTAGAGCCCGGCACAGCTCGCCACGGCGCTGCGATCTACGATTCCAATCGCTTTCTACTCACTGAGTTGCTGGAACGCCTCGGCGCCGTCGTAACAGATCTCGGCATCTTGTCCGACGACCCAGATACGCTCGCCGGCGCTTTGAAAAAGGCCGCAGGCCACGACCTTGTGCTTACCTCCGGTGGCGTCTCAACCGGAGAGGCGGACCATGTGCGCAGCGCGGTAGAGCGCGTTGGCAACCTCGTGTTTTGGCGTGTTGCAATAAAACCTGGCCGGCCGGTGGCGGTGGGTGTGGTCCGAGGCGCCAAGCCAGGCGAGAGTGCGGCCTTCGTCGGCCTGCCAGGCAACCCGGTCGCGGTTTTCGTCACATTCGTGCGCGTGGTGAAACCGCTGCTGCGTCGCCTTTCAGGTGCGCGGCCGGACAAACTGATTCCGCTGCCGGTGCGCGCCGCCTTCGCCTACAAGAAAAAGAAAGACCGCCGCGAATACGTGCGCGTGGCGCTCAGACGTGCTGCTGATGGAGAAATCGAAGCGGTCAAACACCCCCAGGATGGCGCGGGCGTTCTTACATCGTTGACCGAGACCGACGGACTGTTGGAATTTCCGGAGGACGTGACAGCGATTGAACCAGGCGCTCGCGTCGGGTTCTTTTCTTACGCGGCGCTCGTCGGCTGACGGCCGATGTCCGGCTACTATGCGCCGAGACGCACACTCGTCGGGCTGCTGAAGGCAACCGCTGCCGTATCCGGCATGCTGTTGAGTATCACGCCGCCGATCACGGCAACGACGATGGCTGTCACACAAGCGATAATGAACACCTTCATGGAATTGGCTCCTCTCCCAGAACGGTTTGACTATAGCAATATGGAACGGGCGAACCAGCGGTTAAGAACGCGCACGCAGGTCTTCAGCTATGCTGCAGCGCAAGGCGTTCGGCCTGAGCCGCATCTTCCGGAGTATTGACGTTGAAGAAGGGGTCGATCGGCTGATCCGGCCAATCGGCAATCGCGACGCCATGCCGCGCGGTCCAGACCTCGATTTTTCGCATGTTTTCCTCTGCCAGCGCCTTGCGCAAATCGTCGCGCAAGGCCAGTGGCCACAATCCCACCACGGGATGACGCCATTCGCCGGAACGCGCGCAGGCAAGCGGCACGCCTGTGCCGATCTTGCGGCGCGCCTGATGCAGGCGTTCGACGAGGTCGTCGGGCAGAAAAGGGCAGTCGCCCGGAACGCTGACAATCCATTCGATGCCGCTTTTCTGTTTCGCCAGCCAGTCAAGGCCCGCAAGAATCCCGGCCAGCGGCCCGGAAAAGTCCGGAATGGTGTCGGGCACGACGGTCAGGCCGGTATCGGCAAATCGTTTGGGGTCGCCATTGGCGTTGATAATGATGCCGGGACACTGCGCGGACAGGGTCGCCAGCACGCGATCGAGGATCGATACACCGCCGATTTCAATGCGCGCCTTGTCGCCGCCGCCCATGCGCCGCGCAAGTCCGCCGGCAAGCACCAGGCCGAGAGTAGGGGGATAACTAGTCGTCATGCACCGCGGCTTTGCGCCGGTGTTTGGCGCTTTCGTCTTCAACGAAGGAGAGGTCTTGGTCGAACACGATGCGGTCCTCGCCGGCGAGTGCGACGAAGCGCTTGCCGCGCGCGCGTCCGATCAAGGTCAAATTCGCCTTACGCGCGAGTTCAACGCCCCAGGCAGTAAAGCCTGAGCGCGAAATAAGAATGGGAATGCCCATACGCACCGTCTTGATCACCATTTCCGAGGTGAGTCGTCCGGTGGTGTAGAAGATCTTGTCGTGCGCCGGAATCCGCTCCTGGAACATCCAGCCGGCGATCTTGTCGACCGCGTTATGACGGCCGACGTCCTCCATATAGACAAGCGGCCGGTCTTCCTGCGCCAAGACGCAACCGTGAATGGCGCCGGCCTCGAGATAAAGCGACGGCGTGGTGTTGATCTTGTTGGTGAGCGCATAGAGCCAGGAGGTACGCAAGGTCGCCTGCGGAAGCGTCACGTTTTCCAACGCCTCCATCAGGTCTCCAAACACGGTGCCTTGGGCGCAGCCGGACGTTTGCACCTTCTTTTTCAGCTTCTTCTCATAATTGGTTTTGCGGTTAGTACGAACCACGACAACCGAGAGTTCTTCGTCGTAGTCGACGCCGGTCACGATGTCATCCGGGAGCAGCATGTGCTGATTGAGCAGGTAACCAATCGCCAGATACTCAGGATAGTCGCCGATAGTCATGGCAGTGACGATCTCCTGGCTGTTGAGGAAGATCGTCATCGCTCGCTCGACGGTGACTGACGTCTCGATATGCGCCGCCGTTTGATCAACGCCGGTGACGCGCTCGGTCAGCCGCGGATCGAGCGGATCAGGGCGGATGATGTAGCTGTCTCGGTCTTTGCTCATTTTTCAATTATAGCAGAAATTTTGGCACAGCATGAAAATTGCCCACCTTAGGTGGGCAGCAGTCCCCGTTTTGTCCATGCCTTGTGCGGTGAAACTGCGAAGATCGTTTCCAAGTCGCGCCCCATAGACATAGACTATGGACAACGACAAAACGCTCCGGGGAGATGCCGATCATGCTTCGCGCCACCAAAGACGTCATGTTGCCGACCACAATCACAGGCTCGCTGCCGCGGCCGAGTTGGTACACCCAAAATCTTGGCTCCCGCAGCTTTCTTGACGCGATGGTGAACAACCAATTCCGCGAACAATATGTCGATGCAGTCTCGATCTATCTGCATGAGCAGGAAATAGCCGGGCTCGATATCGTCACCGATGGTGACGCGCATTTTGATTCCGATGTCGGTGGCCAGAGCTGGACCAACTATCCGCCGCGGCACATGGGTGGCTTCGACCATAATCCGCAGCCGACACCAGCCGGCAAGGGTGGCCTGGGTTTTCCGCCCGGCCACATCCTGCACGACTATCTTGAATCGCGTGTGATGCCGGGCATCACCGGGCCGGTTACGCGCGGCGATTTGCAATACGCTGCAATGTTCAAGGTTGCGCAGCGCATGACCAAGAAACCGGTCAAATTCGGGACCATCGGGCCCGAGTTGGTCGCCTTTGCCGTGCAGGACAAACACTACAAGTCGCTGAAGGACCGCATTCTGGCGATCACCGATGCCTTGAACGCCGAGTTGCACGATCTCGCCGATGCGGGCTGCCCGGTCATCCAATTCGAAGAGCCGCAAATCCACCTGCTCGCGGTACGCAATATCGTGGACGACGTGATCAACCCGGCGTTCAGCGTTGACGTCTTCAATCGCACCGTAAAAGGCCTGCGCGCGAAGACCGAAGTATGGTGTCATACCTGCTGGGGCAATCCTTCGCAGCAGCGCATGTTTAAGGATGTGCAAACTTATAAAAACGCGCTGGAGATGCTCAATAAGGTCGACGCCGACGTGATCACGTTTGAGTCGGCGAGTGCCGGCGGCATGGATCTCGAAGCCTTCGGCAAGATCATCACCGATAAGAAAATCTGCATCGGCGTCATCGATCATCACTCGCTTCAGGTCGAGCGGCCGGAGGAAATTGCCGAGCACATCCGCCGCGCGCTCAAACACATTCCGGCGGAACGGCTGGTGCTCTCGTCCGACTGCGGCATGGGCCGCGAAGGCATGAGCCGGCGTCACGCCTACTACAAGATCGTGTCGATGGTCCTGGGCACGAACATGGTGCGAAAGGAGCTCGGCCTGCCGCAGGCCGAATGTCTGGCGGCTGATAGCCGCTATTCGCTGGTTGTGCCGACGAAATAGGCTTGCGGCAGTTGATTAACCCACAAAGCAGGCCAGCGGCCGCGAGTTAAAATCTGCCTAACATGTTGCGTCCAAGTCCGGCGCCCGATTTGGCACGGCTTCAATCGCTGTCGTGTAGGGTGGTTTTCGGGGGAGGGGCAGGCCAGGAGGCTTGCCGATGCGTGTCCGTTTTATTGCTCTTACCCTTGCCGTCTGCGGGGTTTGTTTATTCGCCATTCCGCAGTCGCCTGCGCCCGCCGAGCCACAGCAGGCTGCCGCGCAAATCGATTTCGACGCCTTGCACGCGCAAGCCACGGACGCGCTGACAGTATTGCAACTGTCGCACGAGCGCCGCATGGCGTCGGTCACCGGGGAAGATTTCTAAAATCCAACTCGCAGCCTGGCACCTAGCCCGGCAGGAACGCCACCGCGCCACTATCGGGGTCGGTAAGACGCTCGACCGTCGCGTGGTAAAGCGCCTCTAGCTGTTCCTGATTCAATACGGTTGCAACGGGCCCGTCGGCGATACGCACCCCGTCACGCAGCAGATAGGCGCGATCAGCCGCGCGCAGCGCGTGATTTGGGTCATGGGTGGTGAACAGCACGCCATGTCCGGATTTTGCGAGCGCGCGGATTTCGTTCATCACCTTGCCTTGGTTGCCGAAGTCCAGGCTGGCCGTCGGCTCATCGAGCACAATGAACTGCGGCTCCTGCGCGAGCGCACGCGCCAGCAACACCAATTGCCGCTCGCCGCCGGAAATCATTGTGTAAGGACGGCTGGCGAGCGCTGCGATACCAAAGCGTTCAAGCACGGCCTGTGCCACCGCCCGGTCCTGCGCGCTCGGCCTGCTGAACAGGTTACCGTGCGCGGTACGACCCATCAGCACCACGGTTTCTACGGTGAATGCGAAAGTGCTGATATGGACCTGTGGAACGTAAGCGATGACGCGCGCCCGCTCACGGATCGAATAACTATCCAGCGGCTTGTCGCCGAGCCGCACTTCGCCGGCCTTCGGTTTGAGTAGACCAAGCAGAGTTTTGAGCAGCGTGGTCTTACCCCCGCCGTTCGGTCCGAGCAGCGCCAGCACTTCGCCGGTTGAAAGCGCGACATTGAGCTCGCGACCGACCATGCGGTCGGGATAGCCGATGGTGAGATCGTGGCCTTCGATGTTCAAGACCAGGTCCTCTGCATGCTGGCCAGGAGCCAAATGAAGAACGGCGTACCAACCACCGCTGTCAAAATGCCGAGCGGAATTTCTACCTCTGCCGCAGTGCGGGCGAGCGTGTCGATGACCAGAAGGTAGCCACCGCCGAGTATTGCCGCCGTTGGCAGGAGCCGGGCGAAATCAGGGCCGACAAGAGAGCGTGCGAGATGCGGGACCACAAGCCCAACCCAGCCGATGATACCGGCGGTGGCAACGCTGGCCGAGGTGGTGAGTGTTGCGGCAGCCACGATCGCAATGCGTAGCGGCCCCGTGGCGACACCCAGCGAACGGGCCTCTTCTTCCGGGAGCGACATGACATTCATGCGCCAGCGCAGCGCGATCAGGACAGCGGCACCAATTGCTACCGGACCGAACAGCGGCAGCAGGTCGGTAACGTTCGCTGCCGCCAGGCTACCCAGTAGCCAGAAGGTCATCGCGGGTAGTTGGTTGTAGGGATCGGCAAGATATTTCACCAGGCCGACACCGGCACCGAGCAGCGCGCCGACAACCACTCCGGTCAGAACAAGCACCAGGATCGGATCGCGCGCGCGTACCGCCGAACCGATGACGTACACGGCTGCGACCGCGAGCAGGCCACCCACGAAAGCGAAGGCCTGGATCGCAA
>JBGQLL010000215.1:0-5739 GCA_041500065.1 Pseudolabrys sp.
CGCGCCGGAAGTCCGCAAGGAGATACCGGGCGCCGAGAATGACCCCCGTTTCTGGGCTTCAGGCATTTCGCTGATCGCACATCCACACAACCCGAATGTACCGGCAGTGCACTTGAACACCCGCTTCGTCGTCACCAGCAAATCCTGGTTCGGCGGAGGCGCGGATCTCACGCCGGTTCTGGACAGGCGCCGCACCGAAACCGACCCGGACAGCATTGCTTTTCATGCCGCGATGAAAACAGCCTGTGACGGGCACGCCGAGATTGCGCCGTACGACAAATACAGGAAATGGTGCGACGAATATTTCTTTCTCAAGCACCGCAATGAACCACGCGGCGTCGGCGGCATTTTCTACGATTATCTCGAAACAGACTGGGACGAGACCTTCGCTTTTACGCAGGACGTCGGTCGCGCTTTTTTGCGTGCTTACCCTGGATTGGTGCGAAAGAATTTCACGGCACCATGGAGCGAAGCCGAGCGTGAAGAACAGTTGATCCGTCGTGGCCGCTACGTCGAATTCAACTTGCTCTATGACCGCGGCACCATTTTCGGCCTCAAGACCGGCGGCAATGTGGAATCCATCCTGTCCTCCATGCCACCTGTCGTGAAATGGCCCTGACGTGGCCTAACGCGACCAAGACTAAGGTTGCGCCGAAACGAATGCGCCGCTTATTTCGGTATCGACCGAAATAAGCCGATATTGGGTTGCACGGCTTGTCGTCGGGTGGCAAAAGGCTGGCGTTTCCAACTTGGAATTTGAGCGACCGATCCGCGTGTATTTCTTGCGGAGAGCCGATGCCGAACAACGATCTGTTCTTGCAGACGATAGAGGCCGTCTACGCAAGCGGGCTCGACAGGGACCGCCTGCCGGAGGCGTTGGAAGCAACCAATGCTCTGATTGGCGGCGCCGGTGCGCTTCTGGAAGTCATCGACAAACCGACACCGCGGCATAGCGAGTACTGTTCGGTCGGTCTGCCGAACGTCGCGCGCGCATCTTATATCGAGCAGTTCGCAGCGCTCAATCCGCGTATTCCATTCGCGTTTCGACAACCTCGAGGCAAGATCATCTGCGACTATCAGGTCCTCGACGAAGATGAAATGACGCGTAATCCGTTTTATTCCGAGTTCCTTCAGTCTCTCGGGCTGCGCTACTGTCTTGGGGCCTTGCTCGAACAAACACCCGACAAGTGGGTTGGCGTATCTGTCCAACGGACAAGGAAGCAAGGCCACCCCGACAAACGTGAGATCGCGCTCATGCAGCGCCTCGTCCCGCATTATCAGCGCGCGTACGACGTAGGGGCGCGCCTGAAAACTGTGGCCGATCGCAGCGGCGTGCTGGAAAATGCCCTCGACTGGCTTGCCGATGGCGTCGCACTGCTGCGCGCCGATGGCGACATCATCTACATCAACGATACGATGCGCGCGCTTGCACAGCGCGGCGACGGACTGCGGCTTTCCGATCGTACTATTGAATTTGCGGCGCCAGACTCGCGTCGTCGCTTCGAGGCTGCGCTTGGTGCAGTCGCACGTATCGGCGATCCCTCCTCCGACGCGCACCCAACCGATTTTCCGGTGCCGCGGAGCGACGGAATACCGGCATATATTGTGTCAGTGCGCCCGCTTGTAGGCGGGCAAGCGCACACGACCCGACACACCCAGGCGAAGGTCATGGTGCTGATCCGCGATCCGCTTTGGCAAAATCCGGCGACGAGCCAAATGCTACAGCAACTGTTCGGTCTTACGAATGCCGAAGCGCACTTGGCGCAAGCATTGTGCGCCGGCACGACGACGGGCACTTACGCCCTTGAGCGCGGCGTGAGCATTAACACCGTTTATTCGCATCTCAAGCGGATACGGGAGAAGACCGGCTGCAAGAGCGTCCCTGAACTCATCCGCAGACTCGGCGAACTGAACGTGCCCCTGCGCCTGAGCCGCCTCAGCTAAGCCTCAGCGCAACGCGCCCCACACCAGAAATACGCCTCCCAGCAACACGACCGCATCGAGGATCGCCGTGTGAACATGCACCGGCATGCGCTCGACAAAGGCCTTGGCCAGAAAAGCGCCGGGCAATGCCACCAGTCCGATCAAAAGCGCGAAAGCAATCACCTGCGCGGTAATCACACCGGCTAGCCCGAATACAGAAATCTTCACAATCCCGATCACGATCGAGATGGCGGCATCGGTCGCGATAACACCGGCGCCTTCGACGCCGGCTGCCATCAGCAGCGACAGCAAAATCACGCCTGAGCCCGCCGTGCCGCCGACCACCACTCCGTAGCCGAACGAACCGAGCGCCAGGCCTTTATCGCTGAACTTGACCTCGTGGTATTTCAGCAGCCGCCGCAACGGCACGCTCATGATCAGCATACTGCCGATCACCAGCGCGGCACCCGCACTCGATAGCCGCGTGTAGCCCCAGGCGCCAAGGATGCAGGTGGGGACGGCGGCTGCGAGCACGATCGCAGCGCGCCGCCAGTCGGCATATTTCAAAAACGCAAAAACACGGCTGGAATTGGTGAACATCGCCGAGACGGCGATGATCGGCACGACAGGTTCGGCGCCCACCAGCGGCACCAGCACCAACGGCATGAGCGCTCCCGTGCCATAGCCGGAAATGCCGCCGACAATCGAGGCAACCAGCGCGATCGCCGCCACCGGGATCAGCTGAAAGAATGAGATGTCGTGGAAGCCGAACAGGAGATTCATGCCGCAATGCTCATAGCCGGAGCAGCGCCACACATCTACTGGTGCGTCTAGCGACTTGCGGGAGTTGCCTCTCCGCCACATGCCCGTGGAAAACACTGACGCATCCCGTGAACGAAGGACGCGCTGAGAAGCGCAAGCATGCAAACACAGCCCGGGGTTCGGACCGGACCGGGGCTAAGAATGAACAAGATTTTCGCAGTGCCAGTATTGGCAGGTGCGGTGGTCATGAGCGCTGCTGCGAGCGCAGCGCCAGCTAATAGCACGGCGCCCGAAGCCGCCGCCCCCATCAACTGGACCGGTTTCTATGTGGGCGGCGATATTGGCGGATTTGCGCGGCACGGGCACGGCACGTCCGATTTTTTTCAAGGATCCGAGACACCACACAGTATCTTGGGACAATCGCCCAACACCTCATCTGCCGCCGGCGGCGTTCACGTTGGCTTCAATTGGCAGTTCGCTCCGTCGTGGGTGGCGGGCATCGAAGGCGATTGGCAGTGGACACGTTCGCAGTTTTCGGCCTGCCGCCCGACCGATATTCCCGGTTTTGCTTGCACTGAGAACTTCAGAGGTTTTGGTACCCTGGGTGACGAGGTGCGATCTTTCGGCACCGTGCGCGGTCGTCTCGGCGTGGCGTTCGAGCGTATGCTGGTGTACGGCACCGGCGGCGCTGCCTTTACCGATGTTCGAAGCTCGCTGGGTCTAGACTGCGTGCCTAGCGGATGCGGCGCCAACGGCAATCCAACGACGGCGACCACGGAATCATCGACGCACAGAACAGGCTGGATCGCGGGTGCTGGCATTGAACGGCTGTTTGGTCAGAACTGGCTAATCCGCGCCGAGTATCTGCACGCCGATTTTGGCAACCTCTCCAACACGCTCTTCCTTCCGCTGCTCAATTGCTTCGACAACCGCAGCTGCGGCCTTTCTTGGTCGCGCAACATCCACTTCGACATGGTGCGCGCAGGGATCAGCTACAAGTTTGGCGGCTTCTGATCTGACGCCGCGCGCAAGGCATCAGCTGCGATCGCATCGAGCGCGCTTTGATCGTTGGGAAATCCCGCCGCGATCCAGGCTTGCTCCGCCGCGGCAATCGCTGCGCCAAGGGCAGGCCCTTGTGGCACGCCACGCTTCATGAAGTCTGTCCCCTTCAATGGAAACACGGGGGCGGTCCAGCGCTGCGGCAACGTCGCAAGCGCATGCCATTCGGGGTCGTGCGCGGTGGCATCCGAGCGCGCCCATCCGAGCAGCACACGATCGGTGAATTGTTGCGGCCTCAGCCGGTACAGCAGGGCTTTGGCTGCCTTCTCTCCGTATAAAGGCGAAATGCGTCCCCAAGCCTCTCCCATCGAGGCAAGTCGCTCGTGCTCGCTGTTGGCGAGACGCAGCTTCTGCCATAGCCGTTCAGCATCTTCGGGGATTGCAACGCCAAGCGCGCCCAATCGTCGTACGGCATTGGCCTCTATTGCCGCCGCCGCCTCCACCTTCACCATGTTGCTGAAGCTTGCGAGATAGGGGACGCCGCCGAGCACGCGTAGCAATAACCCTGCGTCTGCCATGGCCGTGAGAGTCGGCGCCGCGCGCGGCGCCACCAGCAATTTCAACAGCTCCATGCGCACACGCTCGCGCGAGAGCTGATCGAGCCCATCGCGCCCTGCAATGCAAGCAACAAGACCGGCCGCATCAAGACGGCCGCTGCCATAGGCGGCATGGAAGCGGAAGAAGCGGAGGATGCGCAGATAGTCTTCGGCGATGCGCTTGGCCGGATCACCGATGAAGCGCACGCGGCGCTGGCCTAGATCCTCCAGACCTCCGGCATAGTCATAAACCCTGCCGTCGCTCGTTGCCGAGAGCGCGTTGATGGTGAAATCGCGCCGTTCGGCGTCCGCCTTCCAGTCGCGCCCGAACTCGACCTTGGCATGCCGGCCGTAAGTCTCCACGTCCTTGCGCAGCGTCGTCACCTCGAAGGGATGCTTGTCGATAACGACTGTAACGGTGCCGTGCTCGATGCCGGTCGGAACCGGCTTGAAGCCGGCCGCCGTGACGCGCTTGACGACCTCTTCCGGAACCGCAGTGGTGGCAACGTCGATTTCCGCGATCGGCACCCCGAGCAGTTCGTTGCGCACCGCGCCACCGACGACGCGTGCCTCCTCGCCATCGCAATCAAGTATGCCGAGCAGACGCGGCAGCGCGCCTCCAGAAAGCCAGGCGACATTGTTCAGCTTTCGATCGGTGCGGCCGGCCGACGAGGGCATCACTTCGTGGTCCCCGGCACGAACTTGCCGTTTTCCATGTGTGCCGGCACGTAGGTTGAACCAGGCGGCGCGCCGGAAAAATGAGCGAAATAGATGAAGCTGCCGAGGACAAGCGCGAGTGCGACTATCGCAAGCGTCGCCACCCGCACCAGCGGCCAGGATTTGAAATCCATCACGCCGGCCTGTGTCGCCCACAAAAACACCGCGTACAGCACGAACGGTGTCAGGAACAACACGATCTCGGTGAAGACCGGACGGATCATCGCTCCCTCAATGGCGTTCCCCGGGCGCAACACGAAGTGGTGCACTGCAGACCCGGGGCCGTAACGGTCCCGGATCTGCGGTGCATCGCTAGCGCGCTGCACCGCGTCCGGGACAAGAACTCGAAGATTGCCGAGCGGATCATCGATAAATCCGATCGTAAAGATTGCGCAGGATACCAGCCGTCACGCCCCAAATGTAGCGCTCACCGAACGTGATCGCATAATAGTGGCGGGTCATACCCTGCCAGTCCCGTGAATGGCGCTGCACATTGGCCTGGTCCATCAGGAACGCAAGCGGCACTTCGAAGGTCGTGTCCACCTCGGCGGTGTTGAGCTTGAGTGTGAAACCTGGCATCACGCGCGCGATCACCGGCACAATGCGATAGCCCAGCGTCGTCATATAAAGATCGAGATAGCCGAGCGGCTCGACATGCGCGTGGTCGAGGCCGATTTCCTCCTTCGCCTCACGCAAGGCCGAAGCACACGGGTCCGCATCAGCTTTGTCGATTTTGCCGCCG
>JBGQLL010000216.1:0-5733 GCA_041500065.1 Pseudolabrys sp.
CAGGGCCTGCTCGGCTTCGCGCGGCGCTGGCTAAATCGCTAGCGCCGGTCTCCGTTAACCGAATGCGTGCGCTAAGCCGTAAGCTGCTGCAGCCGCGAGCCCGCCAACCAGAAGGGTCTGTGCGGCCGAGTTTGCTTTATTGATGCTCGTGAAATGACCCTTTATTCCTCCGAACATGATGAGAGCGATGGCCGTGAATCCCACCGAATATTTGAACGCTTCGGAGATGCTCGATATCAGCATATAGGGCGCCAGCGGAATAAGTCCGCCAACGAAATAGGACGCGGCAATGGTCCCAGCGCTGATTGGTGCGCGTTTCGGATCGGGCTCTTCCAGGCCAAGCTCAAAACGCATCATAAAATCCAACCAGCGGGCGCGCACTCATTTTGGCCTCCATTATTTTTGAACTTATGGAGCCTTGTCAAAATTGCTGACGTTGACATTGCGACAGATCAATCAGTATTGGCGGGATATTCGATCCGCGCCCTAGTCGCAGCGTGCGACCATCCCGCCATCCACCACGATCTCCGTTCCCGTGATGAAGCGCGCCTCATCGGAGGCGAGAAACAACGCCGCGTTGGCGGTATCGCGGCCGTCACCCATGAAGCCGATGGGAATGCGCTCGAGCCGCGATTTCAGAAGCGCTTCAACATCGCCGCCGGCGCGCTGCTTGGCAAGCCGCGCCTCAACCATCGGCGTATGCAACTGCCCGGGAACGACGGTGTTCACACGGATGCCCTTGTCGGCATATTGCACGGCGACCACGCGCGAAAGCTGGATGACGCCAGCCTTGGTCGCGGCATAGCCGACTTGCGCGGAGCCGGTCCAACGCAGGCCGGAGGTTGACGCAATGTTGACGATGGCGCCGTTTTTTTGCCGTTCCATCACCGGCAGCACGTGCTTCAACGTGAGGAATACGCTCTTTAGATTGTAATCGACCTGCGCATCCCAGACGTCTTCAGCCATCTCCACCGGCCCGCCGGCTGCGGAGCCGCCGACATTGTTCACCAGCACGTCAATACGCCCAAAGTGATCGAGACAGGTCTTCACCATGACTTCAACCGAAGCAGCGCCGGTGACGTCGCATTGATGGGTGACGATCTCGCCGCCCGCGTCCTTTACGCGCTCTACAGTCTCGTTGACGCTGTCGAGATCGCGGTCGACCGCGAAGATTTTCGCACCTTCCTCTGCGAAGCGCACCGCGGCGGCTCGTCCGTTGCCCCAGCCGGGCCCGATGCAGCCAGCCCCCGTCACGATTGCGATACGGTCTTGCAGACGGCCGCTCATGCTCGCGCTCCTTCAGGTCAATTTGCGCGCCGGCGCGAAGCGGTAGAACCGCTGCGGATTGTCCACCAGCAGTGCCTGCCGCGCGGCGTCGCTCGGCGCGATCGCAGTGAGGATATCGACCAGCAGACCATCGTCGACCACCGGCGGCGCGTGGTTGGGGTGCGGCCAGTCGGTTCCCCAGACGACGCGGTCGCCGAATTCCTCCACCAATTTGCGCGCGAACGGCACCGCGTCGCTGTAAGGTGGGCCTCGCCGCGTGGCGCGATCGGTCCCGCTCACCTAGACCCATACATTCTTGTCCTGCATCAGCGCGAGCAGGGCGCGGAATGCCGGCTGCTCCAGTCCGAGCGAAGCGTCGATGCGGCCGATGTGGTCGATCATGACCGGTACGGGCGAACGCTTGAGCGCAGGAGCAAGCTCGGCGATACGCCCTCCATCCATATGGATTTGTAAGTGCCAGCCGACGCCGGCGAGCCGTTTACTGAAGACGATTGCCTCCTCGATGCCCGGACCGGTTCCGAGATGCTCCATATAATGAAAGCGCGCGCCGCACAGGCCGGCGCCGGCGAGCCGTTTGAGCTCCGCGTCGGCAATCGTGGGGGGCACCAGCGCGACGCCTTTGTAGGAACCGCCGGTCGCCGCGACCGCGTCGACTGTCACCGAATTGTCGAGCCCGTGGCAGGCAGGTTGCACGATCACGCAGTGCTGAATGCCGAGCCGCTCATGCAGCTTGAACAGCAGCTCCTTCGGCGCGTCCGAGGGTGTGTAACGCCGCCCCTCGGCAAACGGAAATCGTTTGCGTGGACCCCAGACGTGAACATGCGCGTCGCAAGCGCCCGGCGGCAGTTTAAGTTTCGGCTTGCTGGGCGTGGCCATCCAGTACGGCGGATCGGCCGGCGTGCCGGCATTGTGCTCCATCACATGTCCTTGCCGCGCGTGCGTTCGAAAGCCGGCTCGTGCATCGAAAATCGTTTCAACCACTCCACCAGGGCAGGAAAGGTGGGACGCCAGTCGACCTGCTTGCGCCAGTCGAGATAGCCAAGCGCGCACGATAGGCCGATCGAAACGACGTCGGTTTTATTCGGGTCGGGCGGCGATGCCTCAAACGCCTCCAATCCGCGCCGGATCTTGCCGCGTTGATGCGAAAGCCAGCGCGGCGAGTGCGGCTGATCGGGACGAAAACGGGTCTCGTAGACGACCAGAATCGATGCATCCATGATGCCGTCGGCGAGCCGCGACAGCGTGAGCGCACGATAACGATCGCGTCCGCGCAGCGGCAGCAACCGGTCGGTGCGCGCGACATCTTGCAGGTACTCAATGATGATGCCGCTGTCGTAGATCGTGCTGCCATCGCCGAGCACGAGACACGGCATTTTACCGAGCGGGTTCTGCTGGCGCAGCGTGTCGTTTTCATCGAGCGGGTCGGCAGGGGTGACGGTGATGCGCCCGCTCAACCCGAGCGCCTCGATGGCCATGCGGACCTTGCGGCCGAACGGCCATGTCGGGGTCGAGCGCAGCACAAACGTTTCGGTGGAGGACATTTGCAAATACTGTCCGGCTTACTTTTCAGTATGCACGCCCGCGTCCACGATCACTTTTGCCCATTTCTTGGTCTCGCTTTCGATAAAGTCGCGGAAATGTTCAGGCGAATCGCCGACCAGGATCGCGCCCTGACTCGCCAGTTTCTCGACCACGGTGGGATCCTTCATGGCTTCGACGGCGGCCTTGTTAAGCACGGCGACCACCTGTGGCGGCGTCTTGGCCGGCGCAACCATGCCGTACCAGTTCTCGGTCTGAAGATTGGCCATTCCGACTTCCACAGTGGTCGGCACATCGGGAGCGCTCGGCACCCGTTGCATGGCGCCCACCGCGATCGGCTTGAGCTTGCCGGCCTTGATTTGCGGCAACAGCACCGGCAAATCGAGGAATACCATCTGCACCTGCTGGGCGAGCAGATCGTTCACTGCGGGAGCCGCGCCGCGATAGGGCACGTGAATGATGTTGATGCCGGCGGTGAGCCTGAACAGTTCGCCTGCGAGATGCGGCATACTGCCAGGACCGGAGGACGCGAAGTTGAGCTTGCCCGGTTGCGATTTTGCGAGCGTAACCAGTTCCTGCATGGTGTTGGCCGGGACGCTCGTCGCGACCACCAGCATTTCCGGCACCTTGGCAACAAGGGTGATCGGCTGCAGGTCCTTGAGCGTGTCGTAAGCAACTTTCTCCATGCTTGGACTGATGGCGAGCGCGCCGGCGCTCGCTATGCCGATCGTGTATCCATCCGGCGGGGACTTCGCGACGACGTCGGTTCCGACCACGCCGCCTTGTCCCGAACGGTTATCGATGATGATCGTCTGCTTGAGGATTTCGGACATGCGCTGGCCGACGACCCGCGCGATGATGTCGTTCGGCCCGCCGGGCGGGAAGGGGACAATCAGCCTGATATTCTTGTTGGGAAATTCCTGCGCCATAGCCAATGCCGGGCACAGCAACGCCAGTCCGATCAGCAGCGGTCTCAAGGCTCTCACGGTCGTCCTCCCCGTTCATTTTCATGCGGCTCGTTCCGGCGCGCCCGGCGAGCCTGCTTTGCGGCCAGCATACGTCATTGCCCGGCGCGGACGCCAGTCGCGGTGGTAGCTGCCGTTTAGGTTTAATCCTAGGATTGCGCGGAAAGAAATAAGGAGCGACGAATGGACATCGATTTGCCAGAGGTCGTAGCAGAGGTGAGGGCGGCATTCGAACGTTATGAAAAAGCGTTGGTTTCAAACGACGTGTCCACGCTTGACGAGTTATTTCGCGACGATCCCCGCACGGTCCGTTACGGCGCGACGGAAATTCTTTATGGCTTTGCCGATATCAAGTCATTTCGTGCGGCTCGCTCGCCGGTCGCGCTTGGCCGTAAGCTTTCGCGCACCGTCATCTCCACGTTCGGCCGTGACTTCGCGGTCGCTTCAACTCTCTACGAGCGCCCTTCAGCGCCCGGCAAGATCGGCCGGCAAACCCAGACCTGGGTGAAATTTCCGGAAGGCTGGCGCGTGGTCGTCGGCCACGTCAGCCTGATGGACAATCCGTCGTAGCTTAAAGGGCCGCCACCGCCTGCACTTCGACGAGCAGAGATTCCTGCACGAGGCGATCAACCATCAGCAACGTATTGGGCGGATAAACGCCATTGGAGAACATTTTCGGAAATTCTCGCAGCCGGTACTTCATGAACTTTGGAATATCCTGCGAGTGCACCAGGTAAGTCGTGAACTGAACGATATTGCCCCAGCCGGCGCCGACCGATTTCAGCGCCGCCTCGATGTTGGCAAAGGTCTGCACGCATTGGGCGTCAAAGTCGTCGGCGCCCACGACTTTTCCGTCGCGATCAACGCCAACCTGGCCGGCGATGAAGACAAACTCCGACGCCTTCACGCGGGTGAGGTGCGAATATTGCCCCAGTGGCTTGCCGAGTGCGTCGGGATTGAGAATCTTGATGTCGGCCATCGTTGACTCCTTTTCCTTACGCATCGAAGCAATGCCATTGCGGCACTGGTGTTATTCGACCTGTACGCCGCTCGCCTTGATCGGTGCTTCCCACTTCTTCACCTCGCTCTTGACGAAGTCGGCGAGCCATTGCGGGCTGCGTTCGTTTGGTCCGGCAACGGTTGCACCAAGCTTGGACAGACGTTCCTGCACTTCAGGCGTCGAAATAGCGCCGACAGCGGCTTCATTGAGTCTCTTCACCACGTCGGCTGGCGCGCCTTTCGGCAGGAACAAGGCGCTCCAGGTGTAAGCCTGCACGTCGAGACCCTGTTCTCCGGTGGTTGCGAGGTTCGGCAGCACCGGTGAGCGATCCTTCGTCATCATGGCGATGCCCTTCACCTTGCCGCCGTCGATCTGCGGCTTGGCGGTGGCGATGATGTCGCACAGGAAGTCTATGCGTCCGCCGACCAGGTCTTGCATGGCAGGACCAGTGCCTTTGTAAGGAATGTGCGTGATCGTTGTGCCCATGGCGCTGTTGAGCACGACGCAGGCGAGATGCGTCGCCGAGCCGGCGCCCGCCGAGCCATATTGCATCTTGGCCTGGTTGGCTTTGGCATAGGCGATGAATTCCTTGAAATTGCTCGCCGGCAGATCAGGCCGGGCGATGATCGCGATGGGCGTTACCGCGAGGTAGGCGACTGGCGTGAAATCAGTCTCCACATTGTAAAGCGGATGTTTGTAGAGCGTCTGGTTCTGCGCATGCGTACCGACGCTGCCGAGGATCATGGTGTAACCATCGGGCTTGGCATCGGCGACGCGCTTCGAACCAGTCATGCCGCCGGCGCCGCCGACGTTCTCGATCACGACCGGCTGGCCGAGCAGTTCGCTCATGCGCTGCGCCACAATGCGGCCGATGGTGTCCTGCGGTCCGCCGGCGGCGAACGGGATCACCATGGTGACAGGGCGGGTCGGGAAATTTTGGGC
>JBGQLL010000217.1:0-5688 GCA_041500065.1 Pseudolabrys sp.
GGATCGATTGACTTCTTCGGCGATGAATTTTGCGACCGAAGCTGAGCAATTCACCGATGTCAGAATGCCGATGTAATTTCGTGTGCCGGCTTTTCCGTTAGGCCGGAGATAACCTTCGAATGTCGCACGCAGCTCCGGCGGTAGAATCTCGTCGTTCTTTGCCGCCTCGGCAAATTTGTAGTCGCGGGCGAAGTCGCGCAGCGCCACGTTTTGCTCATGCACCCAATCACCAGGAGAGATCGCTTTTGACGCAAATCCGATCGTTTGCCCGTATTTCCGTATCGGCTCGCCTTCATAAATGGCTGCGACCGCCATCTTGTGGCCGCGCGGCACACGCTCGCGCGCGGTCACGCCTGCGGCAACGGCACCGGCCGCAATCTGATCGACGGCAACAACGACATTATCGTCGGGCGATAACCGGATAGTTCTCGGTGTGTGCATAAGAGCGACCGTTACTCGGTAGGGGACAATGAGCTGTTGCGTGAAGTCACGTGCATAGTAACATCCTTACCAACAGGCGGCTTTTTAAAATTACCGCCATATCGGGAGGGAACTATGCCGAATTGGCCGCGCCATTTGGCGCACGGTTTCGCGCTTGTTGCCGCAATATTCGTTATGGCCGGCCCTGCCGGCGCCCAGACCAAACTCAAATGGGCGCATGTGTATGAAGTAGCGGAGCCTTATCACACGCAGGCGCTGTGGGCGGCCGAGGAGATCAAGAAGCGCACCGACGGCCGCTACGAGATCGGGGTGTTTCCGGCGTCCCAGCTCGGCAACGAGAACCAGATCAATGAAGGATTGGGCCTCGGCACGGTCGACATCATCTATACCGGCGCATCATTTGCCGGCTCGATCCACAAGCCGCTGTCGATTACAGGCGCGCCGTTCATCCTGCGCGATTTCGACCACTGGAAGGCCTATCGCGATAGCCAGTTGTTCCGCGACCTTGCCAAAGGCTACGAGGACAAGACCAAGCACAAGATCGTCGCGATCCTCTATTACGGCCAACGGCACGTCACGGCCAACAAGGAAATCAAGAAGCCCGAGGATATGAAGGGCATGAAGCTGCGCGTTCCGCCGGCGCCGCTGTTCCTGATGTTCACCAAATCGGTCGGCGCCAATGCCACGCCGATTGCCTTCGCCGAAGTTTACTTGGCGCTTCAGCAGGGCACAGTCGACGGCCAGGAAAATCCGCTGCCGACCATCATGGCGAAGAAGTTCTACGAAGTTCAGTCGCACATCATGCTGACCGGCCACATCACCGAATCCCTGGTCACCATTGTCGGCGGCCATGTGTGGTCGAAGCTCTCCGATGCCGACAAGAAGGTGTTCGACGAAGTGCTGAAGGAGGCCAGTGCGAGGTCGACAGACCAGATTCGCGCCTCCGAACTCAAGCTCGCCGATGAATTCCGCAAGCTCGGTAAGACCGTGGTCGAAGTCGACCGCGAAGCGTTCCGCAAGGCGGCGTTGCCATTGCACAACGACCCGAGCGCGGGCGCCGGGTGGTCGCAGGCCGAATACGACGCGCTGCAGGCGTTGAAATAGCAGGATCGGTGCAAATCGCGTGATGCCGTCGCTCAGGCGCGAGGCAACGGGTGTATTTTGCGGCGCGAGGGATCATGAGCAAAAAGAAAACACTCAAGGGCGAGAAGCGTCTCATTCAGGCGGAAGACGCTGAGGTTGTGATCGAGCACTACCCGGAAGACTGGTTGGCCTTCGTGATCTTTTGGTCGCTGGCCTTTATCGTCTTTCTCCAGTTTTTCACGCGCTACGTGCTCAATGACAGTCTGGCCTGGACCGAAGAGATCGCGCGCTACGGTTTGATGTGGGTCGTGTTCATCGGCGGTGCGATGGTGACCCGGCGCAATACGCATATCGCCGTCGAGTTGCTCTCCAACGTGATGAAGCCCGGGCCGCTGCGCGCGGCCCTGCTTGCCTTCGTCGATTTCGTCAAACTTGCTTTCCTCGGCCTGCTCGCATTCGTCTCATGGACGATCACCGAGCGCATGCACCAGCAGCGCATGACGGTGTTCGACCTGCCGATGAGCTATGTCTATGGCGGCGTCGCTTTCGGATGTTTCCTGATGCTGATCCGCCAAATCCAAAATGTCTGGCGCAACGCCAAGGCCGGCTGGAGCCGGCCCGACGACGTGACGCATCAGGTCGCGGCCGACTAAAAGCAGGTCAATCCGATGATCGTTATGGCGGTTCTGTTCATCGCGGTGCTGCTGGTGGGCGTGCCGGTGTTCATCGCGCTGGCGGGATCGTCTTTTATCTACACCCATTTCATCGCTGGTCTGCCGGATTTCGTCATATTGCATCGGATGGCGGGGGGCATCGATTCATTCCCGCTGCTGGCCGTGCCATTCTTTATCCTGGCAGGCAATCTGATGAATTCGGCCGGCATCACCAACCGCATCTATGATTTCGCGGTTGCGCTCGCGGGCTGGACACGCGGCGGGCTGGCGCACGTCAACATCATTGGTTCGGTCATTTTCGCGGGCATGTCGGGGACTGCGATCGCCGATGCGGCAGGCCTTGGCACCATCGAGATCAAGGCGATGCAGGACCATGGCTATGACACCGAGTTTTCGGTCGGCGTTACGGCGGCGTCTTCGACGCTTGGCCCAATCATCCCGCCGTCCCTGCCGTTCGTGATTTACGGAATGATGGGGAATGTCTCGATCGGCGCGCTATTTCTCGGCGGTGTCATACCCGGCCTGGTGATGACGGCCTTCATGATGGGCTATGTCTATTATTGTGCGCGGCGCTACGGGATGGGCCGCGATCAGGCATTCCGCTGGCATACGCTCGGCGCCACTTTCATTGCAGCACTTCCGGCGTTGCTGACGCCCGCGATCATTATCGGCGGCATGACGTTCGGTTGGTTTACGCCGACCGAGGCGGCAATCGCGGCTTGCGCCTGGGCGATCGTGCTCGGAATTCTCCTCTATCGCACGCTGACGCCGAAGCAATTCTACAAGGTCTCGATGGATACCATCGAGACCACTGCCGGGGTGCTGTTGATTGTCGGCGCCGCCTCGCTGTTCGGCTGGGTGCTGACGACGACGCGTGTCACGGAATACACCACCGAGGCTTTGCTCGCTCTGACCAACAATCGCTACATTATCTTGCTGCTCACCAATGTTTTGCTGCTGGTCGTCGGCTGCTTTCTGGAGCCGATCGCGTCGATCAGCATCCTGGTGCCGGTATTGATGCCGGTGATCGTGAAGGTCGGCATCGATCCGGTGCACTTCGGCGTCATGATGACGCTCAACCTGATGATCGGGCTGCTGCATCCACCGCTGGGCATGGTGCTATTTGTGTTGTCACGAATCGCCAAACTGTCGATTGAACGGACGACAGTTGCGATTCTGCCCTGGCTTATACCCCTCTTATTGTCATTGATTGCGATCACGATGATCCCGGAGTTGACCCTGTGGCTGCCTCGGGTTGTCGGAATGATCAAATGAGGGGCGACGCTAGGTCGTTGCCTTGCGCAGCGAGGTGACTTCGTCGCGCGCGGATTTCATCAAATATTGGACGTCCGACCCCGCAATCACGAAACGTGCGCCCAGCTTCACCAACGCCGCAACATGCTCGACGTCCCCGCGGATGCCGCCGACACCGAGATGCTTGCCGTGAGCCTTGCACGCTTTCGCCGTCGACTCATAGGCCGCTTGCAACTTCGGACTTTTAAGCTCGCCGGGAATGCCCATCGCCGTGCAAAGATCATTGGACCCGATCAGCAGCACGTCGACGCCGGGCACCGCGGCTATCGCATCGGCATTGGCTATGCCTTCCGGCGCTTCCAACATCGCGATGAGCAGCGTCGCGACATTGCCTTGCTTGTTGACCTCGGCGAGCGGCGTTGCGCGGTAACCTTGCAGCGCACCGGCACCGGCGACCGAACGCTCGCCCAACGGCGGAAAGCGACAGGCGCGCACGAAAGATTCGGCTTCGGCGCGGGTGCTCACATTCGGGCAGATAATGCCCAGCGCGCCCGTGTCGAGCAGGCGCGTCGCATCCTCGAAATGGTGACCGGCAATTCGCACGAGAGGTGTCACGCCGACCGGCAGCGCCGCAACGCAAATCTGCGCCGCGTCGTCGAGCGAAATCGTGCAGTGCTCCATATCGATGAAAAAAGCATCATAGCCGCACGAATCCGCAATCATTGCGATCTCTGCAGTTCGGGCTAGCCGTGTCGCCATGCACAATGCGACCTCGCCGCGCGCAAGGCGTTCCGTCGTACGATTGCTGAAGGCCACGATGTCGAAGCTCAGTTGCGGTAGCTCGTGTCGATCCGATCGAGCATACGCAAGTAAGCCGCCCAGTCGTGACTGCCGCGGCCGGCATCGTGATGCTCGTATTGCTCGGCAGTCTTCGCGCAGACCGCTGCCGGCACTTCGACCAGCTCATTGCCAGTTGCTTCGAGCTTGAGCTGGATGTCGGCGGCGTCGATCAGATGTTTCATCAGTACGAATGCTTCGCGCGCACTTTTGCCTACGGTGAGCAGGCCGTGATTGTGCATGATCATGGCGCGGTTCTGCCCCAAGTCACGATTGATGCGTTCGCGTTCGTCGAAATCCTCGGTAATCCCCTCATAAGCGTGGTAGCCGATGCGCTGATAGAAGCGGATTGCCTGCTGCGACACCATGCGCAGCCCGCTCTTCAAACCGGCAATTGCCATGCCGACGTTGGTATGGACGTGCATGGCGCAGTTTACATCCGGCCGTGCGCCCAGTACGCCGCCGTGCAGCGTGAATCCGGGCCTGTTGACGCCCGATTTCTCGTCCAGGTCCTCGTCCATCGAGACCTTCACGAGATTGGAGGCGGTCACCTCGGTGTAAAGCAGGTCGTGCTTTTTCATCAGCAATTTGCGGGGCTCGCCAGGCACTCGCATGGAGGAGTGGTTGTAGATGACGTCGTCCCAGCCGTAATGCGCAGTCAGCCGATAGACGGCAGCGAGATCGACACGCGCCTCCCATTCTGCCGGCGAAATTCCATCCCGTGAAACTTTGGGAACGCTGGCTAGCTTGTTCATCGGCTGGGCTCCTCTCGTCGCGGGCACTCTATCACACCGGCCCTGCTTGGCCAGATCGCGCTGCGTCAGTATAGAGAATGCCGCAACGTACGAGCGAATATGAGCAAACCAATCCAGATCCGCATGGGCGGCTATGGCCCCCCGACCACCGGGTTCAGCAAGTCGCTGAAGCTCATCGGCGACAAGCTCGAAGCGCAGTTCGGCAAGGACGTCGCCGTCGAATACGTCTTCAACATCATGGATCACGGCCACAAGGCTGAGGACATTCTCACGTTCGTCGAGAACGGCGAGATGACACTTGGCTACCAGTCATCGAGCTATTTGACTGATCGCGTGCCGGAACTTGGATTTGTCGATCTGCCGTTCCTGTTTTCCAGCAATGAGCAGGCGCGCGGCGCAATGGACGGAGCGCTTGGTGAATTCCTGGCGCGCAAGACAGAGGAAAGGATCGGCTACCGCATCCTTGGCTGGTTCGAGAACGGCTTTCGCCACATCTCCAATCGTCTGCGGCCGATTCATTTGCCCGCAGATATGAAAGGGATGAAGATTCGCGTTTTGCCTAGCGAAATACACAGGCGCACATTCGAATTGCTCGGTGCGGTGGCGATGCGCATGGACCTCACCGAAGCCATCGCCATGATCAA
>JBGQLL010000218.1:0-5674 GCA_041500065.1 Pseudolabrys sp.
CGGCACCGAGCAGCGCGCCGACAACCACTCCGGTCAGAACAAGCACCAGGATCGGATCGCGCGCGCGTACCGCCGAACCGATGACGTACACGGCTGCGACCGCGAGCAGGCCACCCACGAAAGCGAAGGCCTGGATCGCAAGTATGCCGAGCGAGAAGAAGATGCCGATCACTGCGCCGAGCGCTGCACCCGAAGAGGCGCCGAGAATGTCTGGCGACACCAGCGGATTACGAAAGAGGCCCTGGAATGCGGTGCCCGCGACCGCTAACGCCGCGCCGACCAGCGCCGCCGCCATGACACGCGGTCCGCGTACTTGCAGGATCACGCTTTCGACTGCCGGCGCCACATCGGCGCGGTGACCCGTGAGTTTCGCCAATAAAACACTCAGGAGATCAGCGAGCGACACCGGATAGCGGCCGACGGTGAAAGCGAGAAGCAGGCCTGCGATCAGCACGGCGGACGCAATCGCGAGACCGGGCAGGGCGGAGCGGGTCAACTAATCTCTCCCGGCCAGCACATGGTCGATTTGCATGTCGCTTGGCGTGCGGTGATAGAACATCGTGTAGAAATCACGCGTGAGAGCGCGCAAATCTTCCGGAAATTTCTCCGGATAAAGGATCTTCGCCAGCCACCACAGGCCGATCAATCGGTTCACTGAAGGCGGGAAATCGACCCAGCCGAACGGCATTTTCGGTGACAGATGTACACGGCCGTCACGGACTGCTTTCACCGAGGTCCACGCCGGATCGGTGCGTACGCTCGCGGCGAAATCCTGATCGATGGTGATGATCACGTCCGGATTCCAAAGCAGGACTTGTTCGATCGAGACATTGGCGAGCCCGCCGTTGTTGCCGCCGGCGACGTTCTGGCCCAGCATTTCGATCGTTTCCACATTGATTGAGCCGCCGAGCCCGGTCACGAGCCCGCGCGGCCCGCGCGCGTAATAGACACGCGGCCGGGCCGAAGGCGCAATCGTTGCAATGCGGCCGGTGATGGTTTTGACCGTGTCGTCGGCGTAATGGGCAAGTTTCCCGCCATCGTCCTGCCGGTTGATCAGTTCGCCCAGCTTGCGGTAAGTCGGGGCGATCGCATCGAAACGGCCGTCCAGCAGCGCATAGGGAATGCCGGTCTGCTGTTGCACCCTTTCAGCGAGAGAAACAAACGTGGCGCTGGTCGAGCCCACGTCGAAAATAAGGTCGGGCTTGAGCGCAATGACGCTCTCGAGATTGGCGGTATTGCCGCGCCCGGTGAGACGGCCGAGTTCCGGTCGCGCGCAAATGTCCGGCAGCATATAGAGGCATTCCTCCGGCCGATTGGCACGCGGCCAGCCGAGCAGCAGTTCGGGCGCGAGCGTATAGAGCAGGATCGCCGCCGGTGGCCCGGCGGGAAACACGCGCGCGACTTTCTCCGGCATCGACAAGGCACGGCCGGTCGCATCGGTCACCGTCGCCGCGCGCGTGAGGCGAGGCGATAGCAGCGCGGCGGAGGCGCTCGCGACGAAAACTCTGCGGGTAACAGGCATGCTTCTTGTCATGGTCGGGCTTATCCCCGGCCATCCCGATGAGGCTGGCAAAGCCGGGCGCAGATCTAATCCACTCCCACCATCACGCTGGTTGCTTTTATGATGGCGTAGGCGGACTTACCCTTTTCAAGCTTCAGTTCGTCCGCCGACTCATTGGTAATCGATGCGGTCACAGTTTGACCGCCGATATCGATGCGGACGTGGGCGGTCGTTGCCCCTTTCTTGACCTCGACGATCTTTCCTTTGAGCTGATTGCGCGCGCTGAGTCTCATAATGTCCTCCATTTCAACTTATTGTCCTGACGCGAAGCCGTGGCCAGTCAAAATCTTTTGTCCCGCTGCCGATACTATGAAATCCGCAAATTGTTGCGCTGCGGATGGCGCCCCTGTGATCACCGTCAGACCATATTCGGCGCCAACGGAAAGATTGTCAGGCAGCGCCACGATCTGCTGGTTGGAATCCTCTTTGTGCGCCGCCAGTGCATTGGTGCAATAGGTCAGGAAAATATCGGCACGACCTTCCGCCACATGCCAGCCGTAGACCGTGCGGCCAGCCGGTGGGGTTGCGCTGCTCGCATTGCCGGTAAGCTGCAATGCCTTCTTTTCCAGTGCGCTCTGTGCGCCCGGCCTCACTGCTTCGGCTTTGCGGAAAACTTCAAAAGCATAATCGCCTGATGGGTCCGCTTTCGGTGTTGAGGTGCCGAGCTTCACATCTGAATCGAGCATACGTGCGAGCAAGCTTGCGCTATCCACTTTCAGCCCCGGCTTCACCAGCGCGCAAAGTTTGTTGCGCGCAAAGGGGATGACCGGGCCGCTTTTCTTTTCATCGTGCAGAGCTTGCGGATGCTCCATGTTGGCCGAAGCGAACACATCCGCTTTCGCGCCGCCAGAGATTTCGTTCTTCAAAAGGCCGGAAGGTCCGTATTTCGCCTCCACTTTGTTGCTGGTCGAAGCCTCATAGGCTCCGGCGCATTCGTTCAAAGCAGCTTTCAAGCTGCCGGCGGCGTAAAGCTGAACTGTTTCGGCCGCCGCCGGGCCCATCATGATTGCCACCGCAAGTGCCACCGCGCCCGCGCGCATCATGCGCTCGGATCGCCGGCATTCGGATAGAACAGTTGTTCGCCGTTGATTTTGTAGTTGGCGATCGTCTTCTGTCCTTCCGGCGACACCAGCCAGTCGATGAATTGCTGCCCGAGGTCCTTCTTCACGTTCGGATGCTTGGCCGGATTGACCAGCATGACGCCATACTGGTTGAACAGGCGCTTGTCGCCTTCCACCGCGATGACGAGGTCGCCTTTGTTCTTGAACGAAATCCAGGTACCGCGATCCGACAGTACATAAGCGTTGCTGGCACTGGCCGTATTGAGCGCGGCGCCCATCCCCTGGCCAATCGATTTGTACCAGGAGCCCTTGTCCCTCTCGATGTCGATGCCGGCGTCCTTGTTCCAGAGCGCGAGTTCGGCGATATGGGTGCCCGAGCGATCGCCACGCGATATGAAGGGCGCCTGTTTGTCTTTGATCATTTGAAGCGCCTGGGCGATGTCCTTCGTACCTTTTATGCCGGCCGGATCACTCTTCGGACCGATCAGCACAAAATCGTTGTACATCACCGGGTAGCGCTTCACGCCTTCGCCCTCGGCGAGAAACTTTTCTTCCGCAGATTTGGCATGCACGAATACGACGTCCGCATCGCCACGCCGGCCGGTATCAAGCGCCTGACCGGTGCCTTGCGCGACGACTTTCACGTCGATCCCGGTCTTTTGCTTGAACAGCGGCAGAAGGTAGCTGAACAGCCCGGAATCCTGGGTCGATGTGGTCGATGACACCACAATCGACTTGTCCTGAGCGTGGACGGGTGTGGTGACGATGATGGCTGCAACAGCTGAAGCGATCATTATCGTGCGACGACTGATCATGTGATCCTCCATTGTTTTGTCAGACGAGCAAATCGCCCGCTATGAACTTGCGAGCTTCTTCGGTGTGTGGCGTAGCAAAGAACTCAATAGCAGGCGTGTTTTCGATCAGCCGGCCACGATGCAGCAGCACGACATCGCCGGCAAGCCGTTTGGCTTCGCCGATGTCGTGAGTTGACATCACCACCTTGACGCCCCGTGCGCTGACCAAGCGTACGAGGTCCTCGATCGCTTTGGTGGTGTATGGATCAAGGCTGGCGGTGGGCTCATCGAGGAACAGCACGGCAGGATCGCGTGCCAGCGCGCGCGCCAGCGCGAGCCGTTGCTGTTCGCCGCCCGACAGCCGCCGCGCCGGGCGGTCACCGAGCTCATCAAGACCGACCAGCGCGAGCAATTCGGCTGTTCGCTCGTCGCGTCTGGCGCGCGGGACGCCGGCGGCAGCAAGTGCGTAGCGTAGGTTTGCGGCAACGGTACGTCGCAGCATCGTGGGACGCTGAAATGTGATCGCTCTTTTTGTTGGAGCTTCCGCATCGCGCCCACTCCATGTGATGCGTCCGCTCGAGAGCGGGACAAGGCCCATGGCGGCGCGCAGAAGCGTGGTTTTTCCGCTGCCATTTGGACCGATCAGGATCGTCGGCGAGCCCGCCGTAATCGTCAGAGTGATGCGGTCGAGAATGGTCACATCACCGGCAACGATCCTGGCCTCTACAAACATCAACGGAAGGTTGGAGTCCGGTGCACGCATGTTCATCCCGCGTAGCGTTCGGCCACGTGGCGCGTTCCCCAAGCCAGCGCATTGATAACGATCACGATGAAGATCAGAATCACGCCGAGCCCAATGGCGAGCGGTAGATCACCCTTGGACGTTTCCAGCGCGATCGCCGTGGTCATCGTGCGGGTGAAGCCATCGATATTGCCGCCGACGATGATGATGGCACCGACCTCCGCAGCTGCCCGGCCAAAGCCCGCGAGCAATGCAGTGACCAGACTGAAGCGCCCATCCCAGATCAGCGTCGCCACGCGCTGTGCCGGCCCAACATCCATAGCCGCCAGTTCATCGCGATATTCGACCCACAAGTCTTCGATCGTTTGACGCGTGAGCGCTGCAATGATCGGCGTAACCAGCACGGTTTGTGCGATCACCATCGCTTGCGGGGTAAACAACAAGCCCCATGATCCGAGCGGCCCGGAGCGCGACAGCAACAGGAAAATCGCCAACCCCACCACCACTGGCGGCAGACCCATTAGCGCATTGAGAATCACAATCAGCACCTCGCGGCCGGGAAAGCGGGTGAGGGCCAGACACGCGCCCACGGGGACGCCGACCAACGCCGCAAACAGCACAGCGCTGAGGCTTACGAGCAACGACAGCCGCACGATGGCAATGAGAGTTGGATCGGCGCTAAGTAAAAGATCGAGAGCGGAAAGTTCGCCTGACATGAAATCTCAATCTCGATGCGATGATCGGTGCTGCGCCACCGATGGATTCAGCCTACCCATTATTCGAGGGGATGCGTCTTCGTGTCCATATTTTGTGTAGAAACACCGGCCGCATTTCACCAGAGCAATCCGTCGCAGTCAGCTTGAAATATTTTTAAGTAGTGCCCATAGGTTTAGGCTATGGCCTCCCAGGGCGCGTAAACTCGCTAAAAAGAAAATCGTTCAACCTCAAGGCATGTCCGCTTTGGGGCAAACGCGGACGTCGATAAGTTCGCGCGATGTCTCCCCCGGTCAGAACCGGGTGGAGTGCTGATCCGATTTCGGTCAATGTTGGAAAATAAGACGTAGATATGCTCATTAGGCCGCAGATTTTGGTCATTTGGGGGGAAAAGAAGGCGGTGTAGCTGCCGGCTTGTTAAAAGTGACCGCGTGCTCATGCGCAAAAAGCGCATATCGCGCGTTTTGATATACAAAGATTTGGCTCTTGTGGGCCAATTGGAGGGGTGGCCGAGTGGCTGAAGGCGCACGCTTGGAAAGCGTGTTTACGGGAAACCGTAACGTGGGTTCGAATCCCACTCCCTCCGCCACTACCTCAGATATTGACTTGACTCCGCTTGTGCTTTTGGCGGAAACGCGAATTGGTCCGGTATTCTCGGGCCTTTCGGGGGCGTGTTGATGACGCGCGTTGAGCAGAGACGATTTAATCCGCGTATGCGAGCTGCAAGTGCGTCGCTGTCTCGGCGCAGGAATTTGGTGGTGCGGGCGTCTCCGACGGCGTCATCAAATTCCTGGTTAGGGAG
>JBGQLL010000219.1:0-5653 GCA_041500065.1 Pseudolabrys sp.
CGCGAGAAGGTTTCCGCTCCAATCACCAGGGCTCGCTTATAGCTGCCACCCCGCAGCAACGCGTCAGTCACCTGCAGGGCGTAAACGAACCCGGAACACACGGCCTGCAAATCGAATGCTGCTCCGTGGGTGATGCCAAGCGCGGCCTGTACTGAGACGGCAGTCGCCGGAAAAGTCTGATCGGGCGTTGAAGTCGCAAGTACAATCAGGTCAATTGAGCTTGCTTCGAGATGCGCGTTTGCGAGTGCCGCCCGGGCAGCATGGAGGGCGAGATCGGACGTAAGCTCGCCCGGCGCCGCGATATGGCGTTCGCGAATGCCCGTGCGTTGGACGATCCATTCGTCGGTTGTCGAAACCGAACGAGCAAGCTCGTCGTTGCTGACAATACGCGCGGGAAGATAGCTTCCGCAGCCAAGCACGACCGAACGTAACAAGGTCACGAGCTTACTCCGCTCGCTAGCCGCGCTGTCTCCGTCGCTGTCGCTTGCAGATCTCTCGCCATCGACTGTCCGATCTTGGCGAGCAATTCATAGCGCACCATATCGTACCCCATGTCGATCGCAGCCGCCGTGCCTTCGGCGTCAGCGCCGCCGTGACTCTTGATCACAACACCGTTGAGACCCAGGAACACGCCGCCATTCGATTTGCGCGGGTCCATCTTGTCTCGCAAAGTGCGGAAGGCCTGCCGCGCGAGCAGATAGCCGAGACGTGCTGCCCAGGTCCGACTCATCGCAGCGCGCAGATAAGACGCGAGCTGATGCGCCGTGCCTTCCGCGGTTTTCAACGCGATGTTGCCGGCGAAACCTTCGGTGACAACCACATCAACGACGCCCTTGCCGATGTCGTCGCCCTCGACGAAGCCGTGGTACTCAAAGTGAGGAAATTGGCCTTCGCGCAGGATCCGGCTGGCCTCGCGTACCTGTTCGAGTCCTTTGACCTCCTCCACGCCGATATTGAGCAGGCCGACCGTCGGGCGTTCGATGTCGAACAGGACTCGCGCCATCGCACTTCCCATTGATGCGAGATTAACCAGATGCGCCTCATCCGCACCGATTGAGGCCCCTACATCGAGAACTATGGATTCACCCTTCATTGTCGGCCAGAGCGCGGCAATCGCCGGCCGCTCGATGCCCTGGATCATCTTCAGGTTAAAGCGCGCCATTGCCATCAATGCGCCGGTATTGCCGGCAGAGACCACAACATCGGCCTCACCTTTCTTAACGGCATCGATGGCAAGCCACATCGACGACTTCCAGCGGCCGTAACGCAGGGCCTGACTTGGCTTGTCGTCCATGCGGATCGCAATTTCAGTGTGCACCAGTTTCGACTTGGCTTTCAGCCGGGGGAGCCCGTCGAGCACGGGCTCCAGCGCAACTCGGTTGCCGAACAGCAAGTATTCGATGTCGGGATGGCGGGTGAGCGCGACATCTGCGCCCGGCAAAATTACCGCTGCGCCATGGTCGCCACCCATAGCATCAAGCGCGATGCGAACCTTATCCGGCATGGATCGCTCTTGGCGGCCTTAATGCGGGTGACAGTAGCGCGGTCATCTGGAAGCGACGCACGGCGGCGACCATAACCGCTCGGTCGCCGCAGACAAGCCGGTTGTCCTTGTCCCTCATCCCTTGGCCTTTGTTGCGGGCTAACTGCCCCCATGGCGCTTTTTGAGCGCTTCCAAGGCCGCAAACGGCCGCGCGCCGCCATTATCGTCTCTAACCGGGCCAAATTCGGCGCCCGCCTTCCGGGGATAAGGATTGATGCCGAGAACCAGGAACTCGGTCGCGATTGCGCCCAAGTCCAACTTGCCGCCGACCAAAGGCTCTGGTGGTTCTTCCTCGCCCGCCCGCCGATCGATTGCCGTGGCCTGCGCCGATTCTGTGAACACTGGTGCAAATATCAAATCGACCGACTCGTCCAGATCGCTTTCAAGCGGTTCTAGGGTGACCACACATGTCTGACCGACCCGCGCGCTGACCTGGCCGGTTACACGCACGCCCGCGCCTCGGCGTTGCAGATCGAACGCCGCTGAAAGCCTAGGCAATTCCCGCAAGCCCGCAAGCGCCCTCAGCTCGGCGCGTGCATCTTCGGGCGCATCAATTTCGATACGAAGACCGGTTTCCGGAATATCGTCCACGACGATGGGAACGGTCCATGGATTACGATTTTTCTCCATAAATTCTAGTCTTCTGCCAGACTGTATTTATCTTCAACAAAAACCGTAACCTTAGGGTTCTGGAAACCGCAGTTCGCCCGCCAAAAGTTGGGCCGGCTGCTGTCCAATCACATCCCGCGCCGCCTCCCGCATATAGGCTGCAAGGCGGGCGGGGGCGCCGGGGCCGCCGCCATAGATATTCTTCATCACAATCTTGACCAGCGCATCCTCGCAGGGCTCCGCCAGCGCGGTCCGGTAGGCCTGCGCACGGCCGTAAAACGCCTCGCCTATGCGCTGCATTTCTTTTGGGACCGCGAGGTCGCCGACGCCCATTTCCCGCAAGTTATGGTCCATATCCTGACAGAAGCGGTCGAAAAGCGCCTGCCCCAGCGCCCGAAGCGCCGGGTCATCCGCCAAACGATCGAGGACCATCGTGAGATGCAGCACCAGCAGGTCGAAACGGCCATCCACCGTGTCGGGTACCCCGTATTCGCGGTAAAAACACGGCAATCGCGCCTGCGCCACGATCGTGCCATACAGGGTGGAAATGGTGTCCTGCCGCGCGTTGCGGCGAAACAGGGGAAACATCATCGGGTCTGGTCGGGACTGAAGGCCTTTTTGCCGCGGTTACGTCAACGCCGTTCCCGATGCAAGGCCGAAATGAAGCGTTCGGGATCGAAAATCGTGCGTCGCAAACCTGCCCTCCACCTGTCGCTGGCTCTTGCCGGCGTGCTGGCGCTCGCGGCCTGCGGGAGCACCACTGAGACGCTCCAGCGCGGCTACGTGCTGCCGGAAGGTGCGCTCGAGCAGGTTCCCGTCGGCGCCACGCAAGAGCAGGTGCTGATCGTGCTCGGCACGCCCTCCACCGTCGCCACCGTCAACGGCGACGCCTTTTATTACATCTCGCAAAAGGCGCAGCGCTCGGCGGCATTCATGCCGCATGAAGTTGTCGATCAACGCGTGATCGCCATTTATTTCGACAAGGAACGGCGGGTCACCCGTCTTGCCAATTACGGTTACAAGGACGGAAAGATATTCGACTTCGTGTCGCAGACCACGCCGACCGGCGGTCAGGAGCTGAGCTACCTCCGCAACATCTTCAAGAACGTCGGCGTCCATCTCTAGTTCGATGCACGCATCGAATGACAAAGGGCCCGCTCGGTGCGGGCCCTTCGTCGTTTCCACCTTTGAGCTCAGTGCGCCAGCACGGCGAGCAATAGCAGCGCCACGATGTTGGTGATCTTGATCATCGGATTGACGGCCGGCCCGGCCGTGTCCTTGTAGGGGTCACCGACGGTGTCGCCGGTCACCGCCGCTTTATGCGCGTCGGATCCCTTGCCGCCGTAGTGGCCATCCTCGATGTATTTTTTTGCGTTATCCCATGCGCCGCCGCCGGACGTCATAGAGATCGCGACGAAAAGGCCGGTGACGATCACGCCAAGCAGCATCGCACCGAGCGCAGAGAAGCCCGCCGATTTTCCGGCCGCGCCACCACCTGCGATGAAATAAATCGCGAAGTAGCAGAATATCGGCGACAGCACCGGCAGCATTGACGGCACGATCATCTCTTTGATCGCGGCCTTGGTGAGCATGTCGACGGCGCGGCCGTAATCTGGCTTGTCCTTGCCCTTCATGATGCCGGGCTTGGCACGGAACTGTCGGCGCACTTCCTCGACAATCGCGCCGGCGGCACGACCGACGGCTGTCATACCCATCGAAGCGAACAGATAGGGCAGCAACCCACCGAACAACAAGCCAACGACGACGTAGGGATTGCTCAGCGAGAAGTCGAGCTGAATGCCTTGGAAGTACGGATGCGCGGCCGAGGTCTTGGTGAAGAACAGGAGGTCCTGGTTATAGGCCGCAAACAACACCAGCGCACCGAGGCCCGCCGAGCCGATCGCATAGCCTTTCGTGATCGCCTTGGTCGTGTTGCCGACCGCATCGAGCGCGTCGGTGAACTTGCGGACGTTCTTCGGCAGCCCCGCCATTTCGGCAATACCGCCGGCATTGTCGGTGACCGGGCCGAAGGCGTCGAGCGCGACCACCATACCAGCAAGCGCCAGCATCGCCGTGACTGCGATCGCAATGCCGAACAATCCTGCTTGCGCATACGCAACGAGAATGCCGGCAATGATCACGATGGCCGGCAGCGCGGTCGATTCGAGCGAGATCGCCAGACCCTGGATGACGTTGGTGCCGTGACCCGTGACCGAGGCCGCTGCGATCGACTTCACCGGACGGAAATTGGTGCCGGTGTAGTATTCGGTGATCCAGATGATCAGGCCGGTCACCACCAGACCGACGACAGCGCAAATATAGAGCGCCTGGCCCGTGAAGCGGACCCCTGTGATCGGACCCATGCCGACGAGTGAATCGGTGACGAACCAGATCGCGATAAGCGAAAGAACCGCCGACGCGATGAAGCCCTTATAGAGAGCGCCCATGATCGATCTCTTGCGGCCCAGCCGCACGAAGAACGTGCCGATGATGGACGTGATGATGCAGGCCCCGCCGATAGCAAGCGGATAGGTCATCATGTTGAGCAGGATGGGCGTGCCGGCAAAGAAGATCGAAGCCAGCACCATAGTGGCGACCGTAGTCACCGCATAGGTTTCAAACAGGTCGGCGGCCATGCCGGCGCAATCGCCGACGTTATCGCCCACGTTGTCGGCGATGGTTGCCGGATTGCGCGGATCATCTTCCGGAATGCCAGCTTCGACCTTGCCGACCAGATCGCCACCAACGTCCGCGCCTTTGGTGAAGATACCGCCGCCGAGACGGGCGAAGATGGAAATCAGCGAAGCGCCAAAACCGAGAGCGACAATGGCATCGATGACCGTGCGGTCATTCGGCGCCAGATGAAGAGTGCCGGTGAGAAAGCCGAAGTAGAGTGTGACCCCGAGTAGCGCCAAGCCTGCGACCAGCATGCCAGTGATGGCGCCGGACTTGAAAGCAAGCTCGAGCCCGCCGGCCAGCGACTTGGTGGCCGCCTGTGCGACCCGCACATTGGCGCGCACCGAGACGTTCATCCCGATGAAGCCGGTCGCGCCCGACAGGATCGCGCCGACCGCGAAGCCAACCGCCACGAGCCAGCCCAGCGTGAAGCCGATGATCGCGAAGATCACCACACCAACGATGCTGATCGTGGTGTATTGCCGCTTGAGATAGGCCTGCGCACCCTCGCGCACGGCCTCGGAAATTTCCTGCATTTTCTTGCTGCCGGCATCGGCGCTCAGCACCGATTGGGTCGCCCAGATGCCGTAAACGATCGCGAGCACCCCGCAGCCGACGATCAACCACAAAGTCGTCATGGTGGCCATTTCCCCGATTTAATTGGTGCTGGCGGGACGAACGCTCCCGCCGGCGCCAGGAGCGTCGAGGATGGCCGCTTTGAGGCGCTTCACCCCGACCGGAAAGCGCGCGGATATAGCCAAAAAGATGGCCTCTGTGCAACGCGGAAAATACTCTCAAAAGGGTATTCTTTGCCGCGGCTCAAGA
>JBGQLL010000220.1:0-5650 GCA_041500065.1 Pseudolabrys sp.
CCCCGCGCCATCGCCGCGAACCTTATACGCGCGGTATTGGCGAAACCGCTGGTACTGGTTGCAGGCAGTGAAATATATCCACAATTAGCGCGCGCCGTGTTCTGGCCGCTCAATCCACCTTCAAGTTGAGCGACTCGACAATCGGTTTCCATTTCGTCTGTTCGCGCGTGATGTGATCGGCAAGATCTTGCGGCGTGCCGCCGCGTGGCTGCGCACCAAGTTTCTCAAGCGCATTTTTCATTGCGTCGTTGTGGAGCGCCGTATTGGTTGCGGCATTGAGTTTGGCGATGATCGCCGGCGGCGTATCGTGCGGGGCCAGCAACGCGGTCCAGGCGCCGCTGCTCACCGCCGGAAAACCGATCTCCGGCATGGCCGGCACATCCGGCAGTTCCGGTGCGCGTTTCGGATTGACGATCGCGAGCGCCCGCAACTTGCCGTCCTGGATCAGTTGCAGCGAGGTGCTCACCGTGTCGAAGGTCATCTGCACTTCGCCGGCCACGACCGCCATGAGCGACGGGCCGCCACCTTTGTAGGGCACGTGCAGGATGTTTGTGCCGCTCGCCAATTTGAACAGCTCGGCATTGAGATGCGGCAACGTGCCGATACCGCCGGTCGAATAATTGAGCTTGCCGGGATTGGCCTTCGCATAGGCCACGAGCTCGGCGACAGATTTGAACGGCAGCTGCGGATTGATCACCAGAACCTGCGGCGTTTCGGCCACGAGCGCGATTGGCGCAAAGCTCGAAGCGTCATAGCCGGCGTTCTTGACGATCATCGGGCTCATGATGAGGCCGCTCGCGGCCGAAACCATCAACGTGTAGCCGTCGGGATCGGCGGCGGCGGCCTGACGCGAGCCGATGGTATTGCCGGCGCCCGGCTTGTTCTCGATGAAGACGGTCTGCCCGAGCACTGACGGCAGGGCATTGGCGAGCACGCGCGCCATCACGTCGACCGGTCCGCCGGCGGGCGTCGGGACGATGATGCGAATTGGCCGGTTCGGATAATCCTGCGCGAATGCGCAAGTCGCCCATATGAGCGCGGCGGCGGTGACAACGGCTCGGTGCATAAGGTGCTCTCCCCAGGACAGCCCATCCCGAGGAGAGCCTAGCGCCGAAGTGGGGACCGGGGTATGGCGCTAGTGGGTCGGACGATCGATGCTGACCAGACGAACGCGCGGGTTACCAAATTCGGTTCCGACGCAATTGAGATACGGCCAAGGACGCTGTTTGCAGGCCGTGATTGCGTCGGCGGCGGGTTTGGGGAGGGGGCTCGCGACGACGTCGGTGACCGGCGCCGAGATTACGGTGATGGTGGCGGCGATGATCGCGGCGGCCAAGATGGCGGCGATTGTGTTCAACATGGCAGCCCCCTGTTCAGGCTCTACTGCCGGAGCGTTTCGCTCTCGGCACGGTGACCATAGGAAAGGCCCCTGTCCGCTGCTGTGACTGGGGTCACAAAAAGACGCATTTTCCAGCCGTCCTGAGCATCAGTCGCGGCAGCCGGGGAAAAGGTTCAAGGCACAAAGGCGCGGTCTTGCGGGTCCGGTGGGGGCGGGGTAGACCCCGTTTTATGCCGAGAACTGCCCTCTATGCCGGGTCATTCGACCCGGTCACCAACGGCCATCTCGACGTGGTCCGTCAGGCCGTCCGGCTTGCCGACCAGTTGGTGATCGCCATCGGAGTGCATCCCGGCAAGGCGCCTTTGTTTTCTGCCGATGACCGGCTGGCGATGCTGCAGGACAGCTGCGGGCCGCTCGCCCGCGAGGCCAAGTGCGAACTGTCCTGCATCACTTTTGCCGATCTAGTGGTCGAAACCGCGCGCAAGGCCGGCGCGACCATGCTGATCCGCGGGCTGCGCGACGGCACCGATTTCGACTATGAAATGCAGATGGCGGGCATGAATGGGGCGATGGCGCCCGACGTCCTGACGGTATTCCTGCCAGCCTCGCCGATGGTGCGCCCGATCACCGCCACATTGGTACGTCAGATCGCCGGCATGGGCGGCGACGTTTCCGCCTTTGTACCGGGCCCAGTCGCTGCGCGTCTGAAGAAAAAATTCGAGCGCTGACGCAGCCCATATTTTTCAACGGGGAGAGCTAATGACCAGCCGCCGATCGATCTTCACGCTTGCCTTGGCCCTCGCCTGGTTCGCGGCGCCGGCATTGGCACAATCGCCGCTCGACAATCCTGCCGCACTGCGCGAACAAGCGCCGGCGACATACAAGGTGAAGTTCGATACCAGCAAAGGCGTGTTCGTGGTCGAGGTCACACGCGCCTGGGCGCCCAAGGGCGCCGACCGCTTCTACAATCTGGTCAAGAACGGTTTTTACGACAACGTGCGCTTCTTCCGCGTGGTGTCCGGCTTCATGGTGCAGTTCGGCATCAACGGCGACCCTGCGACCATGGCGCGCTGGCGTACGGCCCAAATCGGTGACGATCCGGTTACCCAGAGCAACAAGCGCGGCACGATCACCTTCGCGACCGCGGGCCCGAATACCCGCACGAGCCAGGTGTTCATCAATTTTGCTGACAACAGCAATCTCGATGGCATGGGGTTCGCGCCATTCGGCCGCATTGTCTCCGGCATGAATGTCGTCGACGCCCTCAACGCCGAGTATGGCGAGGGCGCGCCGCGCGGGCGCGGACCCGATCAGAGCCGCCTTCAAAACGAAGGCAATGCCTATCTGGCGAAAGAATTCCCGCGCATGGACTTCATCAAGAAAGCAACGATCGAGCGCTAAGGCGCATTGAGAATTTGTATTGTGAAAGGGAGTGCGATGGCGAAGCCTGAAGATACGCTGACACTGGAGACTACCAAAGGAAAGATCGTAATCGAGATGCGACCCGATCTTGCGCCCGGCCACGTCGCGCGCATCAAGGAGCTCGTGAAGGGCGGCTTCTACGACGGTATCGTGTTCCACCGCGTCATCGACGGTTTCATGGCGCAAACAGGTTGCCCGGAGGGCACCGGTACCGGTGGATCGGGAAAGAAACTCAAGGCCGAATTCAACCGCGAGCCGCATGTGCGCGGCACGGTATCGATGGCGCGCGCCAGCAATCCGGATTCCGGCGATAGCCAGTTTTTCATCTGCTTCGACGATGCCCGCTTTCTCGACAACCAGTACACGGTCTGGGGCAAGGTCATCGAGGGCATGGAGAGCGTCGACAAGATCAAGCGCGGCGAGCCGGTCAGGGATCCCGACAAGATCGTCAAGGCGACGATGGGGGCCTAGGCCGCCAGCCAGGCCTCGGTTGCTTCGTCGTGCCCGGCCCTGTGCCGGGCATCCACGTCTTGCGGTACGACAGGTCTAAAGAGTGGATGGCATCGGAAGTCGGACTTGCCCGACTTCCGCGCTAATTGACTGCGCAGGTCGGGTAAACCCGACCTGCGATGACAAGCCCGGCCATGACAAAAGGACGGCATGAAAACCGACCTTTTCAATTTTGATCTGCCGGCGGACCGCATTGCCCTGCGGCCGGCGGTCCCGCGCGACAGTGCCCGGCTTCTGGTGGTGAAGCCCGGCGAGGCGCCCAAACTGGACGATCGCAGCGTTGGCGACTTGCCAGATCTCCTGCGGGCCGGCGACTGCCTGGTGGTCAATGACAGTAAGGTCATCGCGGCCCGCCTGATCGGCCGCCGAATAGGCCGGGGGAGCACCGAACCCTCAATCGAGGCCACCCTGCACAAACGGCTGGACGGGTCGCACTGGCGCGCTTTTGTGAAGCCGGCCAAGAAGCTGGAGGCAGGGGACAGGCTGCGGTTCGGCACCAAGGGAAAGGTCTGTTTCCTGGGTGAACTTGATGCTCAAGTTTTGCAAAAAGATGAAGGAGGAGAGATAACCCTTTCATTTTCCTTCCACGGCCCGGTTCTCGATCAAGCGATAGGTGAGCGTGGGGAAATGCCTTTGCCACCCTATATCGCCTCCCGCCGGGCCCCTGACGAAAAGGACCGGGTCGATTACCAGACCCTGTTTGCCCATGAGGAAGGCTCCGTGGCGGCTCCGACAGCCGGGCTGCATTTCACGGACAGACTGCTCGGGCGGCTCAAGGAGCGCGGTATCAGCCTGCACAAGGTGACCCTGCATGTGGGGGCTGGCACCTTCCTGCCGGTCAAGGTCGACGACACTGAAGGCCACCATATGCACGCGGAATTGGGCACCGTATCGGCCCAGACCGCCGCGGCGCTCAACGCCGCGCGGGCCAAAGGCGGACGGATCGTGGCAGCCGGGTCGACGGCGCTCCGGCTCTTGGAGAGTGCCGCAAAGAACGACGGGACGCTGCAGGCCTTTTCCGCGGAAACTGCGATCTTCATTACGCCTGGCTACAGATTCCGCGCCGTCGACCTGATGCTCACAAATTTCCATTTGCCACGCTCAACGCTGTTCATGCTGGTCGCAGCCTTTAGCGGCCTCGACACCATGAAACGCGCCTATGCGCACGCGATCCAGGCGGGTTATCGCTTCTATTCCTATGGCGATGCGTGTCTGCTTTATCCGCAGACTTAGACGTCGTCATGCCCGGCACTCGGGTCCGGCCGAAGGCCGGCCGGAGCACATGCCTTGTGCCGGGCATCCACGTCTTTAAAACCACGCTGCCAGCAAGACGTGGATGGCCGGGACAAGCCCGGCCATGACGAAAGAAAAGATGTTGCAGCCTTTTTCCTTCCACGTGTTGAAGAACGACGGCACTGCCCGCCGCGGCGAATTCGTGACCCCGCACGGCAAAGTGCAGACACCCGCCTTCATGCCCGTCGGCACGCAGGGCACGGTGAAAGGGCTAACGCCCGAAGACGTGCGCGGCACAGGCGCCGAGATCGTGCTCGGCAACACCTACCATCTTATGCTCCGCCCGGGCGCGGAGCGCATTGCTGCGCTCGGCGGCCTGCACACGTTCATGAACTGGATGCTGCCGATCCTGACCGACTCCGGTGGCTTCCAGGTTATGTCGCTCTCCGACCTGCGTAAGGTCGACGAGCGCGCGGTGACGTTCCGCTCGCATCTCGACGGCGCCATGGTCGAGCTGACGCCCGAACGCGCGATCGAAATTCAAATTCTACTCGGCGCCGACATTGCCATGCAGCTCGACGAGTGCCTCAAGCTGCCGGCGCCGACCGCCGAGATCGCCCGCGCAATGCAACTGTCGCTGCGCTGGGCGGAGCGCAGCAAACGCGCCTTCGAGGCGCCGGCACGCAACGGCTACGCCTTGTTCGGTATCGTGCAAGGCGGCGACGATCTCGCGCTGCGCGCGAAGAGTGCCCGCGAACTCACCGCCATGGACTTTCACGGATACGCCATTGGCGGCCTGGCGGTCGGGGAGCCGCAAGACGTGATGCTCAGAATCGTCACCGAAATGACGCCGATGCTGCCAGCGGAGCGCCCGCGCTATCTGATGGGAGTCGGCACGCCACACGATCTCATCGAAGCAGTCGCGCGCGGCATCGACATGTTCGATTGCGTGCTGCCGACGCGCAACGGGCGCCACGGCATGGCCTTCACGCGGTATGGCGCGATCAATCTCGCCAACGCACGTCACGCCAATGACAAACGCCCGCTTGACCCCGAGAGCCCGCACCCGGCTGCGCGCACATATTCGCGCGCCTATTTGCATCACCTCACCAAAGCCAACGAGATGTTGGGCGCGGTGCTGCTATC
>JBGQLL010000221.1:0-5628 GCA_041500065.1 Pseudolabrys sp.
AACGAGCTGATGTTGGGCGATTCCGGCCTCTCCAAGCTCGAGCGCGAAATGATCGCGGTGGCGGTGTCCTCGCAAAACCGCTGCTACTATTGCCTGACTGCGCACGGCGCGGCGGTCCGCCAGTACTCCGGTAATCCACTGCTCGGAGAGCATCTCGTGATGAACTATCGCGTGGCGCGGTTGAACAAACGGCAGCGCGCCATGCTCGATTTTGCGGTCAAGCTCACTGCCTCGCCCTGGGGCGTGGAGGAAGGCGACAGAGAGCGACTGCGCCGCGTCGGCTTCACGGATCGCGAAATATGGGACATTTCGGCGGTGGCCGGTTTTTTCAATATGTCGAACCGCGTGGCATCTGCCACCGATATGCGGCCGAACACTGCGTATCACGGGCAGGCGCGATAGACCCTCAAGCCGTCATGGCCGGGCTTGTCCCGCGCATCCCGGTTCTATAGGCAGCGTACCATCCCCATTGGGATGGCCGGGACAAGCCCGGCCATGACAGGTTGAGATGTATCGCGTCGTAAAACGCACCGTTTTCACCCTTGCCCTGCTATTCGGTACACTTGCTTCAGCGCAAGTGGCGCCGGTTACGCCCACGCCGGCGATCTCTCCGGCGCAGACCATTCTCGCCCATAACGGCGTGGTGGTCGCCCAGGAACAGCGTGCAGCGCGTATCGGTGTTGAGATTCTCGATCGCGGCGGCAATGCCGTCGACGCCGCGGTCGCGGTCGGTTTCGCGCTCGCGGTCACCTATCCGCGCGCCGGCAATATTGGCGGCGGCGGCTTCATGGTCATTCATCTGACCAAAGACAACCGCGATGTTGCGGTTGACTATCGCGAGACCGCACCGGCCGCGGCAACCGCAACCATGTTTCTCGATGCGCAGGGTAATCCTGATCCGGCAAAATCACGCGACAGCGCGCTCGCTATTGGCGTGCCCGGCACCGTGGCCGGCCTTGCGCTCGCGCACGAAAAATATGGCTCCGGCAAGTTAACGCTTGCCGACCTGATCGAGCCGGCGATCACACTTGCACGGAACGGCGTCGAGATCCTCGACGATACCGCCGACAGCCTGCCTCTGGCACAGGAACGCATCGCGCGCTGGCATTCGAGCGCGCCGGTGTTTCTCAATAGCGACGGCTCAGTGATGTCGCCCGGCCAGGATCTGTTGCAGCCCGATCTCGCCGCCACGCTCAATGTCATCGCGCGCGACGGGCCGAAAGGGTTTTACAAGGGTCCAGTTGCGGAGAAAATCGTCGCCGCCGTGCGTAAGGCCGGTGGCATCATGACCGTCGACGATCTCAAAAACTACCACGCCATCCTGCGCGCGCCCGTGCGCGGCACCTATCGCGGCTACGAAATTATTTCCATGCCTCCGCCGTCATCCGGCGGCGTGCATCTCATCGAGATGCTCAACATCCTCGAAGGTTACGATCTTGGCAAACTCAGCCGCGAGGACTCGTTGCATGACATGATCGAAGCAATGAAGCGCGCCTACGCCGATCGCGCCGTTTTCATGGGTGACCCCGACGCCGTGACAATGCCGGTGGCCGGTTTGATCTCGAAGGCATACGCGAAATCACTGCGCGCACAGATTGGCGAGCGTGCGACCCCTTCGGCCGAAATCCGCGGTGGAACGCCGGCCGATTTCGAAGGCCGCAACACCACGCATTTCTCGGTTATCGATCGCGACGGCAACGCCGTGTCAAATACCTACACGCTGAATTTTTCGTACGGTCTCGGTCTCGTTGCCGAGGGAACGGGCGTATTGCTCAACAATGAACTCGACGATTTCACGGCCAAGCCGGGCACAGCGAACGCATTTGGCCTGGTGGGGTACAACGCCAACCTGCCCGGGCCCGGCAAGCGGCCTTTGTCCTCCATGACCCCGACCATCGTCATGAAGGACGGCAAGCCATTTCTGATCACTGGCTCGCCCGGCGGCAGCCGCATCATCACGACGGTGTTACAGGTGATCGTGAATGCAATCGATTTCAATATGCCGATCGGCAAGGCGGTGAGCGCGCCCCGCGTGCATCAGCAATGGCAACCGGCCCAGGTCTATGTCGAGCCGGGATTTGCGCCCGAGGTGCTCGAGGCCTTGGCCAAACGCGGTCACGAGATCGTGCCGACACCGCCGCAGACCTCGGCGAATTCGATTGAAGTCACGGCGGACGGTTATGTCGGCGCCGCCGACCGGCGCACGCGAGGCTCGCTGGCGGCGGGATTTTAAGGACAGCCTGTCCGGCTAGTTGTTGATCACCAACCCGAGCTTCTTGATCACGGCCTGCCACTTGCCTTCTTCGCGCTGAATGTTCTGCGCGTATTCCGCGGGCGTGCTGGCGAGCGGATCGCCGCCGGCATCGAGCAGCCGCTTCTTCATGTCATCCGAGGTCACAATCGCGCGCAGCTCCTTGTTCAGTCGGTCGATAATCGGCTGTGGTGTACTGGCCGGCGCAACCAGCCCGTAATACTGGACGATCTCGAGTCCCGGCAGGCCGGATTCGGCGATGGTCGGAACATTTGGGATCGCGGCCATGCGCGTCGGAGACCCGACCGCAATGGCGCGCAGCGCGCCGGCCTGGATATTGCCGATCGCAGGCGGCAGCGTGTTGAAGGCGAGCATGACATGCCCGCCGACGAGATCGTTGGTGAGCGGCCCCGTTCCTTTATACGTGACGATCGTGATCTTGGTTCCGGTCATCGCCTTGAATTGTTCGGCGCCAAAATAATTCAAGGTCGGTGCCGGCGGCGTACCGACTGTGACCTTGTCGCCGTCTTTCTTGGCGAGCGCGATCACCTCGGACAGCGATTTCACGGGCACCGAAGGATTGGACATGATCACGATCGGAACCGAGGCAATCAGTCCGATCGGCGCGAAATCCTTCGCCATATCGTAGCCGGGATTTTCCGGAAGGCCGGCACCGGTCACCAGCAGCAGCAATGTGTAGCCGTCGGGCTGGGCCCTGGCGACATCGCGCGTGCCGATCACCGAGCCGGCGCCCGGACGGTTGACGACGATCACCTGCTGGCCGAGCGCGTCCGTGAGTTTCTGCGCGACGACGCGGCCGACAGTGTCAACGCCACCGCCGGCAGGAAAAGCCACAACCAGTGAGATCGTACGGGACGGATAGTCTTCGGCGGCGGCCAGTCCGGGGGCAGCAAGTGTTGCGGCAAGCGCCGCGATCGCTGCAACGCCGATGACGCGCGAATGGCGAGCTTTTGTACGCATGCCCTGGTTCCCTCAAATTTCTTGTTGCCCGTCGGAGAGAGGTATTGTGCGCATAGCGCGAGACGTTGCCAACCGATGCAACGGGCCGCACAAATCCGCGGTCCGCCCGGCGCTTCGCGGTCTTGCAGCAAGGCTCGCAAGTTTGGAACTGGCATTGCGGTCGTACGATTGTGCGCGTCTGCAGTAAAACGGAGGTATCCCGCTCCGAATTACATACGTTTTCTGGGGAATAGCGAATATATCCGGAGGTATCCCGCTCTGAATTGCGCTACCGTTTGTGAGGCAACCATCTGATTTATTGAGCTGGGCGGGCGGGGAATGAAAGCGCTTTTTGTGAGTGCACTACTGTTGGTTGGCTTTCTATCGGAAGCCACCGCCCAAGTGGTTGTTGGGCCAATCGCGATAACCAACAAAGTAAACGGCATACCAATTACCGTCAGCACGACGTCGTGGATTACCGTCAACTCCATCGATAATGAAACCACGGTAGACGTCAGAATTCTCGCCGACCTGATAGATCTTCAGCGAAAGTTTCCCAACGTCGTCGACACGCTCGGACTCTCCACCGACAAGTGCGCTGCCCGGACCACTGATGCCCGAGGTGTCGCCGATGCCAAAAGTGCCGCTGTGTCTCTCAAAAGCGGCTCGCTCTGGCCAGTCGACGACCGCCTTATAATGTCCATCCGCGGCCAGGTTGATACTTGGTCATGTATCGCCGGGTCTTCAAAATCCGGAATCGAATGGAAGAAGAAAAAAATTGCATTCTTGAATATAAAAGTTCCGGTAGTTCATAAGTGGAGAGTTGTGACGAAGAAAAACGATGTCACTCAGTCGTTCCGCGGAAATCTGCCGATCCAGTTGGTGAAAAAAGATGGCGCAAATGTCGCGCTAAAGATTGCCGAGTCCGACATAAAGCTGGACGGACAGGATGCTGCGGTGACCAATGCAAGTCTGAACCTTGCGAAGATGGACCTAAACCGGAAAGCGTATAACGCGCTTCAAAGCGCGATAGACCCTGCAAAGCTCAAGGCGATTCTTCCAAAAGAATTTCAAAAAATGAACATGACTGTTGTTTCTACTCGCTTCAGAAGTTATGGCGGTCACGCCATAGCAGAGATCAATCTCGCCGCTGCAAGCGCTCCAAACACGCAGTGACTCTGGCGGCTTTCACCAACCCTGGCTGAGCCTAGGCCCAGGCTCGAATTTATCGAGGCCATCGACTGAAGGCCGCTCGCCAGGCAGACCCCCGGCCGTGCTGGATGTCCGGCCCCAGAATCTCCGGTTCTGACCCTAAGGCGGACACCGCCGACCGCATGCCATTAAGTGCTGGTTAAGGGGTTCGTCCGAAGTTTAGCCGCCATTGGCGACTGCGATTCGTTTTGCTGCGTCGCTTTTCCGTGCCCGAAATGATGCGTTTGATCTCGCCTTCGATAGGAAGGGCTGGATTATGAAAATCATTGAACCCGCCTTTGATGCCGCAGGAGAGCTTTGGCCGAAGCTGCCGGACGGACCGCATGCGGACATCGGCGCCCTCGAGAATACGATCGACCAGCAATCCGCAGAATTGCACCGACGTCTCGTTGAGGTTGTTGAACTATACAATGCGCAGCAACGGCAGGCTAACGAGTTACAAGTCGCATGCGAGGAGATCGATCGTCTCAACCAGATCAATTCGGCACTTCAGGAATCGGCCGCGCAATACAAGTCCGACGTTGCTGGCGCACAGAACAGAATCACCCTGTTGGAAAATGAAAACGCCGACTTGCGGGCGCAACTCGACAAGGCTCTCCATAATTCAGGTGAATTGACGCAGCGTTTGTCCGCGATGCAAGCCGCATTCAGTGGCAGAGAGACCAACATTGCCTCGGCCCTGCAACAGGTCGAATTTCTGAATTCGGAACTCGCATCTGCCTCGGCGGAAAGGTTCAAGTTGGTGGCGGCGGTCCAGAGTGAGAAGCGGCGGCAACGTAGCGCACTCAATCAGCAGACATTGATCCTGGATGACAAGGTCAAAAGGACTGAGGCCCTGGCTGAAACTCAAGAGATGCAGATAAAACATCTCGAAGCGGTTCGCACCAAGCTGGACAAGCGCGTTCAAGCTCTTGAGGCCCTGTTGAAGAGCGAGCACGACGTTGCGGAAATAAAAATAAAACGATTGACCGAAGAGCTTGAGCGAGGCCGTTCAAGCCGCTCTGACATTCTGTTGCCGCCGTAGACCGGCTGCGCGACACCGATAGTCGGGTACCAGCGGTGCCGATGAGAAATTGCATTCCCGTGCGATGTTACCGCGCGTTTGGCAACGACTCACTCATAATCGTTGCCGGCGATGATGTGGGGTCTCACACACACTTCGAAGGATGAGCTGGGTTGCCCGGCAGCTTACGCAGTTCATTCCT
>JBGQLL010000222.1:0-5627 GCA_041500065.1 Pseudolabrys sp.
CCGCGCCGGTCTGGTAGCAATAGTTCTTGCCGATGACGCCCTTCTGCGCGACCGGGTCGTAAGGCGTTCCGATGCCGGACAGCAGCATCAGGTGCACATTGTTGATAGCGTAAGCGCATAGCAGCACCATGGTGGCCGGCTGCTCGAATTCCTCGCCATTGAGCACATTGGTATAAGTGACGCCGGTAACATGCTTGCCGTCGTTATCCTTGAGCACATTGGTGACCCAGGAATGCGTGCGCAGTTCGAAATTCGGATTGCGCATGGCGATCGGGATCACCGTCATGTGCGGGCTGCCCTTGGCGTTGGCTTCGCAGCCGAAGCGCTGGCAATAGCCGCAATACTGGCAACCGCCGAATTTCGAGCCATCGGGATTGGTATAGGGTTGCGAGGCATTCGCGGAGGGCCGCGGGAACGGGTGGTAGCCGGCATTGCGTGCGGCGGCGCTGAACATCTCGCTTGCCAGGATCGGAGTGAGCGGCGGCAGCGGATATTCCTTCGCGCGCGGTGCCTCGAACGGATTGCCGCCGGCCTGGATCTGGCCGTTGATATTGCCGGCTTTGCCGGAGACCGCCGCGGTGTATTCGAACCTTTCGTAATAGGGCTCAAGCTCAGCGTAAGTGATGCCCCAATCCTGAATCGTCATGTCATCGGGGATGAATTTCTTGCCGTATCGCTCCTCGTAATTGGAGCGGATCTTGAATTCCATGTCGGTCCAGCGCCAGGTATGACCGCTCCAGTGCACGCCGGAACCGCCGACAACCTCACCCGGCAGGAACGAGCCGAGGCGACGCATCGGCAGTGCCTCCTGCGTGGGATTGTTGCGGACGGTGATGGTGTCGCGCGCGGTGTTCTGCATCAGGTCATGGCGCACGACGTAGCGCAGTTCGTCGCGAATGTTGGGCAGCGAATAATCATTTTCGCTCGTACGAGGTGCGCCGCGCTCGAGCGCGACCACCTTCAAGCCGGATTCCGCCAGTTCCTTGGCGAGAATGCCGCCGGTCCAGCCCAGCCCGACGATGACAACATCGACTTCCTTGAGTTTGGTGGTCATGGTCTGCCCCTTAACTCATATCCGCGATGCTGACGGGTTTGTTCGGGAACGGCTTGCCGCGAAATTTCTCCACGTGGTCGCGATGCACCGCGATCACGCCGGGGAAGCCAATGATGGCCCAGCCCGCTTTGTTGCGGTTACCGCCATAGATCGGATCTGAATACATGCCTTCGACCACGGTCTGATAGAGCGTGCCCCAGAACACGCGCACGGCGAGTCCGTTGTCGAATTTGATTTTGCCCATAGACAGGCCGACGAGCACCTCTTCGCGCTGCGCCTCCTCGATCCGGTCGAACGGCTTGCCATAAGTTTTGCGGCAATGCGCATTGGTTGCCTCGATGCCGGCGCGGTAGAGCTGCGCGGGGGTGAGAGGTAACTGGTAGCCCTGAGAGGGCGCGCCCTGCTTCCATGGGCCCTGCATGTAGAGACGCTCGCCTTTGCCCCAGGCGCCGGCGAGCGCTCGATCGATGTAAATGTTGACGCCGAGATCGGTGCCCTTCGGACTGACCTCATCGGCGGGGACCATGTGATCCACCAGCGCTTCAACGAACGCGGCCTCTTCGAGATTGAAGAATTCATATCCCGCCGCCTCTGGGGCGGCCGGCGCGGCCGCAGGTTGTTGCGCCTGAGCAGTCTGCGTCGGAACCACTGCGGCCGTGCCGCCGGCCGCTGCGGCGCCACCGATGACGGCGCTTTTCAGGAAATCGCGACGATCAAATTCTTGTTTTGTCATAGGCTCCCCTTCCTACCTGAGGAGGCCCAAAGCGCGGGCCCCGAGGACACGCTTTTGATGCCAAGCATGCTGCTTTTGGATCGGTCCGGCAAGACGAGGTGTGGCCGCTTATTGCGCTGCACCGCATTGGACGCTGAGCCGGTTGAGCGGATGCGGGCACCAAGCGGACATAGCCTGCATTATTTTTTCTGGGTACACACCACAGTATGGACCTGATTTACACCGTCTCGATCTGGCTGTTGCCGGTTCTATTCGCCGTCACGTTTCACGAAGCTGCTCACGGATATGTCGCCCGCTTCCTTGGTGACGATACGGCGTCGCGACTTGGACGTGTCAGCCTCAATCCGCTTCGGCACATAGATCCTTTCGGCACAATTCTTCTGCCGGGACTCTTGCTGTTCGCCCGGTCACCGTTCTTGTTTGGCTATGCCAAGCCAGTGCCTGTTAATTTTCGGGCACTTCGTAATCCCCGTATCGGCATGGTGCTGGTCGCGGCGGCGGGGCCTGCAATGAATGTCGGCCTGGCAATTATCGCAGCCCTGGCCTTTCATCTGGTCATCTATCTGCCAGCTACAATGGCTCAGTGGGTCGCGCTGAATCTCAAGAACGCCCTGATCATCAATATCGTTCTGGCGGTCTTCAATCTGTTCCCGCTGCCGCCTCTTGATGGGGGGCGCATTGCCGTAGGCTTGCTTCCCAATGTGTTAGCTAGACAACTTGCCCGTCTAGAGCCTTACGGAATGATGATCCTTATTGGACTGCTGATCTTCCTGCCTTTGGTGGGTTCGCAATTTGGTCTGGACCTTAATTTTGTGTCCGATGTCATCTCAAGCTTAACGGATACTGTTATCAGAGCCATCCTCCGATTAACCGGCAACATTTAGATTTCTGCTATACTGCGAGTTCGAAAAGCGGGAAAACCGGCGATCTGAAGCAGGAGAGGGGCGATGCCCAGGCACATGACTTATGTTCCTCACGGGGCGATCCCGGCGGTACTGCTGCCGTTCGACAACGATCTCGCGATCGACGAGACGAGCTTCCGCAAACATCTGCGTGACGTCGCAGCGACGGACGGTCTTTCCGCCATCACCATCAACGCCCATTCGACCGAAGTCGCTTCTTGCAGTTTCGATGAGCAGAGGCGCGTGCTTGAGATCGCGCAGGACGAAGTCGGCGCCCGCCTGCCGCTGGTCAATGGCATCTGGGCCGATGGCAGCATCGAGGCTGCGCGTATCGCGCGCATGGCGACGCAAGGTGGCGCTTCCGCTTTGCTCGTATTTCCGCCGGCTCCATTCACGCTCGGCCAGTCGCCGGCCATGGCGCTCACACATGTGAAACGCATTGCGGACACCACCGATCTGCCGCTGATCGTTTTTCAGTACCCGCTCGCAACCGGCCAGGGCTATCCGAAGGATACGCTGCTGAAGATGTGCGAAGAGGTGCCGTCGATCCGCGCCATCAAGGACTGGATCGGCAACATACCACACCATGAATGGCACATCCGCACGCTGCAAAACCTGCCGCGGCCGGTGAACGTGCTGACCACCCACAGTTCGTGGCTGTTCTCGTCGCTGGTTCTCGGCTGCAATGGATTGCTGTCGGGATCGGGTAGCGTGATTGCCGACCTGCAGGCCAAGCTGTTCCGCGCAGTCCAGAAGAACGATCTGGCCGAAGCGAAACGGCTCAATGATCGGATCGAGCCGACCGCGCGTGTGTTCTATGCCGATCCTTTCGTGGACATGCACAACCGCATGAAGGAAGCGCTGGTGCTGCTCGGCAAGCTGCCACGTGCGGTCGTTCGTCCGCCACTGGTCAAGATCGAGCGTCCCGAGATTGCGCGTATTCGTCAGGCTTTGATTGAGACCGGATTGCTGGACAAGAATGGCGCGCGTGACGCGGCTTGATGTCACTCCGGAGCGCGCCGAAGGCGCGAATCCGGAATCCAGAAACAAGCACCGTGTCTGCATCTGGATTCCGGGTCCGGCGCTACGCGCCGTCCCGGAATGACCAGAGAGAGCGGTACGGTTCACATAATCGCAAACTCGGTATTCTTCCGGTCGGTCACAAGCATGCTGCCCGGATAGTGCGTAATGCAGAATTCCGGCTTCACCGTCGCGATCACCGACTGCGGCGTGACTCCGCAGGCCCAGAATACCGGCAGCTCGTTATCCCGGACCTCGACCGCATCGCCATAATCAGGCTTGTCGATGTCCTTGATGCCGATCATCTCCGGCTTGCCGATATGCACGGGCGCGCCATGCACCGATGGAAAGCGCGTGGTGATCTGCACAGCGCGGATGGCGTCGGCCGGCTTGAGCGGCCGCATCGATACCACCATCGGCCCGTGGAACGGCCCAGCCTCATGAGTGGCGATCGAGGTGCGGTACATCGGCACGTTGCATCCGCGCGTAATGTGACGCAGCTCAATGCCTTCAGCCGTCAGCGCCTCCTCGAATGAAAAAGAGCAGCCGATGACGAAGCTCACCAGATCGTTGCGCCAGAAGTCCCTTACATCTTCGGGCTCCGCGATGAGCTCGCCATTCTTCCAGACGCGGTAGCGCGGCAGGTCGGTGCGGATGTCGAGGTCTTCTCCCAAGGCCGGGACGCGGGGGTCGCCCGGCGCCGAGGTTCCGATCAGCGGGCACGGCTTCGGGTTGAGTTGGCAGAAGCGCAAGAAGTCGGCAGCGAGCGCCTGCGGCAAAATGGCAAGGTTGCCTTGCACAAAGCCAGGCGCCAGGCCGGCCGTTGGCCCTCGATGTGACCCGGCCCGTATCGCCAGCCGTGCCGAAAGGCTGCTGGCAGGCGCGGGCTCACGACGTAGGGGCGCAACGGCCATCAACTTGGTCCTGCTGTTGTCATTGCGAGCCTAGCACTGGCGGCCGCCCCGTGCGAGCGCGCTGCTCAATTCGCGAGCAGTCATACGACCATCGTTATGAAATCAATGTGAATAATGCGGTTGAAACTTGGTGCCGGATCGCGTTTGCTAATAGCAACGAAGAGCCCGCGAAGGGCCGGCAGGGGAGGATGGGCAATGCCGCGTCATGCTAACAGGCATAGGCGTGCGGTGACTGCTCTCGCGGCCGCGCTTGTCGCTGGCCGAGCTGTCGGCATGCGGACAAAAGTGAAAATTTTTAAATCAACGATTGCAGTTTTTGCATCGGCATATCTGTGATCCAGAGGGAGGACACCTAATGACTGAAAAATGGAAAGAGGAGGAGTGGGCACAGGACTTCTGGTACAGCGGCAAAGTGACTCGCCGCCGTGTCGTGGGCTGGGGCGGCGGCGCGATCGGCGCGCTGATGCTGGTACCGGCACCTTGGCGCGAAGCCTTCGGCGCAGCCACGCCGTACAAGATTGGTTCGTTGCAGCCGCTGTCGGGCGCCGGAGCGCTTGGCGGCAAGACCGCGGTGGTCGGATTGCAAATGGCGATCGACCGCATCAATGCGGCGGGCGGCGTCAATGGCCGGCCGCTCGAGGCGGTGATCGCGGACGACGAGTCCAAGCCCGACGTCGGGCGCCGCAAGACCCAGAAGCTGTTGGTCGAAGACAATGTCGACGTGCATGTCGGCGGCTTCCTCTCCAACATCTGCCTCGCCTGCATGCCCGTGTTCGAAGAAAACAAGGTCGTCAATATGATCAGCGTGTGCCTCGACACGACGCTGACCACCACCAAGTGCAACCGCTACAGCTTCCGCACTTACGAATTTGCTCCCGCGCAGGCGGTGGCGATCGCGCCCTATCTCGTCAACAAGATGGGCAAGAAGTGGCACATTGCCTATGCCGACTATTCCTGGGGCCAGTCTACGCGCGATGCTTACGCCCAGGAAATCAGGAAGCAGG
>JBGQLL010000223.1:0-5625 GCA_041500065.1 Pseudolabrys sp.
CTCAAACGTCACATGACGGCGGATGTCGCCCAGGCCCGCGACGCGCTCAAGCGCGTGGGCAATGCGTTTCCGGCGCTGGGTGACATTTAGCCGATCAGCCTGCTAGATAGCCCGCCATGTCGAAGCCCGAGCGCGATTATTCCGAGACGCTGTTTCTCCCGCAGACGGAATTTCCGATGCGCGCAGGCTTGCCGCAGCGCGAGCCGGAGATTCTCGCGCGTTGGGAGAAGGGCGACCTCTACGAGCAGTTGCGCGCGGCAGCGAAGGGTCGCGAGAAATTCATCCTGCACGACGGCCCGCCCTACGCGAACGGCAACATCCACATCGGGCATGCGCTCAACAAGATCCTCAAGGACGTCGTGACGCGCAGCCTGCAGATGCTGGGCTTCGATTCCAACTATGTCCCGGGCTGGGACTGTCACGGGCTGCCGATCGAATGGAAGATCGAGGAAGAAAATTACCGCTCCAAGAACAAGGCCAAGCCGAATTTATCGGATCCGACGGCGATGGTCGCATTCCGACAGGAATGCCGCGCCTATGCCGAACACTGGCTCAATGTGCAGCGCGAGGAGTTCAAGCGCCTTGGTGTCGAGGGCGATTGGGCGCATCCCTACACGACGATGGATTTCTTCGCCGAGGCGCAGATCGCACGCGAGCTGATGAAATTCGCCGCCAACGGCCTTTTGTATCGGGGCTCGAAGCCGGTGATGTGGAGCGTGGTGGAGAAGACAGCGCTTGCCGAAGCGGAAGTCGAGTACGAGGACTACACGAGCGATCAGGTGTGGGTGAAATTTCCAGTCGCGGACGTTTCGCTCGAAGGCGACAACAAAGACGATATCGCAGCGGCCTTCGACCTTGTTGGGAATGCATCCGTCGTGATCTGGACCACCACGCCCTGGACGATACCGGGCAACCGCGCGATCAGCTTTTCACCAAAGATTTCCTATGGTCTATACAAGGTCGTTGACGCACCTGCCGACAACTGGGCGAAAAATGGTGATCTTCTTATCCTCGCCGACAAACTGGCGGAGGCTGTTTTCAAGCAAGCCCGCGTCACGGCATTTGAAAAAGTGAGAGCCATCGGTGGCGGCGTCCTTGCCGGCATGACGTGCGCCCATCCCCTGCAGGCCAGCGGTTACGGCTTTTCAGTACCTTTGCTCGCCGGGGAGCACGTCACCGACGAAGACGGAACCGGCTTCGTGCATACCGCGCCGGGACACGGACGAGACGACTTCGAGATCTGGATTGCAAGCAGACGTGAATTGGAAAAGCGCGGCATCAATCCGGCGATTCCCTATACCGTCGACGAAAATGGCGCCTTTACCGAGCAGGCGCCCGGGTTCACCGGCAGGCGCGTCATCAATGACAAAGGTGAGAAGGGCGACGCCAACGAGGCGGTGATCAAAGCCTTGGTCGCGGCCGGCATGCTGATCGCGCGCGGGCGATTGAAACACCAATATCCGCATTCTTGGCGCTCGAAAAAGCCCATCATTTTCCGCAATACGCCACAGTGGTTCATTGCGATGGATAAAGACATCGCAAAGAAGGGCGACACGCTACGCCATCGCGCGCTGTCGGCCATCAAGGTCACGCGCTGGGTGCCGGAGCAGGGCGAGAACCGCATCACCGGCATGATCGAGAGCCGGCCCGACTGGGTGATCTCCCGTCAGCGGGCGTGGGGAGTACCCATCGCGGTATTCGTCAAGGAAAAGCCGGACGGCTCAGTCGACATCCTTCAGGATCCCGATGTCGAATTGCGCATCGTGCAAGCATTCGAAAAAGAGGGTGCCGACGCCTGGTACAAGCCGGGCGCGCGGGAGCGTTTCCTTGGCAAGCTCGCCAACGATTCCTGGAAGAAAGTGGACGACATTCTTGACGTCTGGTTCGACTCCGGCTCCACCCACGCTTTCGTGCTCGAAGACCCGATCCATTTCCCGACGCTCGCCGGCATCAAGCGCAAAATGGATGGCGGGAAAGATACGATCATGTATCTCGAAGGCAGCGATCAGCACCGAGGCTGGTTCCATTCCTCGCTGCTGGAGAGCTGCGGCACACGCGGGCGGGCGCCTTTCGACGTTGTGCTGACCCATGGCTTCGTGCTCGATGAGGACGGCCGCAAGATGTCGAAGTCGCTCGGTAACGTCACTGCGCCCCAGGACGTGATCAAGCAATCCGGCGCCGATATCCTTCGCATGTGGGTCTGCGCGTCAGACTATGCCGACGATCTGCGCATCGGCCCTGAGATCCTCAAGACCACCGTCGAGACCTATCGCAAACTGCGCAACACCGTTCGCTGGATGCTTGGCAGCCTTGCGCACTTCCGCGAGGAGGATCGTGTCAAGCTCGACAAGATGCCGGAGCTGGAGCGTCTGATGCTTCATCGGCTCTCCGAGCTCGACGCGCTGGTGCGCAAGGCCTATGCCGATTTTGACTACAAGCGCATATTTGCTGCGCTATCGAGTTTTATGACCTCCGACTTGTCTGCATTCTATTTCGATATCCGCAAGGACACGCTCTATTGCGATCCGTTCTCTTCGGTGAAACGCAAGGCTTGTCTGACGGTGCTCGATCACTTGTTCCGCTGCACGGTGACGTGGCTCGCGCCCATGCTCTGCTTTACAGCGGAAGAATCATGGCTTTCGCGTTATGGCGACGTCGCGCGATCCGTGCATCTCGAGACTTTCCCTGAAGTGCCGGCCTCCTGGCGCGATGACAAACTGGCCGAAAAATGGCGCAAGATTCGCGCCGTGCGGCGTGTGGTTACCGGCGCGCTGGAAATCGAGCGAGCGCAAAAGCGCATTGGTTCGTCGCTCGAGGCGCATCCGATCGTGCACGTGTCGAACGCGGAGCTCTATGAGGCGGTGGTTGATTGCGATCTAGCCGAAGTGTGCATTACATCTGCAGCGACGCTCGTTCAGGACGAAGGGCCCGCTGGTGCGTTCCGTATTCAGGACGTCGCAGGCGTAGCGGTCATCCCCAATCTTGCCGAAGGTAAAAAATGCGCTCGCTCGTGGAAAATCCTCACCACCATCGGCGCCGATCCCCAATATCCGGAAGTCTCGCCGCGTGACGCGCAGGCGCTGCGTGAATGGGAAGCCACGCGCAAGGCGGCGGAGTAGTCCGTGTCCTACCTCGCCGGCCCGCAAACGCGCTTCGGACTTACCGTTGCGGCGATCGCCTGCCTTCTCGACCAGGCTTTCAAAGTCTATCTCCTGTTCGTGTTCGATATCGCGGCCAATGGGCCGGTGCGCATTGGCCCTTTCATCGACATCATTCTCGCTCGCAATACGGGTATCAGCTACGGCCTGTTCCAGACGCAAGGACCGCTCGGCCAATGGGTCCTGCTAGCCTTCAAGGCGGTCGCCGTATTGCTGCTCTGGTTCTGGCTTGCCCGCGCAAAGGACCGACTCACCGCCCTCTCGCTCGGTCTGATCATTGGCGGGGCCGTCGGCAACGCCATCGACCGTATGGCCTATGGCTGGGTCGCCGATTTCGTCTTTTTTCACATTTCCACACCGAATTGGCAGTTCAACTGGTATGTATTTAACTTGGCCGATGTAGCCATCGTTGCCGGGGTTATTGGCCTGTTGTATGAGTCTCTGACTGCGGATCACGCCGCAAAAGCGCCCTGATCCGCCGCAAGAGTCGGGACAATTCAGAGATTCCAGGGTCCATTTCCGGATGAATACACCACGTCTGACAAACGTCTTCAGCGCGAGCGCTGCCTTGGGCCTGGCGCTCGGCGCGGTTGCTATTCTGACGCCCGCTGCCGTGCGGGCAGCTGACGACGACGTCCCGGTCGATCAGAAGTTTTTGCGCGGCATCATGGAAGGGCTTGGCTTCAAGCGCGACGGCGAGGCGACGATCAACTACCAGGAACGCGCGCCGCTTGTGCTTCCGCCTAGCCGTGATCTGCCGCCGCCTGAGAAGAGCGACGCTATCACCGCAAATAATCCGGCCTGGCCGAAGGACCCGGACGTCGCGCGTCGTAAGGCGGAAATGGCTGCAGAGAGAGATCGCAATGTCAGCGATGAGCGGGAGCGCGAGCAGAATCCACTCCGTCCGGATCAACTGACGCCTGGAGCCCGTTCGCAGGCCAAGAAAAAGCAGGCACAGAAGGATGACGGTTATGAGGCGCCCGCCTCCGGCTTCGGCAATCAGTTACTGCCATCCCAGCTTGGCGCAAGCAGCAGCAGCGTGTTCAAATCCATGTTCGGCGGCCAAAAGGAAGAAACGGCAAAATTCACGGGTGAACCACCGCGCGCCTCACTAACCGATCCTCCGCCCGGCTATCAGACCCCGTCGCCGGATCAGCCCTACGGCCTCGGCAAAGCGGCGCCTCCGAAGCCGGCCGATAACTATACTACACGCCCCGAATTGTCTCGATAAGCGTGGCGACCGTCGACCTAGCTTCGTTGCGTGGCGGGCGGCGTAACCGGAATCTCGTGCTGAGGCGCGACCGCAACATATCCAGGTCAAACACTGTGCTTACCAAGATAAACTTTATGATCATCGCGCTCGTCAGCGCGGGTGCCTCTTCTGTGCTCGCTGCCGAGCAGGCGGGTCCCGAAATTGCCGATTTCACGCTGGCCAACGGATTGGAGCTGGTGGTCATTCCCGATCATCGTGCACCGGTGGTCACGCATATGATCTGGTACAAGGTCGGTGCCGCCGATGAGACGCCGGGCAAATCGGGGTTGGCACATTTCCTTGAGCACCTGATGTTCAAGGGCACCGCCAAGAACCCGGCCGGAAAATTCTCGCAAGTGGTGGCGCACATCGGCGGCCAGGAGAATGCCTTCACCTCGCAGGACTACACCGGCTACTACCAGCGCGTACCAGGCGAACAGCTCAAGACGGTGATGGAGTTCGAGGCCGACCGCATGACCGGCCTCCAGCTCACCGACGACGTCGTTTTACCCGAGCGCAATGTCATTCTCGAGGAGCAGAACCAGCGCGTTGGCAACAATCCACGCGCACGCTTGGCCGAGCAGATCGATGCTGCACTTTATCTCAATCATCCCTACGGAAAGCCGGTGATCGGCTGGCGTCACGAGATGGAGGAGCTTTCCCGCAACGACGCTATCGGGTTCTATCGCCGCTTTTATGCGCCCAATAACGCGGTGGTCGTGATCGCCGGGGATGTCGATCCGGCACAGGCGCGGGCTCTGGCGGAGGAGACTTACGGCAAGGTACCTCGTCACGGCGCCACAGGGGGGCCACGCGTACGAGCACAAGAGCCACCGCCTGTGGCGGTGCGGTCGCTCACACTTGCCGATGCTCGGGTCGAGATGCCCACTCTGCAACGGGAGTATCTCGTGCCGTCATTCGCCACGGGAAAGCGGGGCGAGTCTGAAGCGCTCGAAGTGCTCGCCCATATTCTCGGTAACGGCTCCAACAGCCGTCTATATCGCGCACTCGCTGTCGAAAAGCAGGTCGCTGTCGTAGCCGAAGCCTGGTACGACTCAAATGCGCTGGATATGTCAAAATTCGGCATCTACGGTTCCCGCGCCCTGGAACTACGCTGCCCCAGCTAGAAGCGGAAATCGATGCGGTCGTCGCCCACCTCATCGACAAGGGCGTCACGGAAGAAGAGCTTGAGCGCACCAAGACCCGGCTGATTGC
>JBGQLL010000224.1:0-5599 GCA_041500065.1 Pseudolabrys sp.
CGTTTTTCCGGCCACTGCTCACGCGTGGAATGCACGCCCTCTGATCTGGGAACCCGGGACCCAGTCACCGAAAAATAAGGCTCCCGAAGGGGGAGCGCACCGGTGACAACGTCGTTCCTGTCCATTTTTTAGATATATAGCACATTTTTAGGCGGAATCAAAGCCTTATGGCGAAGCAAACCAGCAATTCTACGGGAACAATCCCTCATTTTAACGGAATCGGTTAACGTTCTTCGATAAAGCCAGTCTCGGGCGCCCGACGGCGCTGGTATCCGGATACGACGAATTCAGTCGCCGGTACCAGGATCCGCTGAAAAGAACTTCTTGAATTTTTCCGGCACCCCGTCCCAATCCTTGCCATCCGGCGGCGCCTCGCGCTTGACCGTGATATTGGGCCAGCTCTTGGCGTATTGGGCATTAAGCTCCAGCCACTTTTCGAGCCCCGATTCGGTGTCCGGCTTTATTGCCTCCGCGGGGCATTCGGGCTCACACACGCCGCAGTCGATGCACTCGTCCGGATGAATGACAAGCATATTCTCGCCCTCGTAGAAGCAGTCCACCGGACACACCTCCACGCAGTCCATGTATTTGCATTTAATGCAATTTTCGACGACGACGTAGGTCATTCCCCGCTCCGGCCGACTATTCGCAGGTGCTGCGTAACTTAACCCCAGATATGCCGCAACCGACAGGCTTGCCACCTTGAGGCCTAGCCGACTAGTCCACGCCCAATGAAGGCCCTACCCGCGGAATCTCAGGTCAAATCGCGGTAAAGCGTGCGGGCCGCCGGCGCACCACCGCGCTTTTCGCAAAGGCCCTCCACCCGAACTACCTTCACGGCGCGGTCGAGCGCGAGTGTCACCACATCGCCAACGCGCACTGGATGGCCGGCGGCAGTCATGCGCCTGCCGTTAACCCGAACGAACCCCGCCGTAGTGAGCGCGGCGGCAGCACTCCGGGTGCGAACCATGCGTGCATGCCAAAGCCATTTGTCAATGCGTTGCCGATCCGGGCCTTGGGGCACCGTAGTCAAGATGGCTCTTTAGCGCCCTGCTCGAGTTGCTGCTTGAGCGCGGCGAGCTTGGCAAAGGGCGAATTGGGATCAGGCTGTTTGTCGCGTCGGTCGGAGCCATGCGGCTTCGCGAAATACTGCTCACGCTCCGCGCGCCCGACCCCATCATCACGATCGCGGCGCGGCCCGCGGCGTCCCGGTCGTTCGTTGCGCTCGCCACGCTGGCCCTGACGCTCCATCCGTTGCTGCCGCTCATGCCGGTCAAGACGCTGTTGGCGATCGGGACGATCGCCAGAGTCATGGCGGGAGCGTCGGGGACCGGGCGCGGGCTGGGCTGCATCTGGTGCAGCCACTGCCGGAGCTTCTGTTGCCGCGCCTGCTGCAGCGGCACCAGTTTCGGCGGACGCAGCTGCTTGTGGTTGCGCGCGATGCGGACGGCGCGGCCGATGCGGACGGCGTTCGGATCGCCCCGCCGGCCGCCAGACTTCGATGAAGGCCGGTTCCTCGGCGGATTTATTTTCGGTCGAATCGGTTTGTGCGTTTTCTGCCGCCTGCGCGACCGGTTCGGTGACGTCCGCAGCAACCGATCCCGCCTCGGACTTTGCAGCCTCTGCCGGCATACCAACCGTTGATTCTTGCACCAATGGCACAAGCAATTCCGGCTCGGGCAGTAATGACAGCGTTGGCGTATCGGCAGCCGACGCAGCTTCACTCGGCGCAGAGTCCACTGGCGCGGTTTCCAGCGGCGCAGCATCGCTTGCTGCTGCGGGTTCCGCGGCAATGACGATCGAAGGGATTTCTGCCGGCGCAGCACCGGGTGTTACCGCCTCAACGGGTTTCGGCTTGCGGTCCATGCGGTAGCCGAGCGAGCGCAGGATCGAAGCAAAGTCCTCACCTGAAGCACCGGTAAGCGATGTCATGGCACCGGTCACCAGAAAGCCACGCCCGTCGAACACGCCGTCTGGCTTAGGACCGGGAGCGCCTTCGCGCCAGGACAATGCCGGTCGGACAAGATCGGCAAGTCTCTCTAAAATATCGACGCGCACCGCGCGCTCCCCGCAAATTCGATAACCAGCGGTGCGGTAGAGCGCTTTGGCCGTTTCCTTGTCGACGGGAATCGAAGTGCGCCCGCTCGCTGCGAGATGCAGCAAGTCGCTCACGCCCTTCGCCTCAGGGCTCTCGTGCTTGATCGCCCACAGTTGGGTCGCAAGCGCTCGCGGAGCAGGCTTAAGCAGCGCCGGAAGATAAATGTGATACGCGCCAAATCGCACGCCATATTTGCGCAAGGTTGCGCGCGCTGGCTGGTCGAGGCTCTTGACCTCGTCGGCTACTTTTTGCCGCTCCAACACGCCCAGCGATTCAACGAGTTGAAATGCAACACCCCGCGCCATGCCGGTGACATCTTCGGCGGCAGTGAGCGAAAAGAGCGGCGCCAGCAGCTTTTCGATGTGGGTCTTCAGCCAAAGATCGAGTCGCGTCTGAACCAATTCACGTGCCGGCCCAGTTAGCTGCTCGTCGGCGATCACGCGCACGCGCGGGCGCAACGTATCGTCGCCGGCGATCAACTTGCCGACCAGATCACCGGTCCAGCGTAGGACGCCATCGGTCGCCAGCACGATCTGGTCATTGGAAGCCTGCGACAGTTTGGTCGCGCGCGCCTCGATCTCGCCGGCCAAAGCCTTCTGTGCAGCCGCGTTGAGCGCCTTGGCCTCGGACCCGGCGGCAGACGCGTCGGGTGCGAACATAAATCCATCGAGACGGCCTATGACATGGCCTTCGACCGTCACTTCCCCAGACTTTCCGATTTCGGTTTCCAGCATTACGTTTTCTCGAAGCCGCCGCATCAAGACGCTGGTGCGGCGGTCCACGAAACGTTCGGCCAAACGTTCGTGCAACGCATCGGAAAGCTTGTCTTCGACCGTGCGCGTGACCTCCTGCCAATGGTCCGGGTCGGCAAGCCAATCGGGCCGATTGGCAACGAAAGTCCACGTCCTGACATGCGCGATCCGGTTGGAGAGAGTGTCGATGTCGCCGTCGGTCCGATCGGCATGAGCAACCTGACGAGCGAACCAGTCGGTAGGGATGTTACCCTCCCGCATCAAGAATCCATAGAGGGTTACGGCCAATTCGGCATGGGTGGCGGGCGCGATTTTGCGATAGTCAGGAACCTGACAGACGTCCCACAGCCGGGCGACGGAGGCACGGTTTTGGGCGAGTGTCCGGACATCCTCGTCGCGCGCGGCATGCTCCAGAACCAGGATGTCCTCGCCAATGGGTGCACGCGTCAGTCCCGGTTCGTTTGGCGTTGCGGCGAGGGAGGCTTGCAGGGCACCGATCGAAGCAAAATCAAGATCGGTATTGCGCCATTGCAGCAGACGAATTGGCTCGAAGCTGTGGCTTTCCAGGGCCTGCACCAACTCCGGCTCAAATGGATCACACCGTCCAGTTGTGCCGAATGTGCCGTCTCGCGTCGCACGGCCGGCACGGCCGGCTATTTGCGCGAGTTCAGCCGGGTTTAACTTTCGAAATTGATAACCGTCGAATTTTCGGTCGGAAGCAAACGCGACGTGATCGACATCGAGATTGAGCCCCATCCCGATGGCGTCGGTCGCGACCAAATAGTCGACGTCCCCGGACTGATACAAGGCAACCTGCGCATTGCGGGTTCGCGGCGAAAGCGCGCCCAGCACCACCGCGGCACCGCCACGCTGACGGCGGATCAGCTCAGCGATGGCGTAAACTTCTTCCGCTGAAAATGCGACGATGGCCGATCGCGACGGCAGCCGCGTGAGTTTTTTCTCGCCAGCATAGGTGAGCGTGGATAGCCGCGGCCGGCTGATAACGTGGGCGCCGGGCAGCAACTTCTCCACCATTGGCCGTACGGTAGCGGCGCCCAGTACCAGCGTCTCCTCGCGAGCGCGGGCATTGAGCATGCGATCCGTGAAGACGTGACCGCGCTCGAAATCGGCGCCGAGTTGGACCTCGTCGACTGCCAAAAAGGCGACGTCGAGATCGCGCGGCATCGCTTCAACAGTGGAAACCCAGAAGCGTGGGTTGGGCGGTTTGAGCTTCTCTTCGCCCGTAATCAGCGCAACCGCATCCTTGCCGACGCGCTCGGCAACCTTGTTGTAAACCTCGCGGGCAAGCAGCCGCAGTGGCAGCCCGATTACGCCGGATGAGTGCGCCAGCATGCGCTCAATGGCGAGGTGGGTCTTGCCGGTATTGGTGGGGCCCAGCACTGCCGTGACACCGGCGCCGCGAGCTCGCGATGCTCGGGAAGGCTGGGGGGAGAAAGTAATAGCCATTACGCGTCCAGACTGATGGCAGGACCTCTGAGCAGGCCCCTTCCACGCGCTTCCTGTATCACAATGCGACGACAAACATGTGCGTGGTTAAGCTTTAGAACGAGTCTGGAACGAACCGCGCCCGAATCGCTGACTCTGGCCTTGTACGGCTTCGTTCACGGCGACATCTGGCGACCGTTCCCTGCACATCCACAAGATGGAGTAGTGCAGGCCCCATTCAAGCCCCTTTTAGTCCCCTGAAACGTTAACGCGATCCTGGATTCGCCCCGAGCCCAAGAGTCAAGCTCGATTATACGTCACTGCGTCTTGGACCCATTGGCCGCGGGCCCGGCCGAGATTGGAACTGAGATAAATTCGGAAGCCTCCAGGACCGCTTGGCCAATGGGCGTCGGCCCTTGCGCACGGTAGGGCACCAACACTCGGGTTCCGGCGATTGGTGCGAGCCATACTTCCATATCACGCTGCTTGGACAGGTATTTGATCGACGCGCGCGAGGGGACATACCCTGCCACCGGCGAAAAGTACGCCGCGCAAACCACAACTGGACCAGCATAGCCCTTGCTCGCCTTGACCTTATCCATTCGCTTGAAAGCGAATTGCACATCATAACGCAGCCGACCGTCGAAGATCTCCAGCGTGCGCTGGCAGGCTTCCGGCGCGAGCAGACTCCCGCTGCCCGGCACGCGAACCAGTGAAGCAGTCATTGGATCGAGAACGCCGCGCTGAGACGCCTCGGTAATCGGGACGCGCTCAGGGTCGCTATCCAGCGGCGGATCGACCTTGAAATCTTTCACAGTGCCGTTGTTGATAGTGATGCGGATTGAATCGATTTTCTTACGCCCAGTAATGTCCGCAGCGTAGATCGAGGATAGCAGGTGCCCCCCATTGAGCGTGCCGCGCACGGTGGCGTTGCCTTGACCACCTGTGAAAGCACGCAATAAGCCAGAAGTCGTACCGCTCATCGCCGCGGTGTACTGGGTATCCATTATATCGATGGCCCAGGTGCCGCGGCCTATCGGAATGCCGGCAAGCGTCGCGGAATAGTGCGCCTCAAGCCGGCCCTGCGCCCATGCCGCAACAATCGAGCCGTAAACGGCCAGGATCAGGGCGCCCGAAGCTAACAACAAGCGTTGTATCGTTCGACGCAAGGTTCAGTCCTTCCGTGCGCCGGCGCGGGTGGAAGCTCCGCAGATCGGGCAGCCAATCGTATCACTGGCCGAATTCAACACGCAGGTGAACCCTTGAGCGCGAAGCAGTGGGCGCAGATTTAACGAGTGATGGC
>JBGQLL010000225.1:0-5575 GCA_041500065.1 Pseudolabrys sp.
CAAAAAGCTGCACCATGCAGGCGCCCTGCCCTCCACAGTGCTTGCCGACGTCACTGCGCGCGACAGCGACGGCGATCTCATTGCCACACCGGACGAATGGGACGAGGAAGCACATGGCGCAGCACCGAAAATCCGCATTCATTTGCCGCGCAAGGCACGCCCGGGAGAAGCCGCCGGTATCGGCGACCGCGTGCTGCTGCGAGTTGAAGAGACCGATGAAGATGACGGCATTCGCCATCGTGGCCGTGTCATCAAGATCATCGATCATCCCAAGCACCGCGTGCTGGGCATTTTCCGGAAAATCGCGCACGGCGGCGGCCGGCTGGAGCCGGTCGACAAAAAGATGCTCGGGAAAGAACTCACTATTCCGGCGGGAGCGACTGCGAATGCCGAGGACGGCGATTTGATCGCTGTCGAAACATCGCGCGCGCGCCTCGGACTGCCAACCGGACGGGTCGTTGAGAGGCTCGCCTCACTCAAAAGCGAGCGTGCTGTCAGTTTGATCGCGATTCATGCGCACGGTATTCCCTCCGTGTTCCGCCGCGAAACGCAACTCGAGGCCGACGCCGCCAAGCCCGCACCACTTCACGGCCGCGAAGACTGGCGGCACGTGCCACTTGTCACCATCGATCCACCGGATGCCAAGGATCACGACGACGCCGTGCATGCCGAGCCTGATACGGCCCCCAACAATCGTAGCGGCTTCATTGTCAACGTCGCTATCGCCGACGTCGCTCACTACGTCAAACCGGGCTCGGCGCTCGATCGCGAAGCGCTCACGCGCGGGAATTCGGTGTACTTTCCCGACCGCGTCGTTCCGATGCTGCCGGAGCGGATTTCGAACGACCTGTGTTCATTGCGCCCACGAGAAGACCGCGCCGCGATTGCCGTACGCATGGTGATCGGCGCCGACGGCCGCAAGCGCTCGCACTCGTTCCACCGCATCATGATGCAGTCCGCGGCAAAACTTTCCTATCAACAGGCACAACTGGCGATCGGCGGACGTCCCGACGAAGACAGCGAGACATTGGTCAAGCCGGTCCTTGCACCTCTTTATGCCGCCTACGAAGCGATGAAGCGGGCACGCAGCGAGCGGCAGCCCCTCGATCTCGATCTTCCCGAACGCAAGATCCTGCTGAAGGCAGATGGCACCGTCGACCGAGTGATTACGCCCGAGCGGCTGGAAGCGCACCGCCTGATCGAGGAATTCATGATCCTCGCAAACGTCGCGGCCGCCGAAACGCTCGAACGCGCGCGCTCACCCCTGATCTATCGTGTGCACGACGAGCCGGCGATGGAAAAGGTGCAGGCGTTGCACGAATTCCTCGCTACCCTGGACATCCCGTTTGCGAAAGGCGGCGTGCTCAAGCCGGAAGCCTTCAACCGCATTCTTTCTCGCGTGAAGGGCCGTGACGCAGAGCAACTTGTCAACGAGGTGGTGTTGCGCACGCAGGCCCAGGCCGAATATACAGCAGAGAACTACGGCCATTTCGGATTGAACCTCCGGCGCTATGCGCATTTCACCTCGCCGATCCGTCGTTATGCTGACCTCATCGTACATCGCGGATTGATAGGCGCGCTGAAGCTCGGGCACGATGGCCTCCTCCAAGGGACTGACCAAAAGTCATTGGCAGAAGTCAGCGCGCAGATTTCCGCGACCGAACGCCGCGCCATGTTGGCTGAACGCGAGACGAACGATCGATTGATCGCGCATTTCCTTGCCGATCGCATAGGCGCGAGTTTCGATGGCCGTATTTCCGGAGTCACTCGTGCAGGTCTATTCGTGAAACTACGGGATACCGGCGCAGACGGGTTCATACCTGCGCGCACTATTGGTGACGAATATTTCCGCTTTGACGAGAAAGGCCACGCGATGGTCGGCTCTCGATCTGGCCAGACTTACAGATTGGGCGATTCGGTACGGGTCAAGCTTGTGGAGGCCGCGCCGGTTGCCGGGGCCCTGCGCTTCGAGCTTTTGTCTGAAGGACGCGCTGGGCGCCCCCAACGTCCCGCGCGGTACGAGCGCGGCCGACAATCCCACTCGCGCGGCAAGCAGCGGAAGGCACGATGACGAAAGACCTCGGAAAGCTTTGGGCCGAGCGCATGACCAAGTCGGAGCGCGACACCTCTTTTCCCGACAGCGAACCGCGCGATGCCGCGACACTGATGTTGATCGACCGCTCCGGCGCCCAGCCCAAAGTTTTGCTCGGCCGTCGCCATGCCGGCCACAAATTCATGCCTGGCAAGTTCGTTTTTCCCGGCGGCCGCATCGAGCCGCTCGACCGATCGATGACCGCGGTGAGTGAACTGCATCCGGATGCGCAGAAGAAATTATTGGAACGGGTCGCTGAGCCGAGTAACCAATTTGCGCGTGCCTTTGCACTTGCGGCGGTGCGCGAGACCGCTGAAGAAACCGGCCTTTTGCTCGGCGTGAAACGTGACCAGCCTCCCATCGCACCGGGGGAGATCTGGGCCGAATTCGCCAGAGCCAACGTTCACCCGGACCTCGGTCAGATCCATTTCGTCGCACGCGCCGTTACCCCGCGGCGCCGGCCGCGGCGCTTCGACACGCGTTTTTTGACCGCAGACGCTTCAGCCATCGCCCATAAAATTGAGGGTGTGGTGGGTCCGGATTCTGAACTTGTCGAGCTGATCTGGGTGCCGATCGAGGAAGCCGCCCAATTGGACATGCCGACCATTACCGGCATTGTTCTGGAAGAACTGCTGGCGCGTGTGGAAGCCGGTATGGCCCACGACTTACCGGTGCCCTTTTACTTCATGGTTGAAAAGCAGTTCTTTCGGGAGCTGCTGTAACCCATGCCAAAAATGGGGCTTTCTTGACATTTACCGCTTCGACGCTAGTTTCCGCGCCAAAGCGGCCCACCATCGCAAGATTGTTTGTAAGGGACAAATTCCATGGCCAAAGCCATCAGCCTCAAGATCAAGCTGGTTTCCAGCGCTGGCACCGGTCACTACTACGTGACCCGGAAGAACTCGCGTACGCAGACCGATAAAATGAAAAAGAGAAAATACGACCCGATCGCGAAGAAGCACGTCGAATATTCCGAGTCCAAAATAAAATAATTGCGGAGGCATCCACGATGCTTCGCACTGTCTGTATCGCGTTGTTGCTGGCGCCGCTCGCGTTCGCGCAGGCTGGAGCGGTGGAAAAGCATAAGCTTGCGCTCCAGATCAGCGACAACGACGCGGCCAAGATGAACGCGGTGCTCAACGTCGCTGCCAACGTGTCGAAGTACTATTCGGATAAAGGCGACGAGATCGAGATAGAGATCGTGGCATTCAATGCCGGGCTGCACATGCTGCGCGATGACACCTCGCCGGTGAAGCCGCGGTTGAAATCCTTCAAGCAAAGCATGCCCAACGTATCGTTCATGGCTTGCGAGAATACGCTTGAGGCGATGACCCGCAGCGAAGGCAAGGAACCGCCGTTGGTCGAAAATGCCGAGCGCGTGAAAGCCGGCGTGGTCACGCTGATTGAGCTCAGCGAAAAGGGCTGGACGATCGTCCGGCCCTAGCGGCGCGCGCTTGCTGAAAACAGGTGGCCGGCCGGAAGCGGCGGCATGAGGAGGCCACTCGCACCGCTCCCAGGCCGGCCGAACCCCACGGACCCAGGAGATGCGGCGGACCTGAGCACTCCGTAGGGTATGCCGGACGCTTAGCGCCGACTCAAATTACGGTCACCGACAAGGCTAGACCAAGCTCCAAGGTCGACCAAATGGGCTTACTAACGCGCTGGAATATCTTGGCAATTTTTGTCGGCCGCGACTCAGTTACGCAGCGTCCGGCACCACGCGATTGCGCCCATCGCGCTTCGCGCGATAGAGGGCCTGGTCTGCACGCTTGAGAATGGTGGCCGCATTGTCGCCCGCACCTGAGGGCGCGGCGATACCGATCGATATCGTGACTTCGAGACTGCGCGCACCTTGCTCAATAACAAAAGGTTCACTGGCGATACGCCGGCGCAAACGTTCGGCGACGATGGTCGCTACGGCCATGTCGGTTTCCGGCATCACGATGACGAACTCTTCACCGCCATACCGGCAGGCGAGATCGATATTACGGATGGCCTTTCGTATCCGTAACGCGAACTCGCGCAACACATCATCTCCGGCATCGTGACCATGGCCATCGTTAATTGCCTTGAAGTAATCGATATCGACGACCAGAACCGCGATCGGCTTGTTGCGAGTGGCAGCCTGCTCTACCAGCGTTCCCAGATGAGTTTCCATGTAGCGCCGGTTGAAAAGGCCCGTAAGCGCGTCGGTGATCGCCAATTCAATCGACGTCTGGACGTTGTCGCGCAGCCGCTCGGTATAACGTCTCTTCTTGATCTGAGTGCGCACGCGCGCCAGCATTTCGTTCTGGTCAACCGGACGCAACAGGTAATCGTTCACGCCGATTTCCAGCCCGCGCGCAAGCCGCGCGCCGTTATCCGCTTCCGTTATTGCAAGGATCGGGATATTTCGGGTGCGTTCCAGCGAGCGGATTTGGCTGCACAGACGAAGGCCGTCGAAGTTCTTTAACCCGAGCGAAACGATGACGAGGTCGTACCCGCCTTCAGCGGCCCTAAACAATGCTTCATCGGGTTTGATTTCGACATCGACCGTATGTTCGACGGATAGCGTGGCTAAGAGCCGCTGATAGGAACTTGAGCGGTCATCCACGATCAGAACGCGGCCGTTGCGGCCGGTCTCCGTGACCGCCTCCCGTTCGGGACCCTGAATGCCGATCTCCCTCGAGGTAACCGCGCGCATGCGTAGTTCGTCGGTCACCATTTTCAACCGTGCCAGCGAGCGAACGCGTGAGACCAAAGCGATATCGGTGACAGGCTTGGTAAGGAAATCGTCAGCCCCGGCTTCGAGCCCGCGTACCCGATCGGATGGTTGATCAAGCGCCGTTACCATAACGACCGGAATGTGATGCGTGAGCGGGTTGGACTTGAGCTTGCGGCAGACCTGGAAACCATCCAGCTCCGGCATCATGACATCTAGAAGTACGATGTCGCACTCGCCCCGCTCGCAAAGCGCCAGGGCATCGGCGCCATTGTATGCCGTCGCCACGTCGAAATATTCCGCTGACAGCCGCGCCTCGAGCAGCTTCACGTTGGCGGGCACGTCGTCTACAACAAGAATACGCGCAGTCATCAACGCACCATCAACTCGCGCCCAAAAAATGGCGGATGGTCTCGATGAATTTTCCCACCGCGATTGGTTTTGAGAGATAGGCCTCACATCCGCCCTCGCGGATGCGCTCCTCATCGCCTTTCATGGCGAACGCGGTGACTGCAACGACCGGAATGGCCTTGAGATCGGGATCGTCTTTGAGCCATTTGGTCACTTCGAGGCCCGAGACTTCCGGCAATTGGATATCCATCAAAATCAAATCCGGTCGATGCTTGCGGGCGAGATCGAGTGCTTCGATCCCATTGCGGGTGCCGACGGTTTGGTAACCATGCGCTTCAAGGAGGTCGTGGAAGAGCTTCATATTGAGCTCGTTGTCCTCCACGATCAGGACGGTCTTTGGCATTTCCTTACCGCCCTTTTTGTCCCCAGTG
>JBGQLL010000226.1:0-5568 GCA_041500065.1 Pseudolabrys sp.
CCGGCCGAGAAATTCTCACCCTCGCCTGCGAGCAACACGGCGCCGATGCCGTCCGGCAGCGAGGTGAAGAACTGCTCGATGCCGACGATCGTCTCGTCATCAAGTGCGTTGCGCTTATGTGGGCGGTTGAGCCGCAGAACGGCAACCGCCTGCTCCCGCTCGGCAATGAGCGAGGACGGGAGCCTGATCGCAAGCCGCTCTGCCATCATTCCACCTCGTAGACATCAAGGCGCACCGCGCGCGCTTCCCGTTGGCCTCGTGCGATGGCCAGGATCCGATTGAGCCAGTCAACCGCCGGATCCGCAGTCTCGAACCGCATCACGGTGCGGAAATAATAGAGGCGTGGATCAACATTGTCGCCTCGCGTCAACTTCTCCATCACATCAGGCGGACCGTGCCGCAGGCCCTCACTGGTGACCATGATCAGCGCTCCGGCGTCGGTCTCGATGGTATAGCGGGCCTTGATATCGGCTGCGCCGTCATTGCGGATGACCTGCCAATCGGCGCCGCCCGGCAGGATGCGTCCTGTCAGCCTTGGTCCGCTCACTTTGCCGCCAAGAATGCCGATCACGCGGCGCTCGCCATTGGGAGTACGGCCGAGTTTGGTGATGGCCTCGAGCTCGGCGTGAATTGTGAAAATAGGCTGCTTGCCCAGCATAATGACGATCCGTTGGAGTCCCAACTTGTCCGCGGCGCGCCATTTGACCCTGTCGATGGCCAGCCGTAAATACGGGATCGCAACCGGGATTTCGCTCACATGGCGCGTATTTCTTCGCTCGCCGAAGCCATCAAATCGGCCGTCCGCGACGGTGACACCATCGCGCTTGAGGGCTTCACGCACCTCATTCCCCACGCCGCCGGCCACGAAATCATTCGCCAGGGGCGCAAAGGGCTCACGCTGATCCGGATGACGCCCGATCTCGTCTACGATCAGCTCATCGGCATGGGCTGCGTCTCCAAACTGGTTTTTTCCTGGGGCGGCAACCCTGGCGTTGGGTCCCTCCACCGCCTGCGCGACGCGATCGAAAACGGCTGGCCGCATGAGCTCGAACTGGAAGAACATTCTCACGCGGCCATGGCCAATGCCTATGAGGCGGGCGCCGCCGGTCTGCCTTGCGCTATTTTCCGTGGCTACATCGGCGGCGATCTGCCGAAAGTGAATTCCAACATCAAACGCGTGACGTGCCCGTTCACCGGCGAAGAGCTTGCCGCCATTCCGGCGCATCGGCCTGACGTGGCTGTGATCCATGCGCAGCGCGCCGACAAGGCAGGCAATGTCATGATCGAAGGCGTGCTCGGCGTGCAGAAAGAAGCGGTGCTCGCGTCCAAGCGTTCGGTGGTCACGGTCGAAGAGATTGTCGACGAACTTCCCGAGCGCAGCCTCAACGCTGTGGTGCTGCCGCACTGGACCGTCGGCCACGTGGTCGAGGTGCCTGGTGGCGCGTTCCCCTCCTATGCGCAGGGTTACTATCCGCGCAACAACAACTTCTACAAGGAATGGGATGCGATCTCGCGCGAACGCGATTCGTTCCTTGCCTGGATGAAAGAGAATGTGCTGGCGAAAGGCCCCGAGGTCTTCGCTCGATATGCGCGCAAGCATCGCGTCGCGGCGGAGTAAAAAGCATGGCCGACTTCAAGCCCAATGAGATGATGACAATCGCCGCGGCGCGCGCGCTGAAGAACGACGACGTCTGCTTTGTCGGCATCGGCCAACCGTCGGCCGCCTGCAATCTGGCGCGGCTCACACACGCACCGAACATCACGCTCATCTATGAATCCGGTACGCTCGCCACCAAGCCGAATATACTGCCGTTGTCGATCGGCGACGGTGAGTTGTGCGAGACCGCGATTACGACAGTGTCGGTGCCTGAAATGTTTCGTTATTGGCTGCAAGGCGGGCGCATCAAGGTCGGCTTTCTTGGTGGCGCGCAAATCGACAAATACGCCAATCTCAACACAACGGTCGTTGGCCCCTACGACAAACCAAAGGTTCGCCTGCCCGGCGGCGGCGGCGCGCCGGAAATCGCCACCTCTTGTGGCGAGATCTTCATCATCATGGCGCAGGGCAAACGCAGCTTCGTCGACAAACTCGATTTCGTGACCTCGATTGGCCATGTTTCGGGTGGCGATTCACGCGCCAAGCTTGGCGTGAAGACGAAAGGTCCGACCAAGCTCATCACCGATCTGGCCCTGTTCGAACCCGACCCGAACACGAAAGAAATGACCGTCGTCTCTATTCATCCGGGCGTCACCCGCGAGCAGATCCAGGAAAACTCCGGCTGGCCGGTCAAATTCGCAGCCAAGGTCGCGGAAACGCCGCCGCCGACCCAGCGCGAACTCGACGTGCTGCGCGAACTTCATGCGCGCACCAACCGCGCGCACGCGGAGGCCGCGTGATGGCGGGCCGTGACGTATTCCTGTGCGATGCCGTGCGTACTCCCATCGGACGCTATGGTGGCGCGCTTGCCAAGGTACGCGCCGACGACCTCGCCGCGATACCGATCAGGTCGTTGATGGCGCGCAATCCAAAGATCGATTGGGAAAAACTCGACGAAGTCTATTACGGCTGCGCCAATCAAGCTGGCGAAGACAATCGCAACGTTGCGCGCATGGCACTTCTGCTGGCGGGCCTTCCAGCCAGCGTGCCGGGCGTGACCTTGAACCGGCTGTGCGCCTCCGGACTGGAAGCGGTCGGCACTGCCGCGCGCGCAATTCGCTCCGGTGAGATGGAGTTCGCCATTGCCGGCGGCGTCGAATCGATGACGCGTGCACCATTTGTGCAAGGCAAGGCGCAGGAGGCCTTCTCGCGCACGGCGGAGATCTACGACACGACGATCGGCTGGCGCTTCGTCAATCCGCTGATGAAACAGCAATATGGCGTCGATTCCATGCCGGAAACCGGCGAGAACGTCGCGGAAGAATTCCAGATCACCCGTGCCGACCAGGATGCCTTTGCGTTGCGCTCGCAACAGCGCGCCGGCAAGGCGATCGCGTCGGGCTATTTCGCCAAGGAAATCGTCGCGGTCGAGGTGCCGGGCGGAAAAGCCGGCCCCGTCAAGGTCGGCAAGGACGAGCACCCTCGCCCTGACACCACCCTCGAACAGCTCGCCAAGCTCAAAACGCCGTTCCGTAATCCGGGTACCGTAACCGCGGGCAACGCTTCCGGCGTCAATGACGGTGCCGCCGCGATCATCATCGCATCGGAAGCGGCGGTGAAAGCGCATGAGCTTATTCCTCGCGCGCGTATTCTCGGCATGGCCTCGGCGGCGGTGCCGCCGCGGATTATGGGCATTGGTCCGGTGCCCGCGACCCAAAAGTTGATGGCGCGCCTCCAGCACAAAATCACCAACTACGATTTGATCGAAATCAACGAGGCCTTCGCCTCGCAATCACTAGCCTGCTTGCGGCAGCTCGGCCTTGCCGACGATGCCGAGCACGTCAATCCGCATGGTGGGGCGATCGCGCTTGGTCATCCGCTCGGGATGTCGGGCGCCCGTCTGGCGCTGACGGCGGCGCACGGGTTGCAGGAAAATGGCGGCAAGCTTGCACTTGCCACGATGTGTGTCGGCGTCGGCCAAGGTGTATCCCTTGCAATGGAACGAGTTGGTTGAAAGCGCCAAAAAGGAACAAAAATGACGCTGGTCTTCCCGAAAGAAAGCTTGAGTGCTTTTCCCAAGCATCTCACGCCTGACTACCGCAGCACGGTCAAGCGCTCGCCATCGAAGCCGCTGATCATCGTGCCGCAAACGCTGTCCGAGCTGACCGGGCCGGTTTACGGCCACGGCGCGGTGCAGGAAGGCGATGCCGATCTCACCAAGCAGCATAAGGGCGAGCCGCTCGGTGAACGCATCATTGTGCACGGCCACGTCCTGGACGAAGACAAGCGGCCGGTTCCGGACACGCTAGTGGAGATCTGGCAGGCAAACGCCTGCGGTCGCTACGTGCACAATGTTGACCAGCATCCAGCCCCGCTCGATCCGAATTTTACCGGCGCCGGACGCGCCGTCACGGATTCGAAAGGCTATTACCGGTTCATCACCGTGAAGCCGGGCGCCTATCCATGGGGCAATCACCACAATGCGTGGCGGCCGAACCACATCCACTTCTCGGTGTTCGGCCACTCGTTCCTGTCGCGCCTGGTGACGCAGATGTATTTCCCGGGCGATTGTCTGTTCCCGTTCGATCCGATCTTTAATTCGGTGACCGATGAGAAGGCGCGGCAGCGCATGGTCTCGAAGTTCGATCTGGAGAACACCATTCCCGATTGGGCGCTCTGCTTCCGCTTTGATATCGTGCTACGCGGTCGCGAAGCCACGCCCCAGGACACGGACAAGCACTAGCGCATCCCGAAAAGTGGGCACTGGTTTTCGGATAAGATCATGCGCAAAGGAAAAAGGTAATGTCGGAGATCACTCCCTCACAAACCGTCGGGCCGTTCTTTGCGTACGGCTTGGCACCACACAGCCGTTGTGAATGGCGGCCCGAGCAGGGCAAGGACATCTACGACTGGAAGGAAACTGCCGGTGCCAATCTGGTGACCCCGGATGCTTCGGGCACCAAGGTCCGCATTGAAGGCCAGGTGCTCGACGGCGATGGCATGCCGATCAACGACGCCATGCTGGAGATCTGGCAGGCAGACGCGCAGGGCCGTTATGCCCATCCGCGCGACAGCGGGACGCGGCCGAACACGAAATTCATGGGTTTCGGCCGCTCCGCAACCGACAAGAGCGGCATCTATAGTTTCGACACCATAAAGCCCGGGTCGGTGCCGGGGCCAAACGGCAAAGCGCAGGCACCGCACATCGTGTTCTGCATCTTTTCACGCGGCATGCTGCGCCAGATCTATACCCGGCTCTACTTCTCCGACGAGGCGGCCAACGGCAGTGATCCCATCCTGACGCTGGTCCCGGCAGACCGGCGGGGAACACTTGTTGCCCACAAAGCGATGCGCGGCGAGTTGCCGGTCTATCGCTTCGACATCCGCGTCCAGGGCGAAAACGAGACTGTTTTCTTCGATATCTGATCGAAGGGCCCCTGATTCAGGGCGGTTGGGGCGGCTGCGGCAGCTCTTGGCGGGGCTCGTCGTTGCCCGCAATTGCCCACACGATGCCTTCAAGTTTGTGGGAAATTTCCCATTGAAAGGTATGCGCCCACACTGACAGACCGAAATTTTGACATTTTGTCCATAAATAGCAGTATTTTGTAAGTGGGCGATCGGCCCACCCACTTTGCCCACCTTTGTGCAATTGGTTTTTGAGGTTGACGAAATCCGGGGGACTTGGTTCGCTCTAGGCCGCAACGGCCGTTGAGAGCCGGTTCAGGAAACGCGTCATGAACGAACAAATCCTCCAGGAGATCAGCGAATTTTGCCGCGTTCGCGGGCTTGCCGAATCGACTTTCGGCCGCCGCGCCGTCAACGACGGCAAACTGGCGAGCCGCTTGCGCAACGGCGGTCGCATCACCACCGATACGCTCGAGCGTATTCGCGCCTTCATGGCACGAAATTCGGACGGCGCGCCGGCGCGGCGCCGCGTGTTGTTTGAGCCGACACCGCCAGGTGTGCTTCCC
>JBGQLL010000227.1:0-5555 GCA_041500065.1 Pseudolabrys sp.
ACGCTGAGCCTCGCGCGCGCTTTCGGTCCAGACGATTGAACAGCGTTTGCCGGTGAGTGGCAGAATCGCAAACGGACCCGCTGGAAGGAAATGTTCTTCGGCGCGGCCATTGTGCTCGCGCTCGTGCCCGACCGTGGTCACGATCGCCGACTGATCGTAGGTCCACCCGTGAGTTGCGATGCCGGCCTGCTCGCGGATCAATGAGTGTGCGCCGTCGGCGCCGACAAGCAGGCGGGTGGAAATGACGTTCTTGTCGGAGAGCGCGACCTCAATGGCATTCCCGGCCTTTTCAAAGCCGGTAACCGCGCCTGCACGTAGATCGACTCCGAATTCTTTTGCCTTTGCGACCAGTACATCGACCAGATGCCGGTTTTCGACCATATGTGCGAATGGTTCGCCTTCTTCCACCTCGCCGCCGAAGGTCAGAAAGGTCGGCCGCACCGCATCGTCCAGCTTGGAGTCGGTCACGACCATGTCGAGAATCGGCTGCGCCTTGGCCGCAACCGCATCCCACACCTCGATCGCCTCAAATAGCCGCCGGGCAGCGGCCGCGATCGCGGAGGCGCGCGGATCCTTCGACTGGGCGTGTGCCAATGTCGGATCAATAACCGCGACCGTGAACGGATCGCCCAGGCCCTGACGCAAGGCGATCGCAAGCGCGAGGCCGGCAAAACCGGCTCCGCCGATCACGACATCCGCGCGCAAGAGATCGCCTTTAGCCATTCGCATTCCTTGTAAATCTCGCCGCAGCATAGCAGGTTGAAGGCCTCGTTTGACCTTTTGCGGGCCGTCTCCATGTCCTCTGCCGTCCAGGATTTGCTCAATATTCTCGATCTCGAGCCGCTGGAAGTGAACCTGTTCCGCGGCCGCTCGCCGCAGGTTGGGTGGCAGCGCGTTTTCGGCGGGCAGGTCATCGGGCAGGCGCTGGTGGCCGCGGTGCGTACGGTCGAAACCCGTCCGCCGCATTCATTGCACGCCTATTTCCTGCTGCCAGGCGACCCCAAAGTGCCGATCATTTACGACGTCGATCGCATGCGCGACGGCAAGAGCTTCACCACGCGGCGTGTCACCGCCCGCCAGCACGGTCATCCGATTTTTTCAATGCTCGTGTCGTTCCATACCGACGAGCCGGGTCTCGACCATCAAGCCAAGATGCCGGACGTGCCGCCGCCGGAAAAGCTTCCGAGCGAAACCGACATGCGGGAAAAATTAATGCCGATGATGCCGGATCCGGTCCGGCGGTATTACGAGCGCGAACGGCCGATCGAACTGCGGCCGGTCGAATTCGAGCGATATCTCGGGAAGAAAATTCCCGGCGGACAATTCAACATCTGGATTCGCACCACCGGCAAGTTGCCTGATCTTCCGGCCATCCATCAATGCGTATTGGCATACGCATCCGATATGATGCTGCTCGATACCGCGTTGGCGCCGCACGGGCGCACATTGTTCGAAAAGGAATTCATAGCTGCCAGTCTTGATCATGCGCTGTGGCTGCACAGGCCATTCCGCGCCGACGATTGGCTGCTTTACGCGCAGGATTCGCCCAACCTGCACGGCTCGCGCGGTTACGCGCGCGGGCTTATATTCAAGCGCGATGGGACGCTGGTCGCCTCGGTGGCGCAGGAAGGTCTGGTGCGCCAGCGGCGGGAAACTTGACGTGCACAATGAAGCGTTTGGTTGCGGGCTGTTTTGTCCTGATTTCAATCGTGACGACTGCGCTTGGCGCATCCGGCAGGCAACCTGCACCGCCCGGCGCGATGGGGGGCGCGCCACCGCAATACACTCATTTCAGTGCGGCGGAACTCGAACGCGGATTTCTCGCGCTCGCGTTCGGATCCGATCTGCGCATCGGCGCGCGCCCGCTCGGCATCCGCCGTTTCGATCAGCCCATCCGGGCTCGCATCATCGGCGGCGGCGGCATCGATCGAACGATCGAAATGGCGCGCGTCATCCAAGAATATGCACGCGAGGTTCCCAGCCTGGGGCTGAGCATCGCACCGCCGGCTGCGCCGGCCGAGATCGAGCTGCGGTTGATTGACGAGAAGGATTTTCAATCGGCGCTACAGGCCGCCTTCGGCGCAAAGATCGCCAAAGCCTTTGTCACGCGGACCGATCCGCAATGCATGACCAGCGTCAAATCGACTGCCGATGGAAAAATCGTGCATTCCGTGTCTTTTATAATCGTCGACAAGGGCGACGATGTTTTCCTCGACTGCGCCTATCACGAACTGCTGCATGCGTTCGGACTTTCGAACCACGATCAGCACAATCCCTGGACCACGCTGAACCAGCACCGCATGGTCGGCTACCTCGCGGTCTACGACCGGTCTCTCCTGACATTGCTCTATGACCCGCGCATCAAGCCCGGAATGACGATGCGACAGGCCCGCTTTGTTTTGCCCAGTGCCATCGCCGAACTTGGGCTTGCAACGCCCAAACAGGGCAGATGAGTCAGCATCATTGACCTTTTATGCCCTCAATTGCGGCGTTCTGCCTGTGGGTAGGGCAACATCCCCGCTTAATTCTTGGGCTCCTGATCGTTAGCCTGTGCAAAGGAGCCCGCGCCGGCTCAATCCGGACGGGTTCTCTTTTGATGGCCGTTTGGCCGGGGGCACGACAATTCATGAAGCTGGTCATTGCAGTCATCAAGCCGTTCAAACTCGACGAGGTGCGCGAGGCCCTCACGCGTGTCGGCGTGCATGGGATGACCGTGGCCGAAGTCAAAGGCTACGGGCGGCAGAAGGGCCATACGGAAATCTATCGCGGCGCCGAGTACGTCGTGAACTTCCTTCCCAAGCTTCGTCTCGAAGTCGCAGTCGCCAGCGAGCACCTTGATCAAGTCATGGAAGCACTCGCCGCCGCCGCGCGGACCGGGCAGATCGGCGACGGAAAAATTTTCGTCACGCCGATTGAACGAGCCCTGCGCATCCGCACCGGCGAGACCGACGTCGACGCACTCTAGAAAACCAGCACATCACATTGGAGGGATGACATGACACAGGCATATCTGCGCCTTGCTCCTTTGGCGGCCATGCTGGTCGTGACGTCGCCGGCTTTCGCGCAAAGCTCCAAGATCGATGGCGCCGATACTGCCTGGATGATCGGTGCTACCGGCCTGGTGCTGATGATGACGATACCAGGCCTCGCTTTGTTTTATGCCGGCATGGTGCGCAAGAAGAATGTGCTGGCCACCATGGCGCAAAGTCTTGCCGCCACTTTTTTGGTTTCAATTCTCTGGGCAGTCGTCGGCTATAGCCTCGCATTCACCGGTGACGGCGCATTCATCGGAACGCTCGAGCGTATCTTTCTCCAAGGTGTGACGCTCGATGCAGTCTCGCCGTTGGCGAAGACGATTCCCGAAAGCCTGTTCATGATCTACCAGATGACATTCGCCATCATTACAGTGGCGCTGGTCGCCGGTTCGGTTGCCGATCGTCTGCGGTTCTCTGCATTCCTGCTGTTCTGCGCCTTCTGGCTGCTGCTCGTCTATGTGCCGATCGCGCACTGGGTGTGGGGCGGCGGCTTTCTCGGCAGCTACGGCGTGATCGATTTTGCCGGCGGCACGGTGGTGCATTTGAATGCCGGCGTCGCCGGCCTGGTTGCGGCCTATGTGCTCGGCGCCCGGCGCGGCTACGGCAGCGAAAATCTTGCGCCGTACGATCTCACGCTGGCGGTGATCGGCACCGGCCTGTTGTGGGTCGGCTGGTTCGGATTCAATGGTGGCTCCGCGCTCGGCGCCAATTCGCGCGCCGCCATGGCGATCGTGTCTACGCATCTTGCCGCGAGCGCGGGAGCCTTTACCTGGATGGCATTGGAATGGTGGACGCGCGGCAAGCCGTCGGTCCTCGGAATGATCTCGGGCGCGGTGGCCGGTCTCGGCACGATCACGCCGGCGTCCGGTTTCGTGCTGCCGATGCAAGGCTTGCTGATCGGAATTATCGCCGGTGGAGTCTGTTTCTGGGCTTGCACCTGGCTCAAGCTCAAGGTCGGCTATGACGACTCGCTCGACGTGTTCGGCGTGCACGGAGTCGGCGGATTTACCGGCCCCTGCTCGCAGGCGTGTTTGCCGTCGGCGCGCTCTCGGCCAGTCCGGAAATGCCCGGAGGGGTGCCAGGCCTGCTCGAAGGCAATCCGCAGCAGGTCGTAGCGCAGCTCTACGGCATCGCCGTCACTTTGATGTGGTCGGGTGCCCTCACCTTCGTCATCCTTAAGGTGATCGGCGCATTGGTGCCGCTGCGTGTGCGCCAGGAGGACGAAGTCATGGGTCTCGACGTCAGTCTGCACGGCGAGGCGATTCAATAGGCGGGGATCTCCGTTTCCCGGGCGCAGCGCAGCACCGCCAGCGCGTTTACGCGCGTCTTCGACGCGCTATGGTGATGCGCTGCAGACCCGGGATCGTTTCACCTGTCACGGTCAAAACAACCAGCAATACCTCTGACTAATTTTTAAGCAGGCCGTCTGATCATTGGCGCGTCTTTAAGCGGCGGCCCTGCGCCCGCTTTCGCTCGATCGGCCACCCACTGAATTTCATTAACTGAATCAAAACCATAACGCGCTGCGGCGCATCTGGCACGGCGTTTGATTCTATCTCCCCGGCCATGCCTGCGAAGCAAGCTCCGTGGGCCCGGCTCAGTGAACCCGCCCGCACTGCGTAGGTACAAAACGGGCCTAAGCGGGGATCGAATCCATGAAAATCGTCATGGCCATCATTAAACCTTTCAAGCTCGACGAGGTCCGTGACGCTCTGACCTCAATCGGCGTGCAAGGGCTGACCGTTACCGAGGTCAAAGGATACGGGCGTCAAAAGGGGCACACGGAAATCTACCGTGGAGCCGAATACGCGGTGAGCTTCCTGCCGAAGATCAAGATCGAAGTGGCAGTGGACACCAAGCAAGTCGACAAAGTCATCGGGGCCATCACCGGCGCCGCCAAGACAGGTCAGATCGGCGACGGAAAGATCTTCGTCTTCAATCTGGAAAACGCCGTGCGCATCCGCACCGGCGAGACCGATGCCGCGGCGCTCTAGTAACCCGCACCGCAAACAATATACGGACAGGAGTAAAACCATGACGTTGAAGAAATCCTCCCGTGCGGGGCTTGTGGCTCTCGCCTTCGGGATTCTGCTCGGCCTCTTCCTGAGCGTAGCGTCCTTCGACGCTTCCTATGCTCAGGCGCAGGCTCCTGCGGCCGCGCCGGCCGCCGCACCGCCCGCCCCGGCAGCTCCGCCGCCGGCGTGCGCAAACGATCCGGATCCGAAGAAAGCTGTCCTTGAAAAGTGCACGCCCAATTCAGGCGACACTGCCTGGATGCTCACATCGGTCGCGCTGGTGCTCATGATGACCATTCCGGGCCTCGGCCTGTTCTATGGCGGCATGGTGCGCAAGAAGAACGTTGGCGACACAGTGATGACGAGCTTTGCCGTCACCTGCCTGGTCACGATCGTCTATGCGGTCCTCACCTACAGCCTGGCCTTCACGACAGGCGGGCCATTTCTCGGAGGGATGAGCCGCGCGTTCCTGCAAGGAATCTTGAGCGATATCTCGACGGGTATC
>JBGQLL010000228.1:0-5548 GCA_041500065.1 Pseudolabrys sp.
CAGAATGGTATTGTTTTCCTTGACGAGATCGACAAGATCGCCGGCCGCGAAGGCTTGCGTGGCGCCGATGTGTCGCGCGAAGGCGTACAGCGCGACCTGCTGCCGTTGATTGAGGGTACGACCGTCAACACCAAGCACGGGACGGTGAAAACCGATCACATTTTGTTCATCGCCTCCGGTGCGTTTCACATTTCCAAGCCATCCGACTTGTTGCCCGAATTGCAAGGCCGCCTGCCGATTCGCGTCGAGCTCAAGGCGCTCACGCGCGACGATTTCCGGCGCATTCTCACCGAACCGGAAGCCTCGTTGATCAAGCAATATGTGGCGCTCATGGGAACCGAAGGGGTCGCCCTTGAATTCACCGAGGACGCGATCGACGCCATCGCCGATATCGCGGTGGCGGTGAATTCCAGCGTCGAGAACATCGGTGCCCGGCGTCTTCAAACGGTGATGGAGCGGGTCCTCGATGAGATCTCCTTCGCCGCACCCGACCGCTCAGGTGAGAACGTAAAAATCGATGCCGCCTATGTTGATAAGCACATCGGCGATCTTGCCAAGAATGCGGACTTGAGCCGCTTTATTCTGTGAGCGCTGGTGCCGGTTGGTTTATCGTGTTTTCTGCCGGCCCTTTGGCAGATCGACAACCGGATCAGTAATCGCAACCGGATCGGAGCCTGGAAAGGTTTCCTCCAACCCCTCCTCGAGATCGCGCTCAAGCTCCCGCTGGTGCGCGGACTTGCCTCCTTTTTTGGTGGACTTTGGTTTGTGCGACTTCGGTTTTTTTGACATGCGCGATACTCCCGAAAACGGGCGCACTTTTATGTCCGCTTGCTTCGTCGCACGCGCACATAAAGTGCCCCCTCGCCGCCATGGGCGACATGTGCGTCCTCGAAGCCGACCACCAACGCTCGGAATTCCGGCAAGCCCAGCCACTGCGGCACTTGCCGTTTGAGAACGCCGCGACCGCGTTCACCAGCGCGAACGCCCTTGCCCGTAATCACCAACACCAGCCTCGCGCCACGAGAGCTTGCTACGTTCATAAAGCGCAGCAATGTCGCGTGGGCCTCGGCTTGCGTCAGGCCGTGCAGATCGAGCCGGCCATCTATCTTTTCCTTGCCGCGTGCGACGCGCTGTTTCATGCGGCGGCCGAGCGGGGCAAGCGGCGGCGGTTCTTTGTCCGTCGGCGGAAACGCGATTGGCGCAAGCTTCGCAGCGGATGCCGCCGGCCGCCCCGCGCTGGCCAACTTCGCGCCATCGTTCTTGTCTGTTGCAGCGGCTTCCCGTAGCGGCGCGATCGACTTGGTCACTGTCGTCCATAACATCCGTTCTTCCGGGGAAAGAACGCGACGTCGCTTGCCGTCGCCGGATTTCATGGGTCAGGGACGCGGTTTGGGTTTCGGTACCCGTATACTTGCCGTTGTTTCGGTGGTTGACCGGGCAGCCGCAGTAACGGTCATTTGCGGGCGCGGTCTTGGAAGCGGAACATTTGTGGCGTCTGCGACCGCTGGGCCGCTGACAGTCACGCTCTGCGGGGCGAGCATTACGAATTGCCCGTATTGCTTGATGCGGCCGGCGATGTGGCTGATCTCGTCACCGTGCCCGAAATAAATATCGGCACGCGCGGGTCCGACAATTGCCGAACCGGTATCCTGCGCAAACAGCAGGCGGCGGAATTTCGTTTCTGGCTTTTCGCTATCGATCGGTAGCTCAGCCTCTATCCAGATCGGCGTACCATAGACGTGGATGTGCTTATCCACTGCCAGGGAACGGCCGGGCGTGAGCGGCACACCTTGCGCGCCGATACATTCATCATGCGCGCCCAACGCGGTTTCCTGGAAGAACACGAATGAACGATTCCTGCGGCGCAATTCTTTGCCTTCTTCCGGGTTCGCCTCCATGAAGTCGCGGATCTTGTCCATCGACATTTCTTCCTTGGAGACGATGCCACGATCGATAAGGAATTTTCCGACCGGCGTGTAGGGCATGCCGTTGCTTGCGATATAGTTGAGGCGTAACAGCTTGCCGTTATCCAGCTTCACCCGGGTTGAACCCTGGATCTGCGCGAAAAATGCGTCGATTGGGTTCTTGACGTAACAAATTTCCAAATCTTTGCCCGCCAATGCGCCATCTTCGATCTTGGTCCGATCGAGATCGGAAAACACTTTGCTTTGGCGTTTCTTCACCGACTCCGACGGCGCGGCATAAATAGGAATTGTGTATTCGTCGCTTGGAAAGCGCGAACCATCTACTTCGGTTTCATAGTAGCCGGTAAAAAAACCTTCGGTCTGGCCGGCGGGCATTACCCGAACTGGTTTGAAATTATCCTCGAAAAAGGCTCGCGCATGATCGCGATCGAGTTGGCCAGCCGCCACGGCTCGCGCGCACACTTTAAACAGCGCACCATAGAACGGCCGCGCAAATCGCATCGTTTTCGTGCCATTGAGAATCGCACCACAGCTTTTCAGGAACGCATCAAAAGCAGCGGCGTGGTCGTCATCCTTCCAGCCGTCGAGCGCAGAAAAGCTGAGCGGCTCAACATGTGCATTGCGAAGATTCAAGGGTGCACTCGCCAGCACGGGCGCATTTGCGGCAATCAGCCAGAGGCAAGAACCAAATATGCACCAGGACCGAACGGCTATTCCTGACATGCGTTCATTGCCCGGCTTCGGTGGCGAGAAGCTTCCAGTTCGGATCACGCGCAGTGACGTCGCGAGCGAATGTCCAGACATCTGTAATATCGGTCACGCGCTCAGCATTGCCGTCGATCACATTGCCATCCTTGTCGCGCGTCACGGAGACGAGCTTGGACTGGAATCGCACAGTCACCTGCGCATTGCGGCCGCGCAGCTCGGCAGCGGTGATGTCCGCATTGTCGATTGACACAAAGCGGCTCTCCACCGTTTCGCCGCGTTTCTCGCGTTCGGCGATAGCGCTCTCAAAGCCATCGTAGACTTCGCGCGCAAGTAGGTTCTTCAATGTGCGCCGATCGCCCTCGGCATAGGCGTTGACAATCATTTCATAGGCGGCTCGCGCGCCGGTCAGGAAATGTTTGGCATCGAAATTGGTGTCGGCATTCGCAATGGCATCGAGACCGACAGCGATCGTCGAGCCGGGCTCGGCGACGCCCTTCCAGCGCTCGGGCGAGACTTCCACCGTTTCGGCCGGTTTAGGCACAGCCGTTTCGGCCGTACGAGTCGGCAACGTTACAATTTTTTCCGTTGCAGGTCGCACTGGTTCGCGGGCCGAATACGGATCATACGGCGGACGCTCCCGGCCAGTACGCTGGCCAAGCACGCTTCGCAATCGCAGGAAGATGAAGACTGCGAGTGCCAAGAAAATGATGGTGTAAATGTCGAACACGTCTCGCATGCTTTCGGCTACCGTGGCGGCACATCGGCCAGATCAGTGTTTCCGCTCGTTACCGACAAAGACGACAAGCGGCCGGCCTTGCCGCTATTGCATCTACCGGGCGGCCACGCCAATCCTAAAGGCAGGGCCTCGCGCCAGCGTCTCGGCTCGGCTCGGCGCAATTCAGGTCTCTCGATCGAACCTTAGACGATCAGGACGCCTAGGCCAACATCGGCTAAGCAGAGAAAACAGTGATGAATGTGGCAAAATGGGCGCTGTTAGCAGTCCTTATACTGCCATTTCTGGAACTTGCGGTATTCATCATAATGACCGCAATAGTCGGGTTTGGGTGGGCATTATGCCTTTGGCTGGCCGGCTCACTTGCCGGCCTGCTGGTATTGCGGCACGCCGGCGGTAATCATATCGCGCGAATGCGTGTTGTAATGGGTCAAGGTAGCTTCACCGCCTTGCGAGCGGACCGGTCCGGCGGCGCGCTCCTGCTTGCCGGGATTCTGCTGTTAATTCCGGGATTTATCTCCGACCTCCTGACCTTGTTTCTGCTTGTAGGGTCGGCGCAGCGTGCCGCATATGGTGCGCGCACGGCCCACAACGATGGCGTGGTCGATCTCGCCCCCGAACAATGGCATCAGGTGCCCGACTCCTCACTGCCTGATCGGCGCGGAGACGAACGGAAGCCTTGAGCGGCACATGATTCCAAAAAGCCCACCGTTGATCAGGAGTGTTTGACCGGCTTTTGAAAGAGGCCACGCGCACGCAAGGCGATACCGTCCTTGTTCCATTCTTGACCCTATGTTAGCCAACCGCCGCGCAAGTAAGCACGGTGCGAGGGAGTATTTATGACGACGACGAACGGGGGCCCAACGCAGGCCGCGGCGCCGGACGCGCAGCCGCAACTCACCGTGGTGTCCCAATATATAAAAGATTTTTCGTTCGAGAATCCGAACGCACCGCAATCGCTCACTAACCGTCAGGAACAGCCGCAGATCGGTATCCAGATTAATGTCGGAGCCACGCCGCTGTCTGAGACCGATATCGAGGTCGTAATCAAACTCGAAGGTAAGGCAGAAACCGGCAGTAATTTGCTATTTCGCTTCGAGCTGGAATTTGCAGGCGTGTTCCGAATCCGCAATGTTCCGCAAGAAAGCCTGAACCCGGTGGTGTTGATCGAATGCCCTCGCCTGCTCTTTCCGTTCGCGCGCGAGATCATCGCAACTGCTGTCCGGAATGGTGGCTTTCCACCGCTCCTGCTCGATCCAGTGGATTTCGTCGGCCTCTATCGGCAGAAGATGGCGCAGCAGCAGCCGGCGGCCGCGCCGGCGGCGCGCGGTTGATGCTTCAACCGACAGAACTATAGTCTCGCCACAAGGCGTTCTCGCCGAGACCAGCCACAAAGTCGCGGTGCGCGGAAACGTCGGCAGCGCTCAGCCGTGGTATCAGTCGCTCGGGCCGCTCTCGCATAATGATAATACCATGGGCCCCAGTTAACCGCTCTCCGCCATCGGCAAGTCCGAGTTGCGCCTGCCGCGCCCCGATCAACTCGACATAGACCTCGGCCAGAATCTCGGCATCGAGCAGCGCGCCATGTTTGGTACGGCGCGAGTTGTCGATTCCGTAACGTGCACACAGGTCGTCGAGACGATTGGGCCCCGCTGGGTGCTTACGACGCGCCAATAACAGCGTGTCGATCAGCCGTTCACGTGCAATCGACATTCGTTCGGCTCGTTTAAGCTCAGCGCAGAGAAAGGTGTGATCGAAACCGGCATTGTGGATCACGAGCGGTGCGTCACCGATAAAGGCGAGAAACTCATCGGCGATCTCGATAAACCGCCTGTGGTCTTTCAAAAACTCGGTGGAAAGTCCGTGGATTGCGAAAGCCTCGGCCGGCACATCGCGTTCGGGATTAAGATAGACGTGGAAGGTCAATCCGGTCGGTATCCGGTTGAGCAACTCAACGCACCCGAGCTCGACGAGACGATGCCCTTGGGCAGGATCAAGGCCGGTAGTTTCGGTATCGAGAACAATTTCGCGCATATTCGTTTCTGTCGGCAGAATCACCGTCGCCGTTTCGGCATTATAGCAATACGAGCGAGAATATCACGCACCTGGGCACGCGCGGCGTCAAAACCTTCCGACGTATCCACCACGAAATCAGCGCGCTTTCGTTTCTCCGCATCCGACA
>JBGQLL010000229.1:0-5540 GCA_041500065.1 Pseudolabrys sp.
GCGATCATGTTGAGCAGAGTCGACTTGCCGCAGCCGCTCGGCCCGATGACGGCGACAATTTCCTTTTGCGCGATGGTCAGGCTGATATCCCGAACCGCGTCGACCAATTCGTCCTTCTTCCGGAACGTCTTCGAGACATGCCGCAGATCGATCATGGCTGCGCCTCTAGAAGATCGACCGCTGGTGGCCACCATCGACGTCGATATTGGCCCCGACGATGAACGCGGCGCGATCAGAGGCAAGGAAGGCGACCGCTTTCGCGATATCTTCCGGCGTTCCCCAATGACCGAGCGGCACCTCGCCGCCCCACTTGCTCTCCTGCTGTTCGAAGCTGCGGCCGTAGTAGACCTCGTTGTGCAAGGTGAGGCTTTCGGTCAGCGGGCTCCTGATGCGGCTCGGACACACCGCATTGACGAGAATGCCGTGAGGGGCGAGTTCATCGGACAATGATTTCACGAAGGCGTGCTGCGCGGCGTTGATCACCGTCGACGCGATCGCGTTGGCCTGCGGCACCTTGCCGGCCTGCCCTATGATAACGATGATTCGACCGCCGCCGCGTTGTTTCATCACCGGCACCACGCGACGCGCCAGCTCCCAGGCGCCGAGCACCTTGGTCTGGAAGTGGCGCTGTAGCGCCTCACTCGTAATCTCATCGAGACGGCCGGGCAAATGCGTGCCCGCATTACTTACGACGATATCTATGCCACCGCAGGCTTTGGTGACGTTGTCGACGAGCGCGGCGACATCGGCCGGCTTGCAGACATCAGCGACAAAGCCTTTGGCCTCTGCCGATTTGACCGCGGCTACCGCTCTGTCGAGCTTGGCCTTGTCGCGTCCGCAAATGGCGACGTTACAGCCTTCCGCCGCGAGCGTCTGCGCGATGGCCAACCCGATGCCACTGGTACCGCCGCTGATGAGCGCAACTTTGCCCGTCAATCCAAGCTGCATGCCATTTCACCCGAATACGTAGCGGTGATAGCCGCCATCGATGCTCACCGCGCCGCCGGCGACGAATCCGGCACAATCTGAAACGAGGAATGCGACGAGATCGGCAACCTCGTCCGGCCGACCGGTGCGGCCGAGCGGGTTTGCGCGGGTAAACCCTGCCGACGCTGTCGCGCGATCGACGCCGCGCTCGCGCATCTCCTTCTGGATCAGCGATGCAAGCAATTCGGATTCGATATATTGCGGGCATACCGCGTTGACGCGGATATTGTCGCGCGCGACTGAATCCGCCACCGACTTGTTCAGCGCCATCAGCGCGGCATTTGTGACACCGGACGGGAACCGGTCCGGATGCGGGTGGCGGGCCGCCTGGCCCACAATATTGACGATACGCCCGTCGCGTTGCGCCTTCATGGTGGGCAGCACGGCTTTTATCATCGCGAAAAACCCGAAGACCTTATCGCGCAGCTGCCGCTCGAGAATGTCGAGCGTTGTGGTCTCGACCGTTCCGCGCAGATGAGTGCCGGCATTGTTGACGAGAATGTCGATGCGGCCGAATTCTCTGAGCACCACATCGATAAATTTTTTCACTGCATTTTCGTCGGTGACGTCCGTTGGCACGCCCAGCACGCGGCCTTTTGTCGCCAACTCAGCTACCGCGGCGTCAAGCTGCACGGCGTTTCGACTGCAAATTGCAACCGCGCATCCTTCCTCCAGCAGCACTTGCGCCACCGCCTTGCCGATGCCGCGCGAGGCGCCAGTGACCACAGCAACCTTGCCGCCAAGGCCGAGCTGCATTGCGTTCCTCGTTTTGTTGTTGCATTGCCGCCGCGAGCGATACTCTATGCTGTGTCTGAGGGCGTCAACGGGAGAGTGAGATGGATTTGGGAATCAAAGGCCGCCGCGCGATCGTCACCGGTGGCTCGAGCGGCATCGGCTTCGAGACCGCACGGCAATTCCTCGAAGAAGGCGCGCGCGTACTTATTACCGGCCGCAATCAGCAAAAACTTGAAAAGGCACGTGATGATCTGACCAAGCGCACTGGAGGCGAAGTGCATGCGGCAGTCGCCGACATGACGAAAGAATCCGACATCACGAAAATGGTGGAGATCGCGAAGCAGAAGCTCGGGGGCGTGGACATTCTAGTCAACAACGCCGGACAGATGTATTCAGGCCGCTTTGCATCAATCAAGGACGATGAGCTCAAGACGCAGCTCGAAACCAAACTTTTCGGTTTCATGCGCGCCATCCGGGCTGTCTATCCGATGATGAAGGCGCAGAAGTGGGGCCGTATCGTCAACACGATCGGCGGTGCCGGCAAAGAGCCTGACCCTTACATGTTCGGCAGCGCCATGACGAATAGCGCGTTGCTGAATTTGACCAAATCGCTTTCCGAGGAATTCGGCGAAGACAATGTGTTGGTCAACGCCATCTGTCCGGGCTGGGTGGCGACCGATCTCTGGGTGCGAAATACCGAAGGCATGAAGAAGGAATTCGGCGTCGCGTCCGAAGCCGAAGCGCGCAAGATCGCAGCGAAGAAAAACTCACTCGGTCGCATGGGCAAGCCGGAAGAACTTGCCAACGCAACTGTTTTCCTGTGCTCGGAGCGCGCGAGCTACATCACCGGCGTGGCGGTGAATCTGGACGGCGGCCGGTTGAAGGGTCTTTGGTGATTGATTCCGGGCTGCGTAATCAGCCCAATTTGCGTAGCAGCTTTGCAACCTGCCGCTGCTCGTCCGCCGTCAGCGGGCCTAAAGTAGCGGCGGTTATGTCGGCGGCGACCAGCATGGCGGCCTCTGTCACCTGCCGTCCGCGATCGGTGAGCGCAACCGCGCGGCGCCGCCGATCCTTCGGATCGTTGAGAGCGGTGAGGAAACCACGCAAGTCCAGCCGGTCAACGACGCCCTTGATGGTCGCAGCATCGAGATAAATCAGCCTGCCAAGATGATTCTGCGAGCAGGGGCCGACCTCATAAAGTTTGGCAAGCGCGGCGAATTGCGTCTGGGTCAAACCCTCGATCATGCGCGACATAAAGATCGATGTGTGGCGCTGCATTGCAATGCGCATCAGAAAGCCAACCTGGTCGTCGAGCACATAGCGCCCTTGCTCCGACGGATCGGCCTGGGCCGCCACGACTTTCAGTTTTTCCCGCCCCAGTGTCTTCATGCGTTCGCCCCGTTCATCCGAGCCATCCTATACCGTGAGATAGGTCCTTTGCACATCCAGGTTGGTATCAAGCTGCGCGACCGAACCCTGCCAATGAATCTGACCCTTTTCCAACACATAGACGCGATCGGATACCAACCGGGCAAAATGAATATTCTGTTCTGACAGCAAAATCGACAGCCCCTGTTGCTTCAACGCGATGATCGTGTGTGCCATCTGCTCGACGATCAGCGGCGCCACGCCTTCCGAAGGCTCATCGAGCAGCACCAGCAGCGGGTTGCCCATCAGTGTGCGCGCCACGGTGAGCATCTGCTGTTCGCCACCGCTCATGCGCCCACCCAGGCGGTCCGGCATCTCTGCAAGGTTGGGAAAAAGCGTGAACAACTGTTCCGGCGTCCAGGACGGAGCCGCCTTTCCATCGGCGAACTGGCGTGGGGGCTGACGTCCCACGTCGAGATTCTCCATCACGGTGAGATCGACAAAGATACGGCGGTCTTCCGGAGTGAAGCCCAGGCCGCGACGCGCGATCTCAAAGGGCTTGCGCCTTGAAATATCCTCGCCGTTGAATCGGACCATGCCCTGGCGTTGCGCCATGAGGCCCATGACCGCCTTCATGGTGGTGGATTTACCGGCACCATTGCGTCCCATCAGTGCTACGACTTCGCCGCGACCAACCTCAAAGCTGAGGTCGTAGAGAATGCGTGCGGCACCGTACCAGGCGCTCAGGCGTTCCACCGTGAGCATTGCCTCGCTCATGGCGCTGCTCCAGCGAAGGTCTTGCCGGTGCCGAAATAGACTTCGCGCACTTGCGCATTGTCGCGGATCGCAGCGGCGTCGCCATCGGCGATCAGTCGTCCCCGCGCCAGCACAATGATCCGGTCGGCAAAAGCGAACACGACATCCATCGAATGCTCGGTGAACAGCACCGAAATTCTGCGTTCCACCACAAGCCGCTTGACGAGTGCAATGAGATCGTTGCGCTCACGCGGCGCCATGCCAGCCGTAGGCTCATCCATCAGCAAGAGGCGCGGCTCATTGGCGAGAGCGATGGCAAGCTCGACACGCTTGACGTCGCCATAGGCGAGTTCACGGCTAGGACGCTCGGCAGCTTCGCGCATGCCGACCTGCTCGAGGAGGTCAAGCGCGCGATCGCGGTGCAAATCCGCCGCCGCCTGCCACAAATGGTAAATCTCGTGCGCGTGCGAAATCAGCGCCATTTGCACGTTTTCGATGACCGTCATCGAACCGAAAGTCGCGGCGACCTGGAAAGTCCGGCCAACTCCGAGCCGCCAGACCTCGCGCGCCTCGAGACCTGCAATGTTGCGGCCCGAGAATAGAATCTCGCCAGAATCCGGCGCGAGCTGCCCATTGATCATGTTGAAGCAAGTCGATTTGCCGGCACCATTCGGGCCGATCATGGCGAGGAACTCCCCCGGCGCAATCTCGAAGCTGACGTCATTGACCGCGCGCACGCCGCCGAACGTTTTGGACAACGAGCGGATCGCGAGCACACTCATGATTTCACACCTGACTTGCGCCAGAGCGACGAAAACGCACCAACAATTCCCTGCGGAAAAGCCAGCACAAGCAACAGAATGATGAGGCCAAGCAGTGCCCGCCAATATTCGGTCTGCCGCATCACCGTGTCCTGCAGTGTGGCAAACACTGAAGCCCCGACGATCGGGCCGGTGAGCGTCTGGATGCCGCCGAGCAGCACCATAACCAGGCCGTCAATCGAGCGGCTGACATGGATCGTTTCAGGCGAAATCGAGCCCTTGGCAAACGCGAACAGCCCGCCTGCGACGCCGCAGACACAACCGGCAATGGCAAAACCGAACCAGTGAACACGTTTGACGTCGATGCCGATGGCCTCGGCGCGGAGCACGGAATCGCGGCCAGCGCGCATGGCGTAGCCGAAGGGCGCAAACAAGAAACGGCGCAACAACAGCACGCCGACAACGGCGAGGACCAGGGTGAGCAAGTAATAGACCCACGCCTGGTCGAATGGCGGCGGCGGCCAAACGCCGATCACGCCATTGGAGCCGCCGGTCAGGGCCTCCCATTGGAACACCAGGGCCCAGACGATCTGAGCAAAGGCAAGCGTCAACATGGCGAGATAAACGCCCGATAGCCGCACGGCGAACCAGCCGAACAACAGCGCACCGCCGAACGCGACCAGCGGTGCCGCGAGCAATGCAACTCCCATCGGTACGGCTAACCATTTGACCAACAGGGCCGCGCCGTAGGCGCCAAGGCCGAAATAGGCGGCGTGCCCAAAGGAATGCATGCCACCGGGGCCCATGATGAAGTGCAGTGAGGTCGCGAATATCACCGCGATCAGTACATCGATGCCAAGAATAAGAAGGTAAGGCGACGTCTGCGCAAGGAGCGGCAGACATAACAGCAGCACAAGCACCGCCACGCCGAAC
>JBGQLL010000230.1:0-5495 GCA_041500065.1 Pseudolabrys sp.
CGTACCAGTTCCGCGATATTGCGGGCGCCGATGCGCTCCATGACCCAGGCGCGATGATTCTCGACTGTCTTAGGGCTTATTTTGAGTTGCGATCCGATTTCCTTATTCGACAAACCCGCCACGGCGAGCTCCATGACCTGGCGTTGCCTGGCCGAGAGCGTCATGAAGCGAGATCGCAATTTTTCCAGTTCAGCCGCGTCGATTTCAGGCTGTTGGTTCTTTTCAATCGCGTTGTGAATGCTGGCAAGCAGACGGGCCTCGTCGAATGGCTTCTCGATAAAATCGAATGCTCCGACCTTGATGGCGGCGACAGCCATATCAACGTCGCCATGCCCGGTGATCAGGATAACCGGCGCGGCCAGACCGCCGCTCTTCAGACGGTGAACCAGATCCAGCCCGGTCATCCCTGGCATACGAACATCCGAAACAATGCAATCAAATCGCTCTCCGCCCTCGATCGCGGTCAGAAATTCCTTCGCGGACGTGAAGCAAGATGTTTCAATGTTCTGCCGCGCAAAATAGAGGCGCAGGGAGTCGAGCACCGCCTCGTCGTCGTCAATCACCGCGATGTGAATGAGAGCGCTCATGCCTCGGCCGTCTTTGCGATGGGGAGCGTAAAGTGCACGGCCCCACCTCGCGAACCGTCATCAAGCCACAGCTTGCCACCATGAGCCTCGACGATCGACCGGCACAGCGGCAGCCCAATGCCGAGTCCTTCGGCTTTGCTGGAAGAAAGCGGGAGAAAGGCACTTTCGAGGAGCTGGGGCGGAAAGCCTGGTCCGGTGTCGACAACACGAGCTTCGATGAAATCGGCATCGAAACTTTTCGCTTCGATCAGGATGCTGCCACGCATGCCTCCGCTCCCGCCGATTGCCTCGATGGCATTGCGCAGAAGGTTGATGAGGACCTGCTCGATCTGCAGGAGGTCGACCATGACTCGTGGAAGGTCGGGGGCAATGGCTGTTCGGGCGGTCACATGCATGCGGTCGAGGTCCGGCTGGCATAATTCGAGTGTTTCTTCCACAATCCGTTCGAATCTGCACGGCGCGCGATTGCTGCGATCGAGCCGAACCAGGGCACGCAGGTGGCGCACGACTTCAGCGGCGCGCTCAACTTGAGCCACCGCCTTCTTCGCGGTCTCGGCAACTGTCACGACATCGACGGGTGCCGCACTCATCGCATCATTTACCAGCCGCGCATAGGTGCCAGCCGCCATCAAGGGCTGATTGAGCTCATGCGCCACTGCAGCCGCGAGTTCGCCCATGCTGCCGAGACGGGCGAGACGCGAATGCGATTCCTGCTGCAAACGCAATTGGGTTTCGGTACGCCTATGTTCAGTAACCAATTCACCGGCAACCAGCCCCGTCACTGCCAAGACGAGCATCAGCGCCTGAAAGGCCGTTACGTCGAATGTCCCTGCCGGGAAAAGTTGGATACCGAGGATCAGCCCAATTTGGGTGACCAGAATTCCGACGCTGACGCCTTCCGAGCCGGTGCGTACCGCAAGCCAGACGATCGGCAGGAAGAGCACATAAAATAATTGGAATTGCTGTTCCTGCGCGAGGCCGAACACCAGCGTCAAGGCGATGCCGATCGCAACAAATTGGAGCAAAGTTTCTGTCGTCATCGGCAGTATGCGCCGACGGGTCAATGCAAATAGCGCGAACGGCGTTATCACCGTAATGCCGATGACGTCGCCAACCCAATAGCGCAGCGTCGCCGCTGCGAAGTCCGCTGCCGGCAGCAATCCTGCGGCAATCGTCAGGCTTACGTATCCAATCGCGACGAAAGCCGCGCTCACAACTGCCACGATCATCAACAGAACGAGATCGCGCATTGAGTCGAGCGTGGGCTCAAACCGCAACTTCGGATTCAATAAAAACGTCAGCGCAATCGAATAGCCGCCGCCCACCAGCGCCGAAGCAAGGATCTCGATGTGCCACGGCATGGCGAACTGCTGATTCAAGTAGTCTGCGAGCAAAGGGCTGATGAGCAAGAATGGAATCATCCGCAGGCCAAACAGCAGGAGCAGGACAAAGCTCAAGCCGGTGCCGGGATTCCACGGCGTGATCCCGAGGTGCGCGTAAGGCTCGATGAAGCTGATCCAATCGAGCACCGCATATGCCGCAAGATAGATAAGTCCGACGATCATTTTGTTGGTGTCGAAAACGCGCGGGAAAGCCATCGCTCGCATTCGCTCCGACTGGATTCTGCTGGTCATCGATTTTAGACCTCTCCCGCGACGGCACCCCGGATATTAATCCCTAGGTGAAAATACCCAAGTGTGACAACCCGGGTATTCATCCTGAATTGTTGGGAGATTCGGCGACCCTATGCTTCCAGCACGAAAAGCTGAATTGCGGCTTTGCGGACAGGGACCGTGCCGAACCGAAATCCATTGAATGTAATTTCTCACATCCGCGCGGACTACGTTCGATCGCGGAGAGCCAAGGGCAGTCGGCACTTACACTTTTGGCGCGGACCGACAGGAAGTTCGAGCACGCGCATTTCCGTCGGTTTTGTTCTAGTCAACTGGGCGGGGCTCGTGGCGCTATGGGCGCTCCCCTACCTGACGCTGCTCGATCATCTCCGCCTAGACGCTGCACACTCTGAAATCCTGCAATGGTCGCTGCTCATCATCGGCGCCATCGGGCTCGTCAGCATTCTCTATACGGCGTGGCGAGAGACGCTCGATCCCGCCTGGCGCGCGAGGCACGGGTTTACGCCTCGCAAGCGACCCAGCCGCCCTCATGCCGGAAACGTCTCTTAATCAATTCCGCAGGGATCGCGAATGATCGATTTTTTGAACGATATTGGCGTCAATACGCAGCCACAGTTCTGGATATCGGTCGTTCAAATTATCTGGATCAACGTCCTGCTGTCTGGCGACAACGCTATCGTGATAGCGCTCGCTTGCCGGAATTTGCCGCAAAAACAGCGCCTCACCGGGATGGTACTGGGCACGGGGGTGGCGCTTTTATTGCGACTGATCTTCGCGACTATTGTCTCGACACTCATGTTGCTCCCGTACGTCAAGATTGTCGGGGGAGCCGCGCTGTTATGGATCGCAGTCAAATTACTTTCGCCCAACGAAGGATCTGAAAACGGGGAATCCGCATCCCACAGTCTCTGGCGAGCGGTGAAGCTTGTCGCCATTGCAGACGTGGTCATGAGCCTCGATAACGTTATCGCCGTTGCAGCCGTAGCCGACGGAAGCCTGGCGCTGCTCGTGTTCGGGCTGGGGGTCAGCATTCCCGCTATCGTGGCTGGCGCAAACATCATCATGGCTATGCTGAACTATTTCCCGCTCATCATATGGGCGGGAGCGGGTCTGCTGGGATGGATTGCAGGCGACGTGATTGCCAGCGACCCAATCATCGCCGACTACGCGGCATCGTTTGGCCCCGGCGCGGCCGCAAAGGTCAAGCTCATCCTCTCGGCCGCCGGCATGGTGGGGGTTGTGGGCTTTTGTCTTGTTGTCCGGTCACGACAGCGTACGGCCTGGCTCGAGCCATCAGAATAAATCGAAGTACTCTTTCTGCTCCCAGGCGGTCACCTCGGCCCGGTCATCCGATTCCTTCCGGAAGCGTTCAAGCTCGGCCGCTTTGATATGGGTGTAGTAGCCGACGAACCTCGCACCTAAGCCAGCGCGCAAGATCTCGTCAGCACGTAACGCCACCAGAGCTTCGCCCAGATTTTTCGGCAGCAGCGCGGCAACCGCTTCATAGGGCGTGTCGGCGGAAGGCCCAGGATCAAGCCTGCGCGCAATGCCATCGAGTCCGGAATAAATCTGCGACGCCACATAGAGATAAGGATTGGCCGCAGGCTCACCGACCCGGTTTTCCAGACGGGTCGCAGGATCGCCCGGCTGACCGAGCACGCGGATCATCACGCCACGATTGTCGCGCGCCCAGATAGCCCGGTCCGGCGCGAGCGAATTGGGCCGATAACGCTTGTAGCCATTGATAGTCGGCGTGGTGAAAACGGCGGCAGCACGCGCGTGGGCGAGCAAACCACCCAGATAGTATTTGCCGACGGTGGAGAGCAGGTCGGGGTGATCGAAGGTGAATGCGTTGCGCCTGGTTTTGGTTTCGGCCAGCGACTGGTGCAGATGCCAGCCGCTCGACATCACATTCGGCAGCGCCGGCCGGCACATGAAGCTTGCCAGATAGCCGTTGCGGCGCGCGACCTGTTTCACCGCTGCGCGAAACAAGACCATGCTGTCGGCAGCGGCAAGACCAACCTGCGGACGAAAAGTAAATTCGCACTGGCTTGGGCCAAGCTCGATTTCTACCGAACGCAGCGGCAAGCCCAGCTGCTCAATCGCGCGCCGGATAATCTCGAGCGCCGGATCGAGCATGTCGAAGCGGGATTCGGTGAGATATTGATAGCCTTGCGTGAGCAGGCTGACGTCCGGCGCTTCCGGAGGCCAGGTGGCCTCGGCCGGCGCCAGCCGCGGGTTTTCCAGCTTGAACAGATGGAATTCGACTTCCAGCCCGGCGAGAAAATCGAACCCGGCCTTGGCGAGCGTTGCGAGTGCATCGCGGCAGCGCGCCCGGGCCGAGTACGGCACCGGTTTGCCGTTGGTGAAATAAATATCGCACAGCATCCAGCCGGTTTTGTTCGCCCACGGCAGGATTCGGAATGTCGACGGGTCGGCGACCATGACGAAATCACCGCCGCCCTGCATCTCCGTCATTGCAAAACCGCCGCCCGGCGTGAAAACCGGATAGACGGTGCGGTGAGCCGTGTCCTTCGCTAGCAGCGTCGTGGTCATGGTGACGCCTGCCCGCATCGCATTTGCGACCTCGGATGCGAGCAAGGTCTTGCCGCGCAATACGCCATGCTGGTCGGCGAAAGAAAAGCGTACAACCTCGAGCTTTTCTTTTTTGATGGTGCGTTCAACCTGCGTGGCGGTTTTCGCCTGCGCGTCGTTCCACAAGCCGTGGCGCTCGACGAAGCTGGCGGCTCTACGCGAACGCGAAGGCATCGCTCGCCTTTCAGCGGTCATGGCCGGGCTTGTCCCGGCCATCCACGTCTTCGAATTTCCGGCGCGTTAAAGACGTGGATGCCCGGCACAAGGCCGGGCATGACATCGACGGGCACCCGCCGCACAACATTAATGCGCATTCGTCCAACTCGCGGCACGACGTTTGCTCGCTTCGCTCTTCTGCCAATAGCCCTGCCAGTCGTTGGCCGGGCCGATGCCATCAACCGCTGCTGGTCCCGTGATGCTCGCGGCGCGCGCGCCATCAAGGACCATGATCGGTTTCTCCCCTTTGCCGGCCTGCTCGATGGCCTGCCGCAGAAGCTTGCGATACGCACTGATCGCCTTGTCGGATGTACCGAGATGCTCACTGGTGCGGTCCTGGATCGTACCCATCGATTCGCAGGCCCACTGGTCGTGCACGTTGATGTCGGCGCCCATGCCGGTAAAGGTTTCGTGTTCCTGCTCGTGCGGATCAAAACCGTAGTCGTTGTTCTTGTTCTTGTTC
>JBGQLL010000231.1:0-5489 GCA_041500065.1 Pseudolabrys sp.
CCGCCTTCCGACAGCAATTCCTGGCGCAAAACCTCGACCGGCTGCTCGATGCTCTCGAAAGGATGCGCCGGGCTGGCGACCAGAATGCCGACGCCGCACGACAGCTCCGCGAGGGCGCCGATCTCGCCGTTCAACTCGCGGACCGCCTTCAAAGCGGCGATTTGGGAGCGCACGCCGGCTAATACCGCCGCGATTTGTCCTTGCCTTGTTTTACCTTGCCTTTTTGCGGTAACCCCCTATAAAACGCGCGCTCCATCGATCCTGGTTGGGAGCTGAACGGACGGCCGGCTGCACTTATGAGCCGGTAGGGCCCGCTAGGCCCGGCGTCCCGTGCTTCCGCCTTCAGAGCATTCGAGCCTTTCCCGAAGGGCTCGAGGGGCTTGGCGCCGGGATCGAGGACAGGGAACGTGAATAAGGGAAAGGCTTTTCATGCCGATGTACGAACACGTCTACCTCGCGCGCCAGGACCTGAGCGCGCAGCAGGTCGAGGAATTGACCACGCAATTGTCCGGAGTGATCGGACAGATGGGTGGCAAGGTCACGAAGAACGAATATTGGGGATTGAAGTCCCTCACCTACCGCATTCGCAAGAACCGCAAGGCGCACATGACGCTGCTCAATGTCGAGGCGCCACCGGCTGCGCTCAACGAGATCGAGCGCCAGGAGCGGCTCAACGAAGATGTGCTGCGCTATCTCACTATCCGCGTCGAAGCGCACGAGGAAGGCCCCTCAGCGATGATGCGCAAGTCAGACCGCGACCGTGATGAGCGCGGGGAACGCGGGCCGCGCCGCCCGCGGCGCGATGAGGGCAGCGACGACATCGACGCTGTCGATGTCATCGCGGTGGAGGAATAGACCATGGCATTCTCACCGCAAGGTGGCGCGCGCCGCCCGTTCTTCCGTCGGCGCAAGACCTGCCCGTTCTCCGGCGCCAACGCGCCCAAGATCGACTACAAGGACGTCAAGCTGTTGCAGCGGTACGTATCGGAGCGCGGCAAGATCGTGCCGAGCCGCATCACCGCGGTTTCGGCGAAGAAACAACGCGAGCTGGCGCAGGCGATCAAACGCGCACGCTTTCTTGGCTTGCTGCCTTACGTGATACAGTAAGACGACAACGAGGCTTCCAGGGAACGCCTGGAGGCCGATGGTTGGGGCGGGCTTAACGTTTGCCGCCTCTAACCGCTCAAAATGGTTGGGGCGCGGACTTAACGTCTACCGCCTCTAACCGCTCAAAATGGTTGGGGCGGATTTTGCGGTCCGTCTCTAACCGCCCAAAGGGGGCGGGACAGCTCGTGATGATGCGGGACAGCTGGTGCTGATGCGGGACAGCTCGTGATGATGATGATGATGAACTTAGCAATCGTCGGGGTCGGTGCCGGAGCCGCCGCAGCTTTGTTGTTTGCGTCGGTGACTTCGGGAACGCTGCTATCGATCCCGCTGTTCTATCTCGCGCCGTTGCCGATCATAATCGCGGGGCTCGGTTGGGGTCATTGGGTGGCGCTGACTGCAGCGTTGAGTGGAGCATTAACGCTGGGAGTCGTGTTCGGCGCTGTTTTCCTTTTTGCGTTCCTTGCGGGCGCCGGTGTGCCCGGATGGTGGCTTGGGTATCTTGCCATGCTCGCGCGCCCCGCGGGTGGCAACGGCCACCAACAAACGCTCGAATGGTATCCCACCGGGCGGCTCGTGATATGGGCAGCAATACTCGCTGCGCTCGTCGTCATGGTTGCCATCCCGAATTTGGGCAGCGACGGAGAGAGCTTTCGCAGCGGCCTGCACGATGCCCTCGTGCGAATGCTACGAGTGCAAGCCGGGCCATCGGCGGACACGCCTTTAGCGCTGCCGGGTGGTGGCGATCCCGAGCGCTTCATCAATTTCCTGGTTTCAGTGATCCCGGCAACGGCCGCAGTGCTCGCCACGTTCACCAATCTCTTTAATTTGTGGCTCGCCGGCCGCGTCGTGAAGTTTTCCGGCCGGCTCACGCGACCCTGGCCCGTTCTTTCAGCCATGCGCTTTCCGCCTTTACTGACGGTCGCACTCGCAATTGCAATCGCACTAAATTTCGCTGGCGGCCTGGTCGGCATCGTGGCCGGCGTAGTGTCCGCAAGCCTGCTTATGGCGTATGGCGTGCTCGGATTCGCAGTGCTGCACGCGATCACGCACGGCATGAACGCGCGCGCTTTCCTGCTCGGCGGGACTTATCTCGCGGTGCTTTTGATTGGATGGCTGGCACTGGCGCTTTGCGTGCTCGGTGTGCTCGATACCGCGATCGACTTACGAGGACGCGTCGCGCGCAAGCGCGGGCCACCTGCCCTTTCGTGACGTAAGGACAATCACCAATAACCAAAGTTCAGATTGAGGAGTAACGACAATGGAAGTGATCCTGCTCGAGCGAGTTGGGAAGCTCGGACAAATGGGTGACGTCGTGCGCGTTAAGGACGGATTCGCACGCAACTTCTTGTTGCCACGCGGAAAGGCACTTCGCGCAACGGCAGACAACAAGAAGCGGTTCGAAGGGATGAAATCCGAACTTCAGGCGCGCAATCTTGAAATGAAGGGCGAAGCTGGCAAGCTCGGCAGCAAGCTCGACGGCAGGGTATACGTGGTACTCCGGCAGGCGAGTGAAGCCGGCCAATTGTTCGGTTCGGTATCGAGCCGCGACATCACCGCGCTGCTCAAGACCGACGGCGCAGAGCTTGGACGTTCTCAGATCGTACTCAATGCACCGATTAAGACAATCGGCCAGTATAAGGTACCGTTGGCACTCCATCCAGAAGTCGAGGTGGCAATTGCGGTTACGGTGGCCCGCAGCGCTGACGAAGCCGAGCGCATCGCGCGTGGAGAGGACGTCACAGTACGGCGCACGGAAGCGGAGGAGGGAGCTGCCGCTGCGGTAGCCGCCGCGGAAGCGATGTTCGATCCGGAAGCGACGAAGGCTGGTCGCGGGCAAGAGGAGCCAGAGGGCGACGAGGCCGTCGCGGCGGCCGGAGCGGCGCCTGCCAAAGCCGCCAAAAACAAAAGAAAAAAGAAGAAGGCCGAAGAGGCTTGAGCGGCCCAGCCGCTAATCTGACTTCTCGGGCTTGGCGCCTCCGGCAGGCTTTGGCTCGTCGCGTGCGGGCGCGCTTGGCTTTGATTCAACCGCCTTCGGCTCGGTGGTCATAATTTCGGCGGGCTTAGGTTCCGATGACCCGGGCTCGGAAGACTTGGGCCCCGAAGATCTTGACGCGCCCGGCGCGGTATCGGGCCTCTCCGTCCCTTTGGCCTCGCCCGGTTTGACCCCCGGTCTTTTCTTATCGTCGGACCTAGTCTTATCATCGCCTTTGGCTGTGCGTTTGGACGCACGCCCTGGCCCGCTGTTCACTGATCTTAGATAGCTGGCGATAGCAGAGGCCGTTTCCCGGCTTGCGGTGTAGTGTTCGCGCAGAAAATTATCGAGCCCAAAGCCGCCGGACTTTACCAGCCCCTGCGGCGATTTGTGACAAAGCGAGCAATCTGACGCGAAAAGTTGAGCCGGACTTTTGCCCCGGTCCAGGCTTTCCTGCGCCCCTGCCCCGGTGGGTAGGCACAGCGTCCACACGCCGATCATTAGTCGGACGCCGCAACGTAGCGATTTACGGTCCATCAACTTGCTCGCGCTTCCCTTCCGCTGCCCACCCGCTCCCCACGACTAAGTGCCTTGATAGCGCATTATTTCGAAATTGTGACCCGCCGGAACGGATGGCCGTCCTGCGCTCTGCAGGATTGCTGGAGTGCAGGAACTTTGATTAAATACCTAGGTCCGAACATTTTTGCATCCGTCGCGTTAGACGGGGCAAGGGGAACTGGCATCCAGTAGCGGGTTAGATCAATAGAGTGATGGAGGCGGCCGGTGGATCGGTTGCTTCAATTCCTGCTTAAGACGTTTATCCGGCGGGGGACATTTAGAGTTACCACCTCGCGCGGCACTGTTCTTGCGTTCGGCGACGGGACCGGCCAGCCGGTTTCGGTGCGGTTTGCCTCCCGCAAATCAGAATGGGGAATTCTCCTCGATCCTGAGCTGAAGTTCGGCGAATCCTACATGGACGGAACGTTCGTGGTCGAGGAGGGTACGATCGCCGACGTCCTCGCGATTGCGCTCGGTCAAAAGTCCGAAGTCCCTCACTGGGCGAGACTACAAGGTCTCTTGCGCTACCTGTGGCGCAGACTGGGTCAATTCAATCCGCGCCCGCGCGCGCGTCGCAACGTTGCTCATCATTATGATCTCGATGGGCGGCTTTACTCGCTCTTTCTCGATGCCGACAGGCAGTACAGCTGCGCGTATTTCGAAAGACCCGGCCAGTCCCTTGATGACGCCCAGCTTGCAAAGAAGCGACATTTGACCGCCAAACTGATGATCAAACCTGACAAGCGCGTGCTCGACATCGGCTGCGGCTGGGGCGGGCTCGGCCTCTATCTGGCCGAAGTCGGCGGCGCCGACGTCACCGGCATTACCCTATCGCATGAGCAGCACGCGGTCGCGAACGAACGTGCGGCCGAAAAAGGGCTCAAAGATCGCGCCCGTTTCCGGCTGAAGGATTATCGCGACGTCACCGGTCTCTTCGACCGCATTGTCTCGGTCGGCATGTTTGAGCATGTTGGCGTCAGTCACTACGACACATTCTTCCAAAAGAGCGCGCAACTGCTCGCCGACGAGGGCGTGATGGTGTTGCATTCGATCGGCCGCTCGGAAGGACCCAATGTCACCAGCCCCTGGATCGCGAAATATATTTTCCCCGGCGGCTACATTCCCGCGCTGTCGGAGGTCCTGCCGAAAATTGAGAAAGTCGGGCTGCTCGTCACCGACATTGAGATCCTGCGCCTGCACTATGCGGAAACGCTCAAACACTGGCGCGAACGATTCCTGGCGCACCGCGAGGAGGCAGAACGCATTTATGACCAGCGTTTCGTAAGGATGTGGGAATTCTACCTCGCAGCGTCGGAAATGTCGTTTCGCGAGCAAAATATGATGGTGATGCAAATCCAGCTCACAAAACGGCAGGGCGTAGTCCCCATTACGCGCGACTATATTATGGGCGAGGAACGACGCCTCGCAGCCGCCGAAAAGGAACGTCGGCCGCCGCTACGGCTCGCCGGCGAATAGTCCCGCAACAAGTCCGCGCGCGCGGCGCCTAGGTCAAGAAAAAACAAGCCTTTCCCACCGCTCAATGCAGCTTGTGAATTGCGGGACAACCGTGCGCGAAGGGCGTTTCAATCACAAACCGCGTGCTATGCCACAATTTCCGGGTAAGCACCAATATCCATGGCCCTCGCTGATTCGACAGCCCGCAAGCAGGTCGAAGAACCTGCCCCGCTCTATCGTTCCGCTCCGCACAATATAGAGGCGGAACAGGCGTTGTTGGGCGCCATACTCGTCAACAACGAGGCCTATTACCGCGTTTCCGATTTTCTGGAACCGGCGCATTTCTTCGAGCCGATCCATCAAAAGGTCTATCAACTTGCCCGCGATCTTATCC
>JBGQLL010000232.1:0-5486 GCA_041500065.1 Pseudolabrys sp.
CAAAATGTCGCCGAATATTCCCGCGCCTGTCACGCCCATGGCATCCGCGACCACCACGCAATTCTCCGGCATGGCTTCAATGGCGCCGCGCGTTGAAATTGGCTTCGACCAGCTCTCTGGAGTCGCAAGGTCCTCACGAACAGGAACAAAACGCAGCGTGAAGGCCGGGCCCACGATCCGCTTGCCCGAAGAGCCGAACGGCATTGCACCCGCCATCCACGATCGGCGGATGCCCTTTTTCAGCAACATCGTGGTGATGGTGCCAGTGGTGACGTTGCGCAGGATCTCGATAGCCGAACCCATGACTAACCCTCACGCCGCTTTCAGCCCAATTCGCTCGTCACGGCGGCGCATATACGCAACGAAAGGTACCGCAAGCATGACCATCCAAAGCTTTCCGATAATCTGCCCAGGCAGAAACTCCAGCGAGCCAAAAGCAAGCCAGAGAAACACGATCGAGTCGACTATCAATCCGACGGTGCTGGAAGCAACTACCGCGGTCACTAATCTTCGGCGGGCAAGAGGCGTATACACCACAAAATCGGCAAACTCAGAGAGCAGAAATGCCGTCGCCGAGGCTATCACCAGCGAGGGTGGTGCAAGGCCCGCCGAGATAGCCGCGCCGGCTGCAATCGCGCCAACACCGAACTCAACGCCGAGGCGCCGTTGGACCAAATCTCGCAACACCAGGGCCGCCCCGACCATCAACACGCCAGAAGGCGCCATGACTCCGGGCGCCACCGGCACCAGACAAGGGCCGTTTGCAACGCATACGGTCCCCACATGCCCGATCATCCAGTTTGCAGCAGGGATGGTCAGGCAGAACAACACAAGAAAAATAGTACCCTCAACGCGCGTACGTTTGTCGTTATCAGTCATATTTTCCTTCGACTCATAAACTTCGCGAAGCCCTGCGCGCGCAACTCACAAGCGGGACAACTACCGCAACCGTAGCCCCAGTTGTGGCGCTTCGTGCGGTCACCCAAGTAACAGCTATGGCTGTCCTCGATGACGAGATCAAGAAACGCTTTGCCCCCTATTTGCTCCGCCATGGCGAAGGTGTCGGCTTTATCCACCCACATCAGCGGCGTGTGTATGGTGACGCGTTTGTCGAGACCGAGAGATAACGCAACTTGTATAGCCTTCACGGTATCATCGCGGCAGTCGGGATAACCCGAATAGTCAGTCTCGCACATGCCGGCGACCATGTGGCGGACGCCACGCCGATAGGCCAACGCTCCGGCAAAGCAAAAGAAGATCAGATTCCGGCCTGGCACAAAAGTGCTTGGCAGTCCGCTGTCGGCAAGCTCGATCGCAGTTTCGCGTGTGAGCGCCGTGTCTGAGATTGCGCCAAGAGTGTCGAGCTTGAGCAGATGATCGTCGCCAAGCCGAGTCTTCCAATTGACGTTTAAGGCCACCATTCTTTCGTGCAAACGCGCGCGAACTTTGAGTTCGATGGCGTGCCGCTGGCCGTAGTCGAATCCGATTGTTTCTACGCGTGCGAAACGTTCAAGTGCCCAAGCGAGACAGACGGTCGAATCCTGCCCACCGGAGAAAAGGACGAGAGCTGTGTCTTCTGTTGCAAGAGTCACGGCAAGCGCACCGTTTCAATCCCACTTCGGCGACCAAGTCCAATCGACGATGCGGCCGCCGCGGCGCGCAAGCCCGGCAATTTTCCGCATCTCGCTATCGCTTAGTTCAAAATCGAACAGTGCAAAATTCTCCTCCAGCCGTTCCAATTTGCTGGTGCGCGGTATGACGACGATGCCTTGCTGGGTCAGCCAGCGCAGGCAAACTTGCGCCGCGCTTTTGCCGTGAGCCTTGCCGACCTTTTCCAACACCTTATCGCCGACCGCATTCCCGCGGGCAATCGGACTGTACGCGACGACCGCCATCCCATACTTGCGGCAGCCGGCAATCACCTTGTCCTGATTTAGAAACGGATGGCATTCGATCTGGTTGCAGACCAGCGGTTCGGTTGAAACCTTGTTGGCTTCCTCAAGCAGGGCGACAGTAAAATTCGAAACTCCGATCTGTCGCGCGTACCCTTCCCGCTTCATTTTGGCCATGGCACCAAGAGTCTCGGCGAGGGGCACGCGCGGGTTCGGCCAATGGATCAACAGCAGGTCGATCACATCGAGCTGCAGCCGCGCCAGACTTTCTTTTACGGAACGCTCCAGATCGTTCGACGCAAGCAGCGTCGGCTGTACTTTCGTAGTGACCATGACCTCCGAGCGCAGACGCGACGCACGTACGCCCTCACCCACTTCACGCTCATTGTCATACATCTGGGCAGTGTCGATATGGCGATAACCGAAGCGGATCGCCTGTTCAGTTAATCGCGCGCAATCGCGGCCACGCAGCGCCCATGTACCAAGACCGACAATTGGAATCTTGAAGCCTTTGGCTTCGACTATCTGCATCACCTCTATCTGCCTTCCGAATCATTGGCGAATCCGAGCAGAAAAAGCGCCCGTCGCCCGGTCTCGCGGTTCAGGCAAGCCGCCATCATGGGGTTTGCCATGCTGCCATCGAAATAGTCATAGATAAAACCGCAGCTTTTGTCGCGTGACGCAATCCAGGCGCGCTGCATTTCGCGCATTTTGCGCTGTTGCTTGTCGTCGAGTGTCTCGCGAAGCCGGCGGAAGCCTGCGTTAAGGATGCTGTCCCACACCAGTCTCTCGCGAAGGTAACAGGCCATCACCTCTGATGGAGGCATCGCCCCTTCGTCTTTCACGCAAGGCTCCGACACAACACCGATGCAATTTTCCCAAGCCCAATTTCGGCCGGTCTTGGCCTTGATGCATCCCTGGATCACCGCTGTGTCGCGCGCATCCGGCTTGTCGCCTTGCGCCAAGGCTGGCGCCACCATCAGCAGACCGGCAGCCAATGCCATTCGTCTCACGGTGTGTCCCATTTCGGCGCGTGCGGCGGGTTCACGACACGCATATTGGCGGCATTGAGGTTCTTGAGCTCCGCCATCTCGGCATCCGAAAGCTTGAAGTCGAACACGTCGATATTTTGCTTCAGGTGTTCGGGTGTGGCTGTGCGCGGAATTGAGCAAACGCCCATCTGAACCAAATAGCGCAGCGAGACTTGGGCCGCGCTTTTACCGTGCGCCTTGCCGATACGTTCGAGCGCATCGGCGCCTGGAACCTTGCCGCGCGCGATCGGGCAATACGCAACGACTGCCATGCCGTGCTTTTTGGAGGCAGCAAGTACCTTGTCCTGATTGATAAAGGGGTGCACCTCGATCTGATTGCAGACCAGCGGCTCCGACGTCACAGCCCAGGCTTCGTCCAGCATAGTGGTGGTGAAATTGGCAACGCCGATGTGCTTTGTCTTTCCTTCTTTCTTTGCCTTGCACAGCGCACCCACCGACAGCTTGAGCGGGACGTCCGGATTGTTCCAGTGAATCAGAAGGAGATCCACGTAAGGCAATTTGAGATTAGCCAGGCTCTGTTCCAGCACTTTGGCGAATGCGTCCGGCATGAGGTCGCCTTGCCGCACTTTGGTGCAAATGAAAACGTCGTCGCGCTTGACGCCTGATTGCCGCAGACCCTCGCCGTTCTCCTTCTCGTTGCCATAAAAGGCCGCGGTGTCGAGGTGGCGGTAACCGATCTGCAACGCGGTTTTGACCGCCTGCACGCAGGCATCCTCTTTCAGAGTCATGGTGCCGAGCCCGATCATTGGAATATGGGCGCCATGAGCTTCAATCACTTGCATCACGATCTCCTTGGAACAGCGTGTTGGGATGGGTCTGTGGTGGGATCGGGAAGAATGCCCCGTTGGCACCGCGCTGCCAACCGGGGTTCCTGTTCAAACCGCAGACGGCGCGGGCGGCGGTGCGGCCAAAAATCACGCTAATTTTTGCGCTAGCGCAAATTGGCACAATCCCATGAGACGTAAGCTTTTAATGTGGGGCTCTTACATTGGAATAATTCAAGAGTAAAAGAAAGTTATTGCATGAATGGAGTTTAATGGTTTTGTGAGGGCCATTCTTTATGTGAGAGATCGAATGCGCAGTGCTCTCGTCACTTTTGGCATGGTTGCCCTGTTCACCGCCGGGACCGCATCTGCACGAGCCGATGACTATGTGCTGACCATCAAGGAGCACCGTTTCACCCCGGCGGAGATCAAAGTGCCGGCCAACCAGCGGGTGATGATCACCATAGTCAATGAGGACGCGACGCCTGAGGAGTTCGACAGCAGCGCCTTGAAGGTGGAGAAAGTGATAGCCGGCAAGTCAAATGGTGTGGTGCGCATAGGCCCGCTTAAACCCGGGCAGTACCCTTTTGTCGGCGAGTATCATGAGGCCACCGCCAAGGGCGTAGTCATCGCGGAATAAACCATGCTTGGCGCACTGATCATTGTTTTTCGTGAAGTTATCGAAGCCGGCCTGATCGTCGGCATCGTCATGGCCGCAACGCGCGGCGTTGCCGGGCGCGGCCGGTGGATCACGATCGGTGTCATTGGTGGTGTGCTCGGTGCCAGTGTCGTTGCCATGTTTGCCGGTGCCATCTCCGATGCATTCCAAGGCGCCGGTCAGGAACTGTTCAATGCCGGCGTCCTCGGCATCGCCGTCATCATGCTCATGTGGCACAACGCCTGGATGGCGCGGCATGGCCGCGAGATCGCGGACGAAATGCGCCAAGTCGGCACCGCAGTGAGCGAAGGCGCAAAGCCGCTCACCGCACTTGCGATCGTCGTGGGACTTGCGGTGTTACGCGAAGGATCCGAGGTTGTGCTGTTCCTTTACGGCATCATGGCGTCCGGCACCTCGGGCTCGGCCCTGCTGGTTGGCGGCGTGCTCGGCATTGCCGCTGGCGCGGCGTTCACCGCGCTGACGTACCTCGGCCTGCTCGCAATCCCAAACCGTCATATTTTCTCGGTTACGAGCTGGCTGATCGCCCTGCTCGCTGCTGGCATGGCGGCACAAGCCGTGCAATTCCTCAACAATGCTGGTTTGGTGGTGGCGCTAGACCGCACCCTTTGGGATACGTCCTGGCTATTGTCGGAAAAAAGTATCTTCGGCCGGCTGCTTCATACACTGGTCGGATATATTGATCGACCGACCGAGATGCAGCTCATTGTCTACGTGGCCACGTTGCTCGCGATGTTCCTGCTGATGCGAATCGCACGCCCAACACCGCGCATGCGTATTCCCGCTGCTGCCGAATAGGCGATTAGCGCCTTCGGCCTCCTAGCGTTGCGAAGGCTACATCCGGCGCCTGATCGATCAACTTCAGCAAGGCACGAGCCGGCCCGCGCGGACGGCGCTTGCCCTGCTCCCAATTGCGCAGCGTTTCGATCGGCACCTCGATTTTTTCCGCGAAGGCCGCCTGCGTCAATCCGCAGCGCGCACGCACGTGACGCACAAATTGCGCCGGGTCGCTGTGATCGACCGTTTTTTCGCTGCCGTCGGGCAGAACTTCCACAATCCGTCCATCGGCCTTCAGGCGCACGCGCATCATGGCCGCAATCCC
>JBGQLL010000233.1:0-5481 GCA_041500065.1 Pseudolabrys sp.
ACCAAAGAACCGCGGACCGTTCCAATTGGTACCGGTGATGGCGAAAGCCACTTTGGACAGGCTGTCATAGGTCTTGCCGTTCAAGGCAAAGCCCTCATCCACCACCATCACCCGATAGGCCTGAGCGTTCCACTCGCGCGTCAGGATCGTGCCGGGTTTGAGCTCAGCCCGTCTGCGACCGAACTCGTCCGTCCGGCGCGAGGCCCCTTGGCCCCCGCCACCGGTTGCGATTTGCCTCAGCAGCCGAGCAGTGGCCGGATCGAGATCGCCCAGCTCGTCGGCCTGGAGCCGGTAGGCGAGAACGGCAAACAGCAGATGGCGGGGCAAATGAGAAGGCGGTTGTTGCCGGACCATGCTCTTCCAGCGCGCCCGCAAGCCACGGAGATCGAGATCGCGCAGATGCGCGATCTCGTCGTCTAACGACAGTCTGGTCGCCTTCTTCGCAACCGGTCGCGTTGGCCGCATCGCTCTACGCCGCTGCTGACGCTGTGCGATCAGCAATCCGATAGACGCGCCCACTGTCACCCGCCGCCGATATAAGATGAAGGCCAAGCTTCTTGCGCACGACACCGGCGAGGAAGCCGCGGACCGAATGGGGTTGCCACTTCGCTGCCCGTGCCATCGCCTCGATGGTCACGCCACCTGGCGCTCGCAACATTGCAATGATGCGAGCTTTTTTGCTTTCGCGACGTGCAGTCAGCTCCGCCGGCTGTGTAACTGACTTGGGTTGTCCGGCGTTGCGCGCGGTCGTTTGCCTTACGCTGTTGCGGGTCTTGGTCTTGCTGTCGTTTGTGTGTGATGCGGGCTTGCGCTTCGACTTTGCCTTGGTCATCGGAATCTCCTTCGGTTGTGCGGCGACCATCGCCGCCACCACCGAAGCCCCACCTCAGCGAAGAAGCCGGCGGGGCAGGATCCCGAAGCGCAGCCAGCGCCCCGAACTGGACACAGTACCGCTCTGTCTGCGCGAAGAAGCCAGTCCTTTCTGGATAATCTTATTGCTGGTTGAGGGCGATCCTGAGCATCCAAGGATCAAACTTGCAGCACCAAAGATTGCCGCAGAAGGCGCTGACCAATGTCCGCTTTCGGGGGTAACGCGGACATTCCGAGGGCGAGGCTCTCTGGGCAATCAGCGACAGTACCAGTAAGAGTACCGGCCTAAACGCCCGGTCCGCTCATACGCTCCAAACCTAGTAAGCAGCAAATTTTTTCGGTAAGCGCCTTGGTACTCTCCCTCGGAGACGGCAAAGCACGCCTGTCCAGGAGATTCTGCATTCACCGATGAAGACGAAGAAGCAACCAAAGACGTTGCGACGGCCAGCAGCAATAAGACACATAAAATTCCGCCTGCACAGATCGCAGCGAACGTTGCATTGGGCCAATTCTTTAGAGTCCGCAACATCACGCTCTGGCCTCGCTTTACGGACAGGTTGGCATTACGCTTCGCCTCGTTGTTGCTGTCGCGCACGGCTCTTGCGTTTGCCGTTTTGTCAAGCGATGCAAACGCGCGCTCTTGTTTGGCGTGCCACTTGGGCCCGGGACCGCGCATGTAATGCAATTCGGGTCTGTATAAATCGAACTGCATGAGCCTCCAAATTTCGTCGGCAAGACTCTTGTGCGGGCAACAGGCCGATGCGCTGGTGTCTCGTGTTTGATGTGTCAAGGCGGCGTAGCGCTCCCGGTCGCCGTCTCCACGACGATTGTTCCCGTCATGTGCGGATGCAAGGAGCAAAAGTACTTGTACGTTCCCGGAGTCGTGAACGTGAACGCGTACGTGCCGTCGGTATCGAGTAGCTTGGATCGGAAGTTGTTGGGCGACACAACCGTGTGCGGCATGTCGTCCTCGTTGGTCCAAGTGACCGTGGTCCCAGCCTTCACCTTCAATTCCTGCGGGCCGAAAGTGAAGTTTCCGATTTTGACTGCTGTCGCATCCGCGGCGAAGGCCGGCGCCCCCGCGAAAAGAAGAATGGCCACGACGCCCGCAACAAGACATTTCGTGATCGATTTGATTCTGATCATGATCGCACCCAGCCCAGCAATGGTGTGTCATTGATGGCGAGGCGCGGCTCGTTCCGCATGAACGATGCATGATCTGGGTGGGAACCGACGTACCTTGGACGATCGCGGCCGGCGTGCCGACCTCTCTCGGTAGCACCGACGAGACAGTGGCCGCCGAGCAGAAGGGTTTCACCGTTCTGTAAACCAGCGACAGCCATATGGGCTTGGACAACCCGGCCAATCCGAATGTCGAGTACTTTGCGGCGGTTCAAAGCTTTGCGGTTCATCATCGCCAGTCTCCCAAAACGAGTTTGCGTTTACGGGAGACAGACTGATCGTGGCGGCGATATATTCCCGCACGAAGTTACATCACAGAGATGTCATTGACGCCTTCCGATTTTCGAAGATGTCATCACAATGTTCGACATGGTTTCGGGGACGTCGTTTTCGCCGCAAACTAAAAAACATGGCCAAAATTTATTTCCGGACAAACCTTCTCAATCTTGTTTCACATAAACGTTATCTGAAACGAGGCGGCAGCCATCAACCGCGGGGAATATCCCAAACGTCTTTCAGTCTCCTCCTGTGTGTGGCCCGCTCATGGCCACTCCGTTCGTCGTCGCATGTTGACGCCGAATGGCTTCGCGAAACCCCTAGAAGATTTTAAGTCTCAACCACAGGAGAAGTGACATGATGAAGTTTCTAACCACCTTGGCTGTGCTGGGCGTCTTCGCGACGCCGGCATTTGCTCAATCATTCGATCCTGATACCGGCACCGGCAACGTGCTGACGTTCGCACGCACATCGGCTGCTGCTCCCCAAAACGAGAGAATTGCAGGCGGCCGGAGCGGACTGCATTCTTTCGCCATGGTTCCGGGACCCCGCTCGGCTTTCGATTCGGAAAGTCCACAAGCCACGGGCGGTGGCAGCCTCGGCTATAATGAAATGCTTCGTAACTTCTAAGCCGACGAACAAAGCAGGGCGGGCCTGGGCCCGCCCTCTTTAGCTTGAAAGTTCTATCGGAGATGGTCGTCGAAACAGCAGCGAAAAAATTCTTGTTCCTTTGGGAATGAATCGGACCGTCACAGAGTCTTTTCAACGAGGTCACTGCGCCTGTTACTGATGTTTCGATATAACCTATTGTAAAGGCAAAGGAAAATTGAGCGTCAAATTGGAGCGGTGAAGGAAGCAATCGATCGCCCGCGCACGCCACTGGATGAAAAAACTATGACCCGTTCAAAGACTGACGATAACTCGGTGCTGTTGGTTCATGCCTATATGGACGGCGAGCTCGATCCCGCCAACGCGCTGGGGATCGCGCAGCAGATGAGCACGGAGCCGGCGCTCGTCGCCGAAAGCGAGCGGGTCAAGGCATTGCAGCGGCTGATTCATGAACGGCTGCCGCGCGAGGAAGCGCCGCCCGGGTTGCGGGCCCGCATCGAGGCGTCGGTCGGCGGTCTGAGACGGCCGCGTGCGCAGCCCTCGTGGCGCGCGCTTGCGGCATCCATCGCCTTCGGCGGCCTGACACGACAGCACGCACAGCCGTCATGGCGCGCGCTTGCGGCATCGATCGCCTTAACCGCCATGGTCGCCAGCAGTTCGACTTGGTTCGTGGTCGGGTCTCAACCGGCAATCGCGACCGCGGACTTGCTCGTCTCCGACCACATTCGCGCGCTGATGGCACCGGAACCGGTCGACGTGGCGTCGTCGGACCGCCATACCGTGAAGCCGTGGTTCAATGGCCGTATTCCAAACTCGCCACGCGTTGTTGATCTTGCGAAAGATAATTTCCCACTGATTGGGGGGCGCATTGACGTGGTCGGCCAGACGCCTGTCCCGACGTTGGTCTATCGACATGCCAAGCACATGATCAGCCTTACGGAGGTGCCAGCCGAGAGCCACATCTTGGACAGGACTCCACGCACCGTAAACGGCTATAACGTCGTGCACTGGATCGAGAACGGTGTGAGTTACTGGGCAATCTCCGACGTCGCCTTAAAGGACTTGGAGGATTTCGCTCGATTGTTCCGCGCCAGCCCAACCGAATTGTAACGGATCGGGGGCGGGTGCGATGTCAATAATCTCTCTGCCGGTCAGCATTAGGCCAATTGAATCTGAAAGGCCGACAATGCGGTTGGTTGCCTCTGGCGCCCAAGATTCGTTGAGCGGTCTCGATGACAACGCGCGCTTCAGGAGCGTGGTGATGCCGCACATCGACGACGCCTATCGGCTGGCGCACTGGCTAACTGGCAATCGTACGGATGCCGAGGATGTGGTGCAGGATGCGTCGTTACGCGCCTTCCGCGCCATTCGAGAGTTTGCCGGCGGCAGTGCCCGGTCTTGGTTGCTGACCATCGTGCGGAACACCGCCTACACCTGGCTCCGCAAGAATCGCCCTACCGCGGTCGTTACAGTCGAAGATCTCGAGGCGGTTGAGGCTGCGCACGCCAAGCCAGGCGACCCGAACGACGAGACGCCGGAGGCAGCACTCATCGCAAAAGTCGACGCCGAACAGCTGCGCGCGGCAATCGCCGCATTGCCCACGCCATTCCGAGAGACGCTGGTGTTACGGGACATCGAAGGCCTTGATTACCGCGAGATCGCTGAGGCGACTGAAGTGCCAATCGGAACCGTGATGTCGCGGCTGGCGCGAGCGCGCCGCCGGCTAATCGCTACGATCGGGAAAGAATGATGACTAAGTGGCGCGGACCTAAGCTCAAGGCGCTTGTCTGGGAAGATCTCGGTGAGAACTTAGCTCGCCTACAACGATCTGCCTTTATCCAAAGCGGGTAGGCGATGGATCGAGATGACCGCCCCGGCGGGAATAAATCTCCGCCCAGCCCGGTCTAGCAATAACCGGTTCACTTATCACGGGAGACGAAGAAGATGACAGACCACGATGAAGGCGTCAGCCGCCGCAAGGCTCTGGAGTGCATGACCTGGGTGGGTACCGGGGTGTTGTGGACCATCAGCGGCGGGGTGCCGCACTCGCTCGGCCTAATTGACCAGGCGATAGCGAAGGAGGCTTCCGGCCTCACCTTCCTGCAGATCAGCGACAGCCATATGGGCTTTGATAAGCCCGCCAACCCTAACGCGAAGGGCACACTGGAAGAGGCGATCGAGCGGATCAAGGCCATACCGACCAAGCCGGCCTTCATGATCCATACCGGCGACATCACGCATCTGTCCAAAGAGTCGGAATTCGACGACGCCGAAAAGATCATCTCGCAGGCCAAGCTCGACGTGCACTACGTGCCGGGCGAGCACGACGTCATCGACCCCGAGATCAAGCTCTACAAGGAACGCTACGGCCGCGGCACCAAAGGCCCGGGTTATTACAGCTTCGATGCCAATGGCGTGCACTTCATCGGTCTTGTCAACGTCGCCAATCTCAAGGGCGGTGGCATGGGCAGTCTCGGCGACGAGCAGCTCGAATGGATGGAGGATGATCTGAAAGGCCGCTCCGCGTCGACGCCGATCGTGGTG
>JBGQLL010000234.1:0-5447 GCA_041500065.1 Pseudolabrys sp.
CGCAATATTCGCATCGAGTATCGCTGGAGCGCGGGTGATGCCGAACGCACTCGCAGATATGCGGCGGAATTGGTCGCACTCGCACCTGATCTCATTTTGGCCGGTAACACCTCGACGGTAGGCCCGTTGCAACAGGCGACCCGCACCGTGGCGATAGTATTCGCAGGTGTCGTTGATCCGGTCGGCGCCGGCTTCGTCGATAGTCTGGCACGCCCGGGTGGCAATACTACCGGGTTCACGCAGTTCGAATACGGCATGAGCGGCAAGTGGCTAGAACTACTCAAAGAAGTTGCGCCGCGCGTGACGCGGGCAGCCGTGCTTCGTGATGTGACCATAGCCGGTACCGGCGAGTTTGCCGCAATCCAGACCGTGGCGCCGTCGCTCGGTGTGGAGGTAAGCCCGCTCGGCTCGCGCGACGCCGGTGAGATCGAGCGCAGCATCGCTGGCTTCGCGCGCTCCCCAAATGGCGGCCTTATTGTAGCGACGGGCGCGTCGGCGGTTGTTCATCGCGAACTCATCACTGCGCTTGCAGCCCGGCACCGCTTGCCCGCGATTTACCCATACCGCTTCTTCGTCGCCGTCGGCGGCTTAATCTCCTATGGGCCGGATCGGGTCGACCCGTTTCGGCGCGCGGCGGCTTACGTCGATCGTGTCCTCAAGGGCGAGAAGCCGGCCGACCTGCCGGTTCAGGCTCCGACCAAGTACGAACTGGCGGTCAATCTCAAGACAGCCAGGGCCATCGGCCTCACAATGCCGCCGTCCGTGCTCGCGCGCGGACGAAGTGATCGAATGATCAGCGATGTCCGCTAATGGCCCAAAGCGGACATGCAAACGACCCTTTCCCAGCTCTGCTTTAAGCCGGTACGATAGCTGTAGCTGTGAGCTTGGGGGCGGAGATGAAGCGACGCGAGGTCATAAAGCTAATCGGGGGCGCGGCGGCATCCTGGCCGCTGGCGGTACGCGCCCAGCAGCACGATGAGGTCCGCCGTATTGGTGTGCTTGTCAACGTGGCCGCGGACGATCCGGAAGCTCAGACCAGCGTCGCGGCGTTCAAGCAGGCTCTGCAACAACTAGGCTGGAGCGAAGGCCGCAACCTGCAGGTCGACTTTCGCGGGGCGGCTGGCGACCCGGAACGGATGCAAGCGTTTGCAAAAGAGCTTGTTGCGCTCCAACCCCACGTGATCTTGACCAGGAGCACGCCGGTGACGGCGGCGCTCCTGAGGCAAACGCGTACCATCCCGATCGTTTTCACGGTGGTCTCCGACCCCGTCGGGGAACGCTTCGTCGAAAGTCTGGCACGTCCGGGCGGTAACGCGACCGGATTCACGAACGTCGAGTTCTCGCTGACGGGCAAATGGCTGGAGCTGCTCAAAGAGGTCGCGCCCGGCGTCAAGCGCGTCGCATTCATATTCAATCCGAATTTGGCCCCCGGCGGCGGCTCGTATTATACGCGCCTGATCGAAGCCTCTGCACCACCGTTCGCGGTCACGCCAACAGTCGCACCGGTTCACGATGCTGCCGACATCGAGCGGGCTATCGGTGAATTCGTCCGCGAGCCAAACGGCGGGCTGGTTGTGCTGCCGGACGCTTCAACCCTGGTTCATCGCGGGCTGATTGTCGCACTGGCGGACCGACATCGCTTACCCGCCATTTATGCGTTCCGCATTGTCGTCAACGACGGCGGCTTGATGTCCTATGGCATTGATGTCATCGACCAATACCGGCAAGCGGCCGGTTACGTCGATCGCATACTCAAAGGCGCAAAGCCGGCCGAGTTGCCGGTGCAGTTGCCTACAAAGTTCGTGATGTCGATCAATCTTAAGACGGCGAAGGGGCTTGGGTTGAACGTGCCACTGCTCCTGCAGCAACGCGCCGATGAGGTGGTTGAATAAGTCTGACAATGTCCGCCATTGGCACGCCAGTTTTGTCGGGGCAGGGTCTAAGATGACTATCCGCTTGCGGCGCGGAAGGGTGGGGAAACGGCCGCGTAGCGACGCGCTAATGTATATCGACGGTTGACTGCGAGACTGATGTTAATGGCGTATCGTTGTAAGTACGCTTGCGCGTTCGCTGGTGCGAATGCGCCGATAGCACATGTCTGACTTTCGAACGCTGCGCGATTTGCAGCGCGGGCTTGTTTGATTGCGCCACGCAGAAATTGTCGACGGCATCCACCACCGCCGCGCTGATCAGTTGCTGCTGCTCGGGCGAGGCCATCACCAATTCCTCGTTGCGGTTCGCGATCGAGCCCGCTTCAAGCAGTACAGCGGGCATTTGCGTCTTCTTCAGCACGAACAGCGTGTCGTAGCGGTAGACGCCAGCATCGGCGTCCAGCAGCGTACGCCGCCACCGGCCCATGAAGCTTTCGGTGTAATGCGGCGTGTATTGCAAACCCCGCGCCTTCAACTGTTGGCCGAGCATGCTGCCAAACAGAAGGCTGTCTTTAGGATCGAGATTGTCGTCGGAGACGAAGATCGAATGGCCTTTGAATCGGTCGCTGAACATTTTCGGCTTGCCATTGTAATCCCATTTTTCCAGAAAACGATCGGGCACCGAGTCGTGGTGGATGGACAGCAGCAGATTCGCCGATAGCTCGTTGGCGCGTGCCACACGCGCGTACATGCTCCTGGTCCCCGGCCCGTCGGTCACCATGAGGACCGTCTTGGCAAAGCCGGCTTCGAGGAGAGCGTGATCGATCTGCTTGGCGAGCCGCAGATTGAAATCAAATTCGTCGGCTCCGCGCGCGCTTTTGGCGCCGGGCGATTTCGCGGTGTGGCCGACATCGAGCACGACGCGAAAGCCCGGACGGGCGCAACTCGCCGCGCTTGATTTCACCGGGCTATCTGGCGGCTCAGCGCGGACAATGCCGACCGGCAGCACGGACAGGGCAGCCGCGAGCGATACCGCAATGGTGCGCCAATAGCGAATCATGAGACATTCTTTGATATTTCCCACTAGCAAACAATTCCATCGTTGCGTTTTGGCATCCAAAAAATTCCGTGCGGATCCAGGCACAGCCACTGCGTGCGCCGATGCTATTGACCAAACGCGGACATGCGGTCGTCACTTAGGCCGCCGGGGTAGTACGAGTGCACCGCATGATGTCTGCTTTCGCTGTGCTTCCGGATGCGATGGCTTTGTCGAGTGACGCTGGAGTCGCTGGTCTGCACGGTCAACGAGACCCTCCCGTCAGTGGTGGGTAGGGCCATTAATTCAGGTAGAGATTTTGGCCGCTCGCCCGCCGCGGTTACGTGTACCACGTGATAGCCGTTCGCCTTCAGCTCCCTGAGAAGGATCGGCAGCGCCATCGCCGTGGCCCGATGAATGTCGTGCATCAAAATGATGCCGCGGCCTTTCGCATCCAGTCGTCGCATGGCGCGTTTCACGATCGCACCCGGGGTACTGCCGCGCCACCAATCGTCCGTGTCGACATCAGCGCTCCAGGTGACAAGCTGTTTGTTTTCCAGGAACCGTTCGATCGCGTTGGTGCGGCCGAAGCCAGGCAAGCGGAAGAAGGGCGAGAGTGCCTTGGCGTCGCCCAATGCTGCCGTGACAGAATTGATGCCAACGTCGACCTCGCGCTCGACCCGCTGCATTGACAGGAGCTCGAAGGCGCGTGGATGGTGTTGGCTGTGAGTGCCGACGGTATGGCCTTCGTTGTAGATGCGTCTGACGACGGACGGATAGGCATGCGCCATCTGCCCGACCAGGAAATACGTGGCCTTCACGCATTGTGATGCCAGCGTATCGAGAATGATGTCGCTATACGGCGGCAGCGGGCCGTCGTCGAAGGTGAGCACCACCTCGTGGTCCTTCAACGGCAGCGTCTGCTTGTATTGGACGGTGCCAAGTCGGGTGAATTCGCCGGGATTGATGGTCAGCACGCGGCTGGTGCCGAGCGCGTCTGGATTGCCGGGGCACGCCTCCGCGGCGGCCGCAACGGACACCCCGGCGACAGTGCAAACAAACAATGCAACGATGAAGCGCATGAGCGCCTCGCACCAAAACTATCCCACGCCTTTAAACGTAATCGTTAAACGGGGAAGCCGAACGAATTTATGAAGTTAACGCTAAGATGCCTGAGACCGATTTGGACCAATGAGGAGAAACGTAAATCTTAAGGGACCTTGTCCGCTATTGGCACAAAGCGGACATTGACCACCCCCGGGGGCCACCAGAATTATTTATAGCCTTGGGTTCCCCGCACGGCGGCCTGGTGTTCTTTCGCTAAAGCCCCTCTAAAAATCAGTTTCCTGGAAAAAATTAGAGAATCCCGCCGTCCGCGCAGTCGCGAAGTATTGATGATCGTGCGGGCAGGGACGGTAGTAAAGTCGAGGCCGCTCTCATCCCCAAGAGAGCGCGGCCCCGATTTCAACCTGGTATTCCCCCCAATACCCCGTCCCCGAGGTCGGGGCCGACATTGGCCGTTCGGCTGCGAGCTTGATGAAGCTTGCAAGGCAGCGACATGATCACGCTGACCAACATATTACCGCAGAGGTACTAAGTTGCTTCTGATCCTTCACCTGCTACCGCTATGGTCATTTCGTGGTTTGGAGTCTTATCCGGCTCGGCGCTGGACGATCCAGATCACATGAGTGCACCTTGTTGCGTAAATGCCCCGGCCATTGTGCCGGGGCATTTTTTTAAGCGCTTCAGTGTGGCCGATTTTTCACTTCAATGTGGCCGACCTCTGCTCATTTCCTGTTGCCAGCGTCTAATTACCGCGCGCGGAAATTCACGCGCCTCAACGCCAACGCGTCGGCAGGCCTCAGGCCACATCTTGAGCAAGGCTTGATCGCGACGGAACATTTCGCTCTGCGAGACTTCACCGACTTCAGGCCATTGGTCCGCTGCCATTTTCAATAGCGCAAGCAGTGGAGCTAAATCTTGTTTCTCAGCCAGCATGGCTAACCCCCTTTCGATTCCTCAGCCACCGGTAAAATAGGGCAGCCAATCCGATTCTGTTGTGCTGGCCATCACATAAGATCGAAAAAAGCAAATGTGATGCATTGAGGTAACATCATCAGTGCGGAAAATTGTCGCGATGTGCTGGTATCTAGTTAAGGCACGCCGAGCCAGTGCGCTTTGAAACTGCTGCCGACTGCGGATCGTTATGCTCGCCGGGAGCGGCTTGCCGCTTGCGAAGCGCGACGCTTATTTGCGGCGCGTATAGCTGGATCTGCGCCGCCAATTCGTTGACGTTGTCGTGCAGTTGGCGGTGCAGGGTCTCGTTCAGTCGGCGGCCTGAGGAGTGGCGCGATCTCTAACTGGAGCTCGGCGTCACTTGCGCCCGCGCTCCTTCCCGGCGCGATTGCGACGGCCTCGCGCTCGTGCTGTAGCCTGCGAATCTCAGCTATCGCCTGATCAACCCGATCGAGCTTCCTGCGGCGTTCATCGATCTTCGCCGCCAGGTCGTCGCTGACGTCGGCCATCGTTCGCTCTCAATC
>JBGQLL010000235.1:0-5384 GCA_041500065.1 Pseudolabrys sp.
CAAGGTAGCGATGGCAACTGCCTCCACATCTGTATCCTCGACCAGCGCGCGCCATTCACCGTAGGCTTTGGGCACTCCGGCGTCACGAGCTCGCTCGGCCGTACGTTTTTCATCGCTGCTGGCAAGTGCGATCACCTCGCAACGCGGATCGGCCCGGAAAGCAGGTAGCTGCACCGTACGTCCATAATTGCTGCCGACTATTCCCAAACGGATCACGGTCTCAAAGTCCCGCCATGCATAGTTTTCGCCGCGTGCGGCATGGATTTGAGCCAAATCGACATGCTACGCAAGGGCGAATTGGCTGGGCCCGGGACACCATTCGATGACCACAACGAACGGCGATGCTGCCAGCGCCGTCTGGCGCAAAGTGGGTGCACTCGTTCTCGCGGTCGCTGTCATTGGGCTGCCGATCAATAATTTCTCCGACTACATGCTGTTAGTCGTGCTGGCGCTCGTTATTTTCTGCGGCGACGTTCGCGCGGATCGGCGCGCCTGGATGGCTGCCGTTGCCATCGTCGCTGTCGGTGCCTCGGGTCAAGCGCTTTTGGCGCCGCAGCGTATCGAGGAAGGACACAATGTTTTTCTGCCGAGCGCGGCACTCGAGCGAGCGTTGCCGAGCGACGTCTACCGTTACCTGGCTGCGGATTTCGAAACGCAATACCCGCCAGCGCGCCGCTGCGATCCAAAAAAACCCGGCTGCTGGCAAGGTAACGGCGTTCCCGATTCGACCTTTGCCTTTTCTGCCGACGGCATCTGGCGCAAGACGGATTTTTCCCGCGCGATCAGTGGAATTGATTTCTCCGATCCGGTGTGGCTGCGGCCCAGCTTTATCAACGAGCTTCGTTACAATTGGACAACGGATGCCGACGTGAAGCGCGGGACGCGCGATCGACGCTTCTGGATGGGGTGGCATCGCTGGCATGTCACGATGCCGTGGTTCGAAATGATCCGCCTGCCCGCGAACTATGTCGGCGGCGAGCTATGCTGGCGCGGCACCGTGATGTGGGAAGGCGAGGGCGAACATTTCGCTGCGACGACCGGTAACGGATGCCGGAACATTGAAACCGGCGACGTCGGAAAGCGGATTGTTGGTGTTGGTATCAAGCCCGACACGCTGGCCATGCATTTGACGCCACCCTGGAGCGTACGGTTGGCAAATTTTGCGCGCGGGATTTTGCTTTTGGCGGCGGCGGCCGGTTTGGTCGCGGTTCTGGTGCGAGTCAGGTTAAAACAAATGATCGTGCCAGCGATTATTATCGTCCTGTCGGTTCTGGTTATTGCAGTGGACGATGCAAGTTTTCTGGGTGGAGTGCGCCCATTCGATGGGGGCGATGATGGGCTCTTCTACGACGGCATCGGGCGCGTGATATTGCAGAAATTGTTAGCCGGCAATTTGTACGGAGCACTAGAGGGGGGCGAAACAGTTTTTTATTATGGTGGGCCTGGCCTGCGCTACTTCCGCGCTCTTGAGCATATTGTCTTTGGCGAAAGCTACCTTGGCTATCTCTCGATCATTCTGCTGTTTCCATTCCTCGTCTACGGTCTGTTCCGGCGTTTCTTGCCGGTCCGGTGGTCGCTGGCCTTGATTCTTGTTTTCGTCGCGATTCCAATCGGCACAATATTCGGCACGTCGTTCATGCAGTACGAGCAATGGGCGTCACGCGGTTTTGCCGATCCGGCAGCATACATTCTCTTTGTAGCCGGCGCTCTGTTGGTCGTGAGCGGATCGGCCAAACGTGACGGGTTGGTTCAACCCTTTTTTGCCGCCTTGCTGTTGGCGCTCGCGATTTTCATGAAACCTATCGTCGCGCCGGCCGCCGCCGTCCTGCTTGGAGGCGCAGGCATTGCGACACTCTATTTGCGGCAGTGGTCGCGGCTCGTCGGCCTGTGCGTCGGATTCCTTCCCGTATTTTCCATGGCTCTTCATAACTGGGTGTACGGCCACGTCTTTGTCCTGTTCAGTTCTAATGCACAGGATTCCGATCTGCTCGTAATGCCGCCATCGGCCTATGTGGCAACCGTGCACGAACTCGTAGCTCTGGATTTGCATGGCGAGCGTCTCGGGCGGTTTTTCCGGCAAATGGCGGATGGTTGAGTGGCCCCGCGGAGTCCTACGCCACTATTCCATTGAATGCTGCAGGCGTCGCAATTCTCATTTACGTCGTTATGCGCGGTCGCCAATTCGATCCCTGGCTACGATTGATCGGCGCCTCGGCGCTCGCGCAACATGTTGTGGCGATGTTCTACACGGCGGCCGCTGCCCGCTACCATTTTCTGACCTGGTTCCTCACAATGCTGGTCGTCATGGTCTGGTTGCGGCAAGTGGGTATTGACTGGTTGAAACGGGGCTATCCCTTGCTTTCGGAGCGTTTTGCCAAACATCCCTGGTCGCGGTGGCTTGCATCCGGGCTCGACCGGCTGCAAAACGTGTCTGCATGAACGACAAACCCACCGGCATTGCCAACGGTCTCACCAACTACGGCGATCGCGACTTCTCCCTCTATCTGCGGCGCTCCTTCGCGCAGTCGATGGGCTATTCCCGCGCCATGCTGGCAAAACCGGTGGTCGGCATTGCCTACACGCCGTCCGGATTCAACAACTGCCACCGCCATTTCCCCGAAATGCTTGAGGCGGTAAAGCGCGGCGTGCTGATAGCCGGTGCATTGCCGATTGAATTTCCGACCATCTCGCTGGGCGAGGTGTTTCTGAACCCGACCAGCCTGAAATTTCGCAACCTGATGTCGATCGACACCGAAGAAATGGTTCGGGCGCAGCCGATGGACGCGGTTGTGCTCATGGGCGGCTGCGACAAGACAGTGCCGGCCCAGCTAATGGGCGCGGTGTCGGCCGGCAAACCTTCCATCATGTTGGTTGCCGGCCCAATGATGACGGGGCGCCATCGCGGTGAGCGACTGGGCGCGTGCACCGATTGCCGCCGCTTCTGGGCGCAATACCGAGCCGGCAAGGTCGAGGACAGCGAGATTGTCGAGGTCGAAGGCAAGCTTGCCACGACTGCCGGCACCTGCGCCGTGATGGGCACCGCGTCGACCATGGCCTGCATCGCCGAAGCGCTTGGTATGATCCTCCCCGGAACTGCCGCGATTCCCGCCGTGCATGCTGATCGCCTGCGCGCAGCGGAAGCGACCGGTGTGGCAGCCGTCAAGCTGATAGGCTCGCAACTGACGCCCGAGCGCATCGTCAACCAGAAGTCGGTCGAAAACGCGTTGCGTGTCCTGCTTGCCATCGGCGGCTCTACGAATGCGATCATTCATTTGACCGCGATCGCGGGTCGCGCCGGAATTCCGATAACGTTGCAACGCCTCAATGAATTGTCTGATTCGACGCCGGTGCTGGTGAATCTGAAGCCGGTCGGCAATGGCTACATGGAAGACTTCTTCGCGGCGGGCGGCATGGGAGCGCTGATGCGCGAACTAAAGGATCTTCTGCACCTCGATTGCCTGACAGTAACCGGTGAAACGCTCGGCGAACGACTTTCGCACGAAGACGCCGGATGGATTGATCGCACGATTATTGCGGAGCGTAAAAAGCCGCTGGAAGCAGAAGGCGGCCTGGTCGCTCTCTTTGGAAATCTTGCGCCGCAGGGTGCGATCCTCAAGCGGTCGGCGGCCGACGCCAATCTGTTCGAGCACGAAGGCCGGGCAGTGGTATTTTCGTCGCTGGAGGACCTGGCCGCTCGTATCGACGATCCCGCTCTCGATGTCGACGCCAAGGACATTCTAGTTCTGCAAAACGCCGGTCCGCATTCAACGTCCGCCATGCCCGAAGCGGGCTATCTGCCGATCCCGAAGAAACTTGCCACCAAGGGCGTCAAGGACATGGTGCGTGTTTCGGATGCGCGCATGAGCGGTACTGCGTTCGGTACCATTGTATTGCACGTAACGCCGGACAGCGCCTCCGGCGGGCCGCTCCGTCTTGTGCGAACCGGCGATCGCATCCGGATCTCCGTCAAGCAACGACGCATCGATCTGGTGGTGGATGATGCCGAACTCAAACGCCGATCCGCGGAATCCAAATCATCGGCGCAGGCTCCCGACCGCGGCTATGCCCGCCTTTATGCTCAGGAGATACTTGGCGCAGACCAAGGCTGCGATTTTGCATTCCTGAAGCCGCGCTGATCGTCTCAGCTTCAAGACTGTTACTGGTGCTGCCGGTGTGGATTGAACACACGACCTCCCCCTTACCAAGGGGGTGCTCTACCACTGAGCTACGGCAGCAAAACGCGCAAGAACCAATGACACGGCGCGAACGCGGCGGAAACTGCCATAATGGCCCCCGTGGGTGCAAGCCGACGGACAGCCTTGCGTGGCACGCCTCGGGGCGGATAATGAGCCCATGAGCCGAAATAATGAGCCGAAATAACAAGAACAGCGAAACCAAGAAAAGCGGAAACCGCAGCGAGCGTCTGGCGTTGGCATTGCGCGAAAATCTTCGCCGGCGCAAGGCGCAAGAACGCGGCCGCGACGCGCCGCCGGCACGCGATGTTCCAAATAAACGAAGCTCAGATCCACATGATGGTCAGCCTTGCTGAAATGCGCCGTTTGCAGTGCCTGACTTTCGCAGCAATTTCTCCGCAAAAGTGCTAACCTTGAACACTGAGCTTTGCAGGGACGCGGCCGCGGAGCCACAAATTGTGACACGCTAAAGAGCCGCAGGTCAGTAGGCGGGCGAGCATGGACCGAATACGCATCGTGGGCGGACAGCGCCTAAGCGGTACGATCCCGATTTCGGGCGCCAAGAACGCAACGCTCCCGTTGATGATCGCGAGTCTGCTGACCGAGGATACATTGATCCTCGATAACGTCCCGCGCCTGGCCGATGTCATCCAGCTCCAGCGCATTCTCGGCAACCATGGCGTGGACGTCATGATCGCCGGCAAGCGGGCCGGTGATGATCCAAACCAAGGCCGCACCATCCATATCTCGGCGAAGAATATCGTCGATACGACCGCTCCGTATGATTTGGTCTCGAAGATGCGCGCGAGCTTCTGGGTGGTCGCGCCTCTCCTGGCGCGTATGGGCGAAGCCAAAGTCTCAATGCCTGGCGGCTGCGCCATTGGCACACGGCCGGTCGATTTGCTTATCATGGCACTCGAGAAGCTTGGCGCCGAAATCGAGATTGAAGGCGGCTACGTGATCACACGCGCGAAGAAAGGGCTGCGCGGCGGCGAGATCAATTTCCCGAAAGTGACAGTTGGCGGCACCCACACTGCACTCATGGCTGCGTCTCTCGCCAACGGTACCACCGTTATTGAAAATGCCGCGCGCGAGCCGGAAATTGGCGATGTCGCCGATTGCCTCAATAAAATGGGGGCAAAGATTACTGGCGCCGGCACCTCTCAAATCGTTGTTGAAGGTGTGCCGAAA
>JBGQLL010000236.1:0-5381 GCA_041500065.1 Pseudolabrys sp.
CCGCGCACGAGCCATCGGTACATCATCGCATGCGTCACTTCGGGATGAAATTGCAGCGCATAACCGGTACCGAAGCGGAATGCCTGAACGCAGAAAGCGTCACCTTCGGCCAGCAGCTCGCTGCCGGAAGGCAAGTCGAAACCTTCGCGATGCCATTGATAGACGTGGTCGGGCCAGTCCGGACAGATGGTGCGTCCAGCCTCAGTCGGACGGATCGGGTAGTAGCCGACCTCGGCATGGCCTTGCGGATGCGGATAGACGCGCGCACCGAGATGACGCGCCATCATCTGCGCACCAAGGCAAATGCCAAGATATGGTTTCTTGTCGCGCAGGGGCACTGCGATCCAGTCGATCTCTCGCCGCAGGAATTCTTCATTGTCATTGGCGCTTTGTGGACCGCCGAAAATCGCGGCGCCGGCGTGCTCGTCCATCGTGTCGGGCAGAGGGTCGCCGAAACGTGGGCGCCGGATGTCAAGCGGGTAGCCGAGCTTCGCCAGAGTCTGCCCGACGCGGCCGGGCGACGAGTGCTCCTGGTGGAGGATGAGTAGAACGGGCTTCAACATGGCGATTCGGCGCGCGTTCGCGCGCTGTGGTGACTAGTAACGGCTTTACCGGCGTTTGCAATATCAGCGGCAGGGATGCGGCTATGTCCGTTGTGCGGACCTGCGCCGGGTTTGCCGTCTGTCCACAACCCACAGGACCAGACGGCGAGGAATTATACGGATCAGCAGAGTGACCAGTTTGTTGGTAAAGCCCGGCACGATCGTCCGGTGCCCGTCCATCAGACCGCGAAAGCCCGCCTCCGCCACATAGTCCGCCGATTGCGTCAGGATGCCAGGCGCCATGCCGCGGGTGAGGCCGGCACGCTCGGCAAATTCGGTCGGCACTGGGCCTGGGCATAGCACTGCAACCCGCACTCCGAGAGGCTTAAGCTCGCTGTGCAGCGCTTCCGTAAATGACAGCACGTAAGCCTTGGTGGCGTAGTAGACCGCCATGCCCGGACCGGGCAGAAAGCCGGCCATTGAACCGACGTTGAGCAAGCCGCCGCGGTGGCGAGCGAGACTATCGACAAAGGCAAGCGACAACTCGGTCAAGACCCGCACATTGAGATCAATCATTTGCAGCTGTTCGTTGCGATCGCGCGCGCTGGCCGGCCCTACCAGTCCAAAGCCCGCATTGTTGACAACGAATTGGGGCTCCGCGCCCTGCGCAGCCAATGACTCGCCGATCAGCCGCGCGACGCCGGTTTCCAGCAGATCAACAGCAATCACAATTGGCCGGCGCGCGCCGGTCGCGGCAATTTCGTCAGCCAGCGCGCGCAATCTGTCCTCTCGCCGGGCAACCAGCGCCAGTTCGTGGCCTTGCCGAGCGAAAACGCGCGCCAATGCCATGCCGATCCCTGCGGAGGCGCCGGTGATGACGGTGACTGGCCGCAAGCTGGTCATTCGTGCGTAAGACTTGGCTGACTAGGCAACCTTTGGATCGAGCCCTTCCAAGGAACGCCTTGCTGGTTCGACACCCCAGAAGAACACGGCCACAATCTGGATTACTAGCAGGCCGATCATCAACCAGATCACGCCGGGCAACTGATAATTCACCATTAAATAGCCGACGATGAAAGGCGAGACGACGGTAGCTGCACGACCAAACGTGTTGCAGATTCCGTTCGCTCGCAGACGAATCTCGGTTGGAAAAAGCTCCGGCGTATAAACGCCGAAAAGAATTGCGGTCTGGATATAGATCGCGACGATCAGTACCGCGCCGACACTCAACACGATAGCCGGATCGGATGCGGCGTTGAAATGCGCGTAAACCCACCCTGCAGCAATGGTGAGGAATGACGCGCCTATGATGGTCCAGCGCCTCCCGACAAAATCAGACAAGACGGCACCGCAAGCGCAGCCGACCAGCGACGCACATGAGAGCACCACCGTGTAACCGAGTGAGTTGGTGATGGTCAGTCCTTGCCGCAAGAAAAATTGTGGCAGGAAAATCACGAATCCGAAGATCAGTGTGTTGATCGTGATCAGGACCCAACTTCCGACCAACAGACGCTGCAGGATCGGCGCCCGGAACATCGAAGCGGCAGTGAGCTGTGGCGCGGGCGCTGCTACAGCAGGCGCGGGCAGCCGACCTTCGGCCGCGGCTTCCTTTTCGATTTGTTGCATCAAGTTCTCCGCCTCGGCGGTGCGTCCCTGCGCTTCCAGCCAACGTGGCGATTCGGGTAAATTCTTGCGCAAATACCAGACGATCAGCGAACCGATGCCGGCGATAATGAACATCGGGCGCCAGCCCCAGGTCGGAATGATCAGATAGCCAAGGATCGCTGTAGCCGGGAATCCTGAGACAACGAGAAACGCCATGAACGATAGCCAGCGTCCTCGTGTCTTCGGCGGCACGAATTCAGTGAGTGTCGAATAACCCACGACAATTTCGGCACCGAGGCCGAGCCCTTGCACGAAGCGGCATGCGATCAGCTGGTTCATGTCCTGCGCGAAAGCGGCGGCCAGCGACGCAAGTCCGAAGATCAGCAGGTTCACTTGATAGGTGAATCGCCGCCCATACTTGTCGCCGACGAAGCCGGTGATGAACGCGCCGATCGTCATGCCGACGAAGGTCAAGGAGAGAAATTGCAGGTTCTGCGGCAACGTTGAAAACTTGGTCTGGGTCGTTGAGGCGAGCACGCTGGCCGCGACATAGAGATCATAGCCGTCGAAGAACATGCCGGCGCCGACCAGCCAGAAAATGCGATAGTGAAATGAAGAGATTGGAAGCCGATCAAGACGCGCGCCGGCATTCACTGCGGTAGCCATTGGTTCCTCCCCGTGGGACCGAATATTGTGACCGGTCTGTGCCGGTTCGCGCGGGATGGTAATCGACGGAACGCACAGGCGCTATGGCCCTGCGCGCCTGTGGCGACGTTTTCGCCGCGCCCCTCGATAACAATCGATTGCGAAAATTAGTCCGCAGTGGAGGGAATCGCCGGCAAATTGCTATCGTGGAGGCCTATTGGATGGCCTTGCCCTTGCGATAGCTTTCTTCCAGAAGACGCAGGTTGTTTTCAACGTATTTGTTGGCGGGGTCTTTGCGCCGGGCGGCCATCAGAGTTGCGTGCGCGCGCTTATAGTCGCCGCGCAACATGTACGAGTACCCCTGGTTGTTGAGGATCTCGACCGTCGGCCCAAGGATGCCGACGGCTTGAGAATAGGCGCGGTCGGCAAGATCAAATCGGCGCGAGCGATCATAGGATGCCGCAAGACCGAGCCACGCCTCGGCATCGCGTGGATGCTTCTCGACGGCGCGCCGGAAATGTTTCTCGGCGAGGCCGTAGTCGTTATGACGAAAGTACTTCTTGCCGAGACTGAGCTCATCATTCGGGTCGCTGCCGAGCAGGCCCGGCCCCGATACCGCCTTCACGCCGAGCGGCGCCGGTACCGTACCGGTGGGTTCATCGCCGGGTTGCTCCGGCTCGGCGGCGGTAGCCGACTGCGCCGACGCATCGTCGGATGGCGGTTTCGCCCCAAACAGGTCGGAGAAGTTATTGGACGTTGAGCACCCCGCCAGCCAGAGGCCCGTGGCGGTGACGATCAATCCTCGGGCAATTCCATTAAGCATGCCAACGCCTTGCGGAGTCGCCCGGTAACGGGACGCCGTCAAGCTATGGGAGGATGGTTAAGAAAATCTTCACCGTGTCGGTGCGCTGGTATTCCGGCGAGCTAGGACGGAGCTGCGGGCCCCCGGAAGCGCCGCTGACCCTAAAAATAGCCGCCCATATGAAGGCGCACGACAACGGGTAACAGGATGACTACGAACAACACCGGGAAAATGCATACCATCATCGGCACCGCCAGCTTGGCAGGCAGAGCGTAAGCTTTTTCCTCGGCGCGCGAGAGCCGTTTATGGCGCATGTCATCGCTGTACACGCGCATTGCGTCCGTAATGCTCGACCCGAGATCGATCGACTGGTTTATCAAGGTCGCGAATGCCCGCGCCTCTTCCAGCGCGAGACGTTCGGCGAAATGCTCAAGGGCATCCTTGAGCGCACGGCCTGCGCGGATTTCGAGGTTGGTCAGATGGATATTGGCACTGAGCGAAGGGTAGCCTTGACCCAGTTCTCGCCCAACACGCTCGAGCGAGGCTTCCATGGACAATCCTGAATCGGCACATACGACAAGCAAGTCCATAAAATCCGGAAAACCGGACCGGTGCTGGAGCGTACGCGCTGATATTCGCCTGTCGATATACATACTCGGGCCGACATAGCCGGCGAGCCCGCCCGCGACCACCATCAACCAGAACATCGAGCCGCTGCTGTTCGGCCTTATGAACGGCAATAATACAAATACGGCCGCAGCCAGACCGATCGCCAGCGCCGTCCGTCCAATAAAGAAAAAGGCGACGCCCCGTGGATCGTAGATGCCGGCCTGCACCAGCCGCCGGCGCAGCACCTTCATGTTCTCTTCGTTGGATTCCGAGTAGTGCTTGGTGGTGTAGTCGATGAGTTTGCTGAGCGCCCTCGCACTGGAATACTGGAGCGAGCGCCCATGATTTGCTCGCTCTTCGTCGTTCATGATGCGAGCAGTACGCTTCTTGACCGCGCCGCGTACGCGCACCGCCGCCATAACCGAGAACGCCAGCGTTCCGGCCGCGAGAAATATCAGCAACGCCATAAACATGGTGTTGCTGTCTTTCAGCATATTCCCGAATACGGCGAGGATCGTGTCCATTGGTCAGATCCTGAAATTGACCATGCGGTACATGATAAAATTACCGACACCCATCCAGCACCCCGCCAGTGCAAGAGCGATCTTCGTCAAATCCTGATCCCAGACACTCGCGTAAAAGGTCGGCACCAGAAATTGGATGACCGCGAACATGCCGATCGGCAGCGAAGATAAAATCAACGCGGATGCGCGGCCCTCAGCAGCCAGCGCGCGAATCTTGCGGCGCATCTTGAATCGTTGCCGGATCACCGACGAAAGATTTTCGAGAATTTCGCCGAGGTTGCCGCCGGTCGATCGCTGAATCGCGACCGCGGTAACGAACAAAGGCAAATCGTCGGTACCAATGCGGAAGAAGAGATTGCGCATTGCGGTTTCAAGGTCGGAACCGTATGTGAGCTCATCAGAGACAATACCGAATTCGGTGCCGATCGGATCCTTCATCTCCTTCGCCACCATAGAAATAGCGATGGGCACCGGATGTCCGGCACGCAACGACCGGACGATAATGTCGATGCCGTCGGGGAACTGTGCGCTGAATTTTTTTTGCCGGCGTGAGCGCATGAATTTCAGTACGAGCGGTGGCAATGCCACGCCGCAAAACAACGCAGCAAGAAAAGCGTGGAACGCATTGCCCTCAAACATCAGCATCGCCACGAA
>JBGQLL010000237.1:0-5364 GCA_041500065.1 Pseudolabrys sp.
ACGCACGCCCGGTAGCGCGCGCACGCGCGCAAGATCGCCGATGCGGAACCGGGCATGGGCGTGGGGCGAGCGAACCACCACGGCGTGCAACGGCTTCGTCGGTGAAACGTCGGCAATGTAGCGACCTGCCCCACGCAGGAGCGGATCATCCTCCTTGCGTGTGAGCGGTTGGCCGAATCCGAATTTCATCGTCATTTGAGGCCGTCTGCGTTGTTATTCTGCACTTTTCCGGGCTTGGGCCGCCGCAAGCGTCCAGCCAAATGGATCGCAATCCAGCGGGAGACTACGTAGAACACCGGCGTGAAGATCAAACCGAAAGTGGTCACGCCGATCATGCCGGAGAACACCGCAGTACCAAGCGTCTGGCGCAATTCGGAGCCCGCTCCCACTGCCCAGACCAGCGGCGTAACGCCGAGAATAAAGGCAAACGAGGTCATCAGGATCGGCCGCAAGCGCAGGTGTGCCGCTTCAACTGCGGCATCGAAAGGATTGCGGCCGCCGTCTTCAAGCTGTTTGGCGAACTCGACAATCAGAATGGCGTTTTTCGCGGCAAGGCCGATGAGCACCACGAACCCGACTTGGGTGAGAATATTGTTGTCTTGACCGCGTAAGACGACCCCGACGATCGACGCTATCAAGCACATCGGCACGATCATGATGACCGCGAGCGGTAGCGTCAGGCTTTCAAATTGCGCGGCCAAAACGAGGAAGACAAACACCACCGCGAGCACAAACGCGAAAGTCGCGGTATTGCCGGCACGAATTTGCTGGAAGGCGAGCGTGGTCCATTCATAAGAGAAGCCTTGCGGCAGTGTTTGTGCCGCGAGCTGCTCCATGATCTTGATCGCCTGGCCTTGGCTGTAGCCCGGCGCTGCGGCGCCATCCAGCTCGGCAGCCGGATAGAGATTATAGCGCGGCACGCGGTAAGGCCCTGTGACCGTACGCACGGTCGTGAACGCGCCGAGCGGTACAGTCTCGCCAGTGTTATTGCGCACACGGATCTTCAAGACATCGCTGATTTTGCTGCGATCCTCGCTGCGCGCTTGTGCAACCACCCGATAGGTGCGGCCGAACAGGTTGAAGTCGTTGACGTAGGACGATCCTAGATAGATTTGCAGCGCCGCGAATACGTCCGGCACATTGATTCCGAGCAGCTGGGCCTTGGTTCGGTCGATGTCGAGATAAAGCTGTGGCGTCGTGTTTTCGAACAGTGAGAAAACCTGCTGCAAGCCGGGCGTCTGCGCCGCCTTTCCCATCATTGCGTAAGTGACGTCCTGCAAAGCCTGCGAGCCGCGGCCACCTCGATCCTCAATCATCATCCGGAAGCCACCGGCATTGCCGATGCCAGAGACTGGTGGTGGTGCAGCGACGAAAATCAGACCATCGTGGATTACCGACAGACGCTGGAACAATTGTCCCTGAATTGCTGCAGCCGACTGGCGCGGATCTTGCGCCCGCTTCTCGAACGGATCGAGAGTGACGAAGACTGCGCCAGAATTAGGCGCATTTGTGAAAGTTGCGCCAGAGAAGCCGACGATGTTCACGGCATGTGCGATTCCAGGCACCGATAGCGCGATGTCAACCGCTTGGCGGTTAACCTCGTCCGTACGCGCCAGCGAAGCCGCCGGCGGAAGCTGCGTGATAATGATGAGATAGCCGCGGTCGAGTTGTGGAATGAACCCGATTGGCGTCTTGCGAAATTCGTTCAATCCGAAGGCGATGACGCCGGCATAGACCACGAGCATCAGCACGGCGATACGCACGAGCTTGGCCGAAAGCTTTCCATAGCCGCGCGTGAGCATATCGAAGTAGCGGTTAAACAGGTTGAAGAAGCCGTGAATCGGCCTGCTCCACCAATGCCCATCCTCGATGTCGCGATGTGGCTTGAGCAGCATGGCGCAGAGCGCAGGCGACAGCGTCAGCGATACGATCAACGAGATGATAGTGGCGCCGGCGATGGTGAGCGCGAATTGCCGGTAGAATTGCCCTGATATACCGGTGATGAAAGCGGACGGAATGAAGACTGACGACAACACCAGCGCGATGGCGATCAGCGCCCCGCCCACTTCGTCCATGCTTTTGACTGCGGCATCGTGCGGGCTCAGGCCCGCCTCGATGTTACGCTCGACGTTCTCCACCACAACGATTGCGTCGTCGACCACGATGCCGATCGCCAACACCAGACCGAACAGCGACAGATTGTTGAGCGTGAAGCCGAACATCGCCATGAAAAAGAAGGTGCCGATCAGCGATACGGGAATGGCCACGATCGGAATGATCGCCGCGCGCCAGGTTTGCAGGAACAGGATAACCACCAATACGACAAGGATAATCGCCTCGCCGATGGTGGACTCCACTGCGTCCACTGACTCCTGGATGAATTGGGTTGGGTTGTAGACGATGTCGTATTTCAGGCCGGGTGGAAAACGCTTGGCCAAGTCGTCCATCGTGCTCTGGATGGCCTTTGCCGTGGCCAGCGCATTCGAGCCCGGCCGCTGAAAAACACCGAGCGCAATCGCAGGGTTGAGATCGAGGTATGAATTGGTGGAATAGTCCTGGGCCGCAAGCTCGACCGTCGCAATATCCTTCACCCGCACCACGGCATTCGCCGTTTGCTTAATGACAATATTGCTGAATTCCTCCGTGCTAGTGAGCCGCCCGAGCGTCTGCACCGAAATCTGGAATGCGCCGGGTTTGTCGACCGGAGGCTGGTTAAGAATGCCCGAGGCGACCTGCACGTTTTGACCTTGCAGCGCCAAGACGACGTCAGCGGCAGTCAGCCCAAGCGATTGCAAGCGGTCGGGGTCGAGCCAGGCACGCATGGCGTAATCGCGGCTTCCGAACACCGTGATCGATCCCACACCGTCGACGCGAGTGAGGGTGTCGGTGATCTCGATCGTGGCATAGTTAGAAATAAAAAGTGTGTCGCGCGATTTGTCCGGCGAATAGAGATGCACGACCATCATCAGATCGGGCGAACTCTTTTGGACTGTGACGCCGATATTGCGCACGTCTGCCGGCAAGCGCGGCTGCGCGATGGCGACGCGGTTCTGCACCTGCACCTGCGCGATGTCGAGATTGGTGCCGATCTCGAAGCTAACCGAAATCGTGAAACGGCCGTCGCCGGTCGAGTTCGACGACAAATAGATCATGTTCTCGACGCCATTGATCTGCTGTTCGATCGGCGCGACCACAGTGGCGGCCACCACGTCGGCGCTGGCGCCGGGGTACTGACCCGAAACGGTAATGGTGGGCGGTGCGATTTCCGGGTACTGCGCGACGGGCAGACGGAAGAACGCGACGCCCCCAAGGATCACGAAAACGATCGAGACCACGGAGGCGAAGATCGGCCGGTCGATGAAGAAGTGCGAAATACGCATGGGATGCCGCCGGCCGTTATTTCGCCTGTTGCGGCGGGCCTCCCGCCGAGGCTGGCCCCGCAGGCTTGGCGCCCTGCACCTCGGGCCGCACTTTCTGACCCGGCCGCGCCTGCATCAGGCCGCTGACCACAACGCGATCATCGGGACCGATGCCATCCTTGATAACGCGGAGATTGTCGGACGTAAGCTGACCCAGCGTCACGTATTTCGGCCGCGCTATGTCCTGCGCATCTACGATCATGACAAATCTGCGCGCCTGTTCAGTGCCGATGGCCGCGTCAGGAACAAGCAACGCTTCGTAAGGCGGCGAACCGGGCACGCGCACACGGGCAAACATCCCCGGCGTGAAAACTTCGTTTGGATTCGCAAAGACCGCACGACCGCGGATGGTGCCGGTCGAACGGTCGATCACGTTGTCGACAAAATTCATGCGGCCTTCGTGGTCAAAATCGCTTTCGTCGATCAGTTTGAGCGCGACCTGAACACTGGCATTGCGGCTGGCGATATCCTGCCCGGTCCTGGCGAGCCGCTCGTAGCGTAGGTACGATGCTTCGTCGAAAGTAAATTCGAAATAGATCGGATCGGTCGACACGATGGTGGCGAGCAAGGTGGTGTTGCCGCCTGTACCGCCGGTGACAAGATTGCCTGGAGAAACACGCCGATCACCGATGCGACCGTTGACCGGTGCACGCAATTCGGTGAATTCCAGGTCGAGCTCCGCCTGGCGAACCGCTGCTTCATTAGCGGCCACCGATGCCTTGGCGTTTCGGAACGCTTGCGCCCGCTGCTCAAAAGTCTGATCGGTAATGGTCTTGTCGCGCACCAGCTGCTGCCCGCGCGTGTAGTCGGATTCGGTAAAGGCGACATTGGATTGCGCTTGCACAAGATTGGCGCGTGCCTGGTCGAGCGTGTTCTGGAATGGCCGCTTGTCGATGGTGAATAGCAAATCGCCCTGCTTGACGATCTGCCCATCCTTGAATTGCAACTTGTCGAGATAGCCGGAAACACGAGCGCGTACTTCGACTAAATTTACCGCGGTAAAGCGGCCGACATATTCATCGTAATCAAAAACTGTGCGCTTGACCGGTGTTGCCACAGTGACCGCCGGCGGGGGCGGACCGCCTTGCTGCTTGGGCTCGCCGCAGCTTGCGACCAAAGTCGCAACTGCCAGCGGCATGACGAACAGTCGCACGCCACGTATCAAAGAAAATGATGAAACCAGCCGGGTTGAATTCATGAATTCCTGGCGGAAAAGTAGCAAACGCGGCCTGTCCCCATAGCGTCGGGAAAGAGCTATGTCCACCTCACCCATTCGGCAATAGGACCGAGATCACCATTTCAGCGGCGCGGTTTGGCGCGAATCGCCGCAATCCAATCTCGCCCAAACAGGATCAAAACGGTTCCACCGTAGGCCGCAGCCCCGATCGCGCCAATAATGGCGAGCGCAGCAAGGTCGCGAGGCCCAGTCCAGCCGGCAAGCCACCGGACAACCGGCCCATGGCACAGCCACAACACGACCGCCAATACGACGCCCGCACCCGCAAGCCTGATCATCGACTGCCGCAACCGCCCATCGTGAGCGATGTGACCCGCGCGCGATGCGAACCAGATGACCAGAACAAGATTGATCCAGGCGCCGATCGAAGTCGCCAGTGCCAGCCCCACCTGCGCGAGCGGTCCCATCAACAGAACCTTGAATGCGATGTTGACCGCCGCGGCGATCAACGCAGCCTTTACCGGCGTTGCCGTATCTCCGCGGGCGAAGAAAGTCGCAACAGCACTGCGTATCAGGACAAATGGCAGCAACCCGAACGCATAGGCCGTCAGTGTGCGTCCGGCGGCCTCGGCATCGGCGGCCGTGAAGGCGCCGCGCATAAACAAAGCGCGCATGATCAGGTCGGGAATGATGAAGAAAGCGACGACGCACGGAATCGACAGCAGCAATGTGAACTCAATCGCGCGGTTTTGCGCACGCGCTGCGCCG
>JBGQLL010000238.1:0-5360 GCA_041500065.1 Pseudolabrys sp.
CCATGCGGACCCGCACATGGATTTACCACCAGTCCTGATCGCGCTTGGCGCCACCATCGCGGTCACTGGTCCCGCGGGCGAGCGTACGATGGCCATCGAGGAGCTTTTTACTGGCTATTACGAGACGGCACTCGCCAAGAACGAACTGATCACGCAATTGCGCGTCCCGGCGCAAGGCGGAACGCGCGCAGTCTATTTCAAAGTCACCTCTGGCTCTGCCGACGACTGGCCATCGCTCGGCGTCGCCGTCGCGCTGCATGCCGAAGGCAAGACCGTCAAATCTGCCCGCATTGTCGTCAGCGCAGCAACCACCAAGGCTACGCGCCTGAAAGGTGCGGAAGCGGCATTGATCGGCGCCGGTGCCGACGACAATACGCTTAAAAAAGTAGCGGACGCCGCCGTAGACGAGGCCGATATTATCGCCGACCTGCGCGGCTCGGCTTCCTACAAGCGTGAGCTGCTGCGGGTCTATGCCGCGCGCGCGGTGCGCTCAGCCATGCAGACAAGCGGAGCGTCGCACTGATGGCTACGGGCATTGTATCCGGCGGACAGATCGGCCGCTCGCTGCCGCGGCTCGAAGGGCACGACAAGGTGACCGGCCGCGCCGAATATACTCATCTGATTCAATTGCCCGGCATGTTGCATGCAAAAATCTTCCGCAGCACGGTCGCGCATGGCCGTATCAAGTCGGTAGACACCAGCGCCGCCCGCAAAGTGCCCGGCGTCTTTGCTGTCTATACGAGCGACGACGTGCTGAAAGTCATCGCAGAGCCCTATTACGGACCGGCATTCCACGACCAACCGATCTTGGCCATTGGCAAGGTGCATTTTGTTGGCGAACCGGTCGCAGTGGTACTCGCCAGCGACCCGCATGTCGCCGATCAGGGCGCGCAGCAGATCGTGGCGGAATACGAGGAACTGCCGGCGGTTTTCGACGAGATCGAGGCGGCCGAAAACAAGACGTTGGTGCACGATGAATTAAAGCCAGCCGGTACTTTCGCCGACCTCAAGCACCTCAAGGGCCGCAAGGGAACCAATATCGCGCTCGATTTCAGGCTGCGGCGCGGCGACGTCGATAAAGCATTCGCGACGGCGGCAAATGTGTTTGAGCACACCTTCCGCACCCAAAAAGTGCTGCACCTGCCACTCGAACCGCACGCCTCGATCGCAGATTATCGTGACGACGGCGTCACCATCTATTCATCGGCACAAGGGCCGTCGTTCGTACGCACTGAGATCGCGCGTCTGCTCGGCTGGCCGGAGAACCGTGTGCGCATCAAAGTGCCGTATCTCGGTGGCGGCTATGGCGGCAAGCTCTACATCAAATTGGAGGCGCTGGCGACCGCGATGTCGATGCTGGCGCGCCGGCCGGTAAAGATTGCGCATACAATGGAGGAGCACTTCTACACGATTACCAAACACCCGACCACGTTCCACATCAAAAGCGGCGTCGACAGTGACGGTCGCATCATCGCTCGCAAATGCGAGGTGTGGTGGAATGGCGGTGCCTACGCCGATATCGGTCCGCGCGTGACGCAGAAATCGGGCTTCACCGCAGCCGGGCCCTACGACATCGACAATGTCTCGATCGATTCCTACGCGCTCTACACTAATCTGACGCCGGCCGGAGCACTGCGCGGTTTCGGCATTCCGCAGCTGGTGTGGGCCTACGAAAGTCACACTGACATGGTCGCGCGTGCACTCAAGCGTGATCCGCTTGAATTCCGCAAGCAGAATCTGCTGCGCGACGGCCGGCCACAGGCCACGGGTACGATCTTGAAAGATACCGCTATCGAGAAAGTGCTCGACCGCGTCGCTGAGCGGCTCAATTGGAAGCAGCCATTTGATCGCGGCAAAGGCGTGGTTCGGCGCGGCCGCGGGTTCGCGGTCGCCCTCAAGGCGGTGATCTCGCCGACAACTTCGGTGGCGATCGTGAACGTCTCCGCCGACGGCAGCACCACGCTGTATTGCGGAACCGTTGACATGGGGCAGGGCTCCGATACCGCCATGGCGCAGATGGTCGGCGAAGTGCTCAACATGCCAGCCGAGTCGGTACGGGTCGTGCCGCGCGATACCGACGTGACGCCCTATGACATGGGCACGCTCGGCTCGCGCTCACTATTCCACATGGGTCACGCCGTTCGGCTCGCCGCCGAAGAGGCACGCGCCAAAATTGGCGATCTTCGACGCGAACTGGGCGAGCCGGAGGGCAGCAATGCTCCGCTCGCTGACTTATTCCGGAAGAAATACGGTATGCAGGCGGGCAATATCGTCGGTACTGGCATCTACAAACCGGACTACATCCCGCCAGACGCCGATGGGCTCACCACCAACGCGACGCCGTTCTGGATGGTGGCCGGCAGCGGAGTTGAGATCGAAGTGGATACCGAGACCGGGCACGTGCGCATTACCCGCCTGATTAACGTTGCTGACATTGGTAAACCGATCAATCCAAAGATCGTCGAGACACAATTGTCGGGCGCATCCTTGATGCAGCTCGGCTTCAGCATGTTCGAGAAGATGCATATCGATGGCGGCCAGGTCACCAATGCCTCGCTCGCTGATTACAAGATTCCGGGAATGCACGACATGCCGCCGGTGATCGAGAACGAGGCCGTCGACACCTACCAGACCAATGGCCCGTTCGGCGCCAAGGGTGTAGGCGAACTTGCCACCTTCGGTCTATCGCCGGCGATCGCCAACGCCATTGACGATGCGGTGGGCGTGCGCCTCACCGAATTGCCTCTGACCGCGGAGGCGGTGTTCCGTGCGTTGCGCGCCAAAGACAACAAGCCGCTTGGAGACGATTGATGAGCCTGGCGGCGATAACGATCAATTTCACGCTGAATGGCCGGCCGGTCGCGGCCGATGTCAAGCCGCACCACAATGTCGTCGAGATGCTGCAAATGCAGTTCGCCTTATTCGGCGCGCGCGAAAGTTGCGGGCAGGGTCTGTGCGGCTGCTGCACTGTGCTGGTGGACGGGCGGCCGGTGTCGGGCTGTCTTCATCTCGCGGTTTTTCTCGACGGCACCGAAGTGATCACGGTCGAGCATCTGGCTGCCGCGGGCAAGCTTGACCCGGTCCAGCAGGCATTCATCGAATGCGGAGCCTTCCAGTGCGGCTATTGCACGCCCGGCTTCGTGATGATGACCAAGGCGCTCATTGGGCAGCATCCCGATCCTGACGACGAGCAAATTCGGGACTATCTGTCTGGAAATCTATGCCGCTGTGCCGCCTATCCAGAAATCATAAATGCGGTCAAAATGGCCGCACGTAATAGCAAGGCCGGATCAACCGGCTGATGCAAAACGTGACCTAGAGGGAGGGACTGATCCATGACAACGGCAACTGCTGCCGCTTCGGAGCCGTGGTATCGCAGCCTCAATGCGACGCAGTGGAAAACTGTGTTCGCTTCGAACCTCGGCTGGATGTTTGACGGTTATGAAACCTTTGCGCTGATCCTGGTGGTCGGCGTGGCTCTTCGCGATCTGCTTGACCCGTCGCAATTCGCCCAGATCCCGGCCTTTGCCGGCACGGTCATCGGTATAACGCTGCTGGGCTGGGGCATCGGCGGCGTGATCGGCGGCGTACTCGCCGACTATATCGGCCGCCGGCGCACGATGATCTTCGCGATCTTGGCCTATTCGATAGCGACCGGCCTTTCGGCCTTCGCCTGGGACTGGGTTTCGTTCGCGCTTTTACGCTTCCTAGTCGGCATTGCCATCGGCTCTGAATGGTCAACGGGCGCCTCTCTGACCGCGGAGGTGTGGCCCGACAATGCGCGCGGCCGTGGAGCCGGCCTGATGCAATGCGGACTGGGCATTGGGTTCTTTTTGGCGTCATTCACCTGGCTGTTCGTGAGCGGCTATGGACCGCACGCTTGGCGCATCATGTTCTTCATCGGCGTCCTCCCGGCGCTGTTTGCGCTCTGGTTGCGCACCGGCGTTCCTGAGTCGCAAAAATGGGAGCACAGCAACGAAAAGCGAAAATCTGCCAGGGAACGAAAAAAGAGCGGTGCCGCAATGAGTGAGGAAGACCACGCGTTCACCCGCTTTACCTTCGCCGATCTTTTCGCTGATCCGGAAATTCGCAAGCGCACTATCATCGTATTCCTGATGTCGCTCACGACAACAGTGGCATGGTGGGGCATTTCGACATGGGTGCCGCCCTTCATTGCTGCCGCCGCGGGGAAGGCCGGACTGCCGCCGCAAACATGGGCGAGCTATGCCGGTATGAGCTACAACCTCGGTGCCATCTGCGGCTATATCGGCCTTGGCTTCTTAGCTGACCGTTTCGGGCGCAAGCCGATCGTGATGATCTTCTTCGCAGCCTCGCTGGTACTCACATTTGCGCTCTACAGGTGGACGACCGATCTGCATATGCTGCTGCTGGTTGCGGCGATCAACGGCTTTTTCACGCTGGGCCAATATTCTTGGATGTCGGTCTGGCTGCCAGAGCTGTTCCCAACCCGCATGCGGGCCACCGGAATGGCCTTCGCCTTTAACGCTCCCCGGTTCATCGCGTTCATGGGACCACTGTTCGCTGGCATGCTGATCGCCCAGTTCGGCGGCTTCAGTGGAATGGCGGTTGCTTTCTCATTCATCTACATCCTGGGCTTCATCGTGGTTCCGCTCTTGCCGGAGACCAAAGGAAAGCCCTTGCCGGCCTGAGGTCGGTGTACGTTCGTTCCAAACCAGCGGTGCAGCGCAAAGCTGCACCGCTTTATTTTCGCCCTGTAGATTAGGGAGCGCCGTCATGGCCAGCGACATTGTTCTGATGAGTCCCGACACTATGGCGGCACCCGGGGGCCATTACAGCCACGCGGTGAAGGCCAATGGTTTCGTGTTTATCGCCGGTCAGCTGCCGATCGCGCATGATGGCACGAAACTTATGGACGCGCCGTTCGAACAGCAGGCGCAACAGACGCTGGACAATATTGCCGCTGCGCTGAAAGCGGCTGGCAGCGCGGTCGACCGGTTGGTTCAGGTGAGGGTCTATGTCACCGACATCGCGTTGTGGCCTGCCTTCAATGCCATCTATGCGACGTGGATTGGAACGTCGCGTCCAACTCGCGCGGTCGTCCCGGTGCCGCAACTGCATTACGGCTTCAAGATTGAAATCGAGGCGGTTGCGCTTGAAGGCTCGTCATGACGCCGAAGGTCATTGCACTCGAGGAGCACTTTACGTCACCGAGATTGCGTGCGTTGCGTGGCGAGAAAGATACGCCGGTGCAGCGCAAGCTCGATGACCTTGGCGAACTGCGTATCCGTGAAATGGACGAAGCCGGAATCGACCTGCAGGTCATTTCCGAGAATAATCCGGCAGTCCAAAATCTCGATGCGGAAACGGCCATCAAGCTC
>JBGQLL010000239.1:0-5353 GCA_041500065.1 Pseudolabrys sp.
GCTGCATCATATGCTGATTTCGCCGCCGTGGCACGTTTGTGGCTGTGGTACTGATGTAGGAAATAAGAGGCCGTCCGCACGCACAGAATTCGTGTGAGTAGTCGGTCGGCGGCGATCCGGTGCGCGAACCAGCGTCTTTCACCTGCTCCGGCTTTGCACTAAGGTTACATCGTTGGGAATGCCCTCATCGGGCGTTCGCAGTGGGGGGTCCGTGTCGCGAATTGCTGTCGTGACAATCTTCTTTATTGCGTTCGGTGCACCCGGGATTGCAGGGCGGTGCAACCCGGCAATCGACGGCACCTATTGCACATCACACCCAATATCCGTCTCGACAAGCCGCTCAACACCGGCATTCGCTCGAAACCAAGTCTTGGTGGGGACTTTTTCTCATCCGTGCGGAGGAGTGATCCGGCAACGCTCGGTGCTTACATTCATTCCAATCAGGTGGTACGCGATGTGCGCTGCTGATGCTCATACGAATGATTTCACCAGAGAAAGGCGATGACTATGCTTCGTAATTGTTTGCTGATCGTGACACTTGCTTCGGTGGCGATGTTTTCGTTTCCGGCAGGGGCGCAAAATTGGACCCAGGTGGGCACACTCTCCTGCAAGGTCGATCCGAACATTGGTTTCATCATTGTCGGTCATCAGCCGATGCAATGTGTTTTTAATCAAGCGCCGGGTGCCGTTCCTCAGGTGCCTCCTCAATCCTATGACGGCGCGATCAATACGATCGGCTTGAGCATCGGCATCAGCGCCGGAAGCGTATTGGGCTGGGCTGTGTTCGCGCCGACGACCGGCATGCCCGCCGGGGCGCTCGCCGGTGAATATGTCGGCGTTTCCGCCGATGTAGGCCTTGGCCTGGGGGCCGGCGCAAACGTGCTAATGGGCGGCTCTAACCGCACCATCGCGCTCCAGCCACTTTCGCTTCAGGGATCAGTCGCGCTGAATGTCGTCGCTGGCTTATCGTCGCTCAAGCTGCGCTGGCACTAAAGAAAATACTGACGATTTTCGCAGCCGTGTCGCGCGCCAGCCCCGCGTGCCGCGGCTGCTAATTTTTTCGGCGGCCGGTCAACTGCGGTTGAGGGTAATGGACGCTCTGACGACCTGTCCGCCACCGTGCGAATCGATGTCGACGCTTTGGCGCCGGTTACGAGTCACCATGACGACTTCGGCAGCGAAGCCCGCGCTTTCGATGTGAAGCTGGAGGCGATCGCCCTGCGCATTACCGACGGCCGTACCGCCGGTGCTGCGGCTGCGTTCAGTCCAGCGCCCACTGACCTGATTTTGGTCATCGACTGTGAACTGACCGACGAGATCGAAGTTGTAGCTGTCACTTGCACAGCGAAGCTGGAGATCGATTTCGCGCTGCGTACCGCCTGGGCGGTAAGTGGCGTTGCACCGGATACGCTCGGCGGCCCCATTTTCCGGCCGTAGTGTTCCATTTCCGGACCAACTCCCGGCAAAGTCAGCGAAAGGACCTGCCTGCGCCGATGCAGGCGGGGCATACAGAGCCGAGACCACGGCTACGAGACAAAAGCCGAGGATGCCTGCGAGTGAGAAGTCAGACGTGCGCTGCAAGGGCGTATTTCCTTCAAGTTCGTGTTGAAAGATAGAAGTAAGCGCCGCTCGCCTTAACTGCGAATGGGGTGGGTTTGGTTCCCAAATATGGGCGACGGCCTCCTGTCCGTCTACGGCGATTTTGTGCGGGCTTGCGGGCTACTTTTTCTGCCGCGGCAAAAATACCCGCAATGGCCGCTTAATTGTGGCGGAGCAGGCACGGCTGATGGATTTGCCGCCTTCGCTCCACGTCTGCGTGCCTTTGAGACTGGCGTGCCGCCGCACGAAAGTGCCACTGTATTTCGCTTCGTATCGGCGGTTGCCGCTTTTCCAGGATCCCTGCAAGTCTATGGCGTTGCCGTTGAGTGTTCCCGCACCTTTTTCCGGGGTTGGGTCGGCAGCACCGTGCAGCCGCACAACATGCGTGTACTGAACCGCGCCTCCGGCAATCGTAACCGCAATCGCTTCGCGGCCGCTGCCGACAGTAAACGGCAACTTGTCGCACACCATTGTCCCGCGATACACCGCGTCACGCACCTGCGCTGAAGCTGGCGTGACCACGGTCACAAATCCCGCAGCAAGCAAACCAATAGGTCCCACCCGCATTATGTTCGTCTCCCCACTTACTTTTCTATTATTGTTTCACCGGCGTTTCGATGCGGCGATACTGCACATTGTATTCGTAGTGCCGAAGTGCTCAAGTGAACATATCATGTGTCATTTCACCAGAGATTTATGCGCCAGTATTCTCGCCGCCGCTCTCGTCAGCGGTGCAGCATTCATTTCCGTGTCCGCTGCAGCGCCGACACTGTCTGAAGCAGACGACCGCGCCGTCAAAGAAGCGATCGCATCTTGCAAGAGCGAGGCGAAAGCCAAGAAAATCCGGTTTCCTGCCAGCCGGACATTCCTGAGGAACTGCGTGACCGAGACAATCAGAAACAATGCGGCGAAACGCTAGCGCGGCGCGGGCGCCGGTGCTCCCGGCTGACGAATTTGCTGTTGATCCAACTTGGTCTTGTATTCCTCGACGAGCCCTTCAAGACGCGAAACATTTTGCAGCAGACGTTCGCTCGTCAAGCTCAGCAGATAGTATCCGAATTCCGGGTTCTGGAAATAAAGCTCGAGTAGCGTCTCATATGTGATCGTCAGAACATCGCCACTTTCGATGCACTTGACTGTCTGGGTGCGCCTGTTTTTCGGCGCGACGAAACCAAGCTCTCCCATGATTCGGCCGGGAGCGACCTCGACACCGATTTCACTGACCAGAAATTTTCCGGTGACAGTCAGAAACATTTCATTGGCGACATCGCCCTTGCGGAACAAGGTGTCACCCTTTTTATATTTTCTCGGCGTCATGTATGGCCTTAGCCAGTCCATCGACAAATCACCCTGCGCGGACAAGCGCGCCTTCTTGACCAGAGAGAGCATCTGACGAAGACGGATGACGTTGATCGGCAGCGAAAGAAGGTAAAGCAAAAATGTGGATACCGCGCCGGCTACCACACCATAGGCAATGAAAAACGCGATGCTGATAATGCCAATGACGCGAAGTGGCACGATTGTGCGCATCATGAGTGTGGCGACGTAGAACGCCGCGCCCACAAGCGCCAGCACATTCGCAACATTGATATTTGCGACTATGACCTCCATCACCCGGTGAGCCACGGCGTCGTAAGTGAAATGATTGGGATCCAGACCAAGATCGATAAAGACCTTGTCGAGTTTCAAATTCTGTCCCACAAAGTTGAGAATGCGACCTAAGGTTGAATCCGGATCTGCGCTAAGCATGCTTCCCTCACGGAAATCTACCGATGGCATAAGCCAATTTTCATCTCAATATTACAGCGCGTGCGCGTGCTAATCGAGTGAGACCGGCCACATTACGTCATGTCCCGGCAGACGGCCGAAATTTCGCTATTGCCGCGTCTGGCAGTTCGTGACGCCGGAAGGGCCGGTTTGACAATTTACATTTGGGGCTGGTGCGGGAGCGGCCACAGGTGCACCCCGCTTGGCGCGTCGGCCTTCAACATATTTCAGGCATGTGTCGTATTGCGGACTGCCATAGGGAAATCCGTATCCCTCGCAGGCAATGGCATTCGCATCCAGATCCTCGCCCCAGGGCTGAGAGCATCCAGACAGAGCCAGCATGACAATGATTGCTGCGACGGCATACGTGCCCGCCTGAAAAAAAGTCTGGACGCGCGACACGGCTAGCGACCCCCACCATTGCCAACTGTTGCGGCGATCATATCGCATGCAGACAAATGCGGGAAATTGCCAAACCCTCAGCTTGTCGGAATTGCATCGGGGGGCAGGCGTTCCGCGTAGCCGCCGCCGCGTCGAAACGCCGACTCGTGGACGAGCGACTTTGGCGGGATGGTGCGTCGCCGGCCGAGATTTGGCCTGCGCTCCCACTTTTGCTTTGCCCAATTGTAATGCCGCTTCCAGAGGATTTCAGCAAGCCACCAGAGGCCGGTCAGCGACTCGTGCATCTTTGCGTTTGCGTCGGGGACGGAGTAGGCGCCGCTCTTACCGAGCACCAGATCCATGCGCCCGGGGCTGACAAGAAGGCCGGCGCCAATTGCCTCCTTAAGCATCCACTGGAGGGAAATCTTTGAAAGGCCGCTTTCGGCCTCCGGGTAACCGCCGCCAACATCCTCATGAACGCCCGGGAACCAGACTTGCTTGAGGTCCTGCGGGCCGCTCTGAGGTGGTGGGCCTTTCGGTATCCAAAGGTTGGTGCGGAAGAAGGCGCGCCGCTCATCGATCGCGATCGCGTGGCGGCCGATCTCAATGTCGGGGTTGTCGCCCGTGTAGGGCAGCCGCAGCGGGTTCTCATACCAGCCGACCGAACTCACGGTATCCCACACGCCGACAAACCACGGCTTGCAAATCCGAGTCGAGAAGGTGCTTTTGAAATCCGCAGCAAGAGTGAAGTAGCTCTTTTGCTCGGCATTGCGACGTCCACCATTGCTGTCGATGGCGTGAATCGCCATCAGCATGCGGATCGCATAGGGCACGAGCGCTTCATTGCCCTCGGAAATAAGTCCATACATGCGAAGCAGCGATGCTACCGCCCGCGCGGTATAGGCGCCGCGGCTGAATCCAAACAGGAAGACGCGATCACCTTCCTCGAAGTTATTCATCAGAAAGACGTAGGCGTCGCGAATATCCGCCTCGAGCCCATAGCCGAATGCCTGACCGGCGAGCCGCGTGGCAATGCGTGTGGCCCGCGTCAGCGTACCGGGCGGCTCCATCGTGCCGAGACCGGGATGATAGTAGGCCACTTGCGCGGCCGGATCACGGACAAGCGTAAAGAACAGCTTGACGACATTGGTACGGTCTTCCGCGAACTCGTTCGCAGTGCCGTCGCAGCAAAGCACGACGTTCTTTGGCATTGAGCGATCCCCCCGATCGCGAATTGGCAGTCGGGCTTCACGTCCCGGGTAAGATTGGTTCAATCAGACGAAATTTTACAAAGTTCACAAGTCGACCGAAGACGGTGCGTGGCAAAACCCGCCGGAAGTGGCCGTTCAACGGCGACAGGCAAGTAGGGTTCATCGCGATCCCGTATTTCAGGGCTGTGCCCGTCACCAGGCGTCCCGATTTTTCATCAAGTTCCGCGGTCGTATCCGTGTGGGTCGCTACCTTGAGTGCTCGTGCAACAGCGGTTGGATCTGTCTGGGCTCCGGCGTCCATCGTTCGCCCACCCTGGAGCTTCAGGTCGTATTCGACAGTCGCTTCGAGGATTTGCTGGCCCTGGCAGACGTAGCCGCCGGCATTGATGTAATCC
>JBGQLL010000240.1:0-5350 GCA_041500065.1 Pseudolabrys sp.
CAAGATATTGATGCCAACGCCGACCGCCTTGAGTTCGGGGGCGGCCTCGAAGATACGGCAGGCAACGCCGGCGCGATGCAGCATCAGTCCGAGAGTTAGTCCGCCGATGCCGGCGCCGATAATCAGAACTTCCATGAGTGACCAACCTTTGGCGAGTGTTCTAACCGGAGCGGCTCACGCGCGCCAGTGACGCCTTCGCGCCCCAGGCGGCGGTGGTCGCAAGAAACAGCGAGACCAGGACGTCATAGCCGGCGAGCGAAATTCCGAGGAAACGCCAGGCCGCCTCGTCACAGCGCACGATCCGGATGTCTTGCAGCTGCTTGAGCATATTGCTGGCCGAGCCGAGACTGTTGATCGGCCCCGAGCAATCCGCCGGGCCCCGCCAGAATTTCCATTCGACTCCGGCGTGATAGGCCGAGAGGCCGGTATTCCAGAGCATGACCGCGGCGATCACGGCAAAACCCGCGATCAGAACCTTGCTCGATGCACCATGATTGACGCCAAGCCAGAGCAAAGCCGCGAGCGGAACGCTGATGTAATAGGCATTGCGCTGATCGAGGCACAGCGGGCATGGTGGATAGCCAAGGACGTATTGAAAAAAGAAAAACCCGCAGATCGTCAGCGCCCCGACAATGGCAATGATCGCCGCTGCGGCAAGCGGTGGATCGCGGCGAAGCAGAGCCACATAGTTGTTCATTGCGAGGCCCGTCGATGACGTTGGGTGGTGCCGGTGGTCGGGGTCGAACCGACACTCCTTTTGGGAACACGATTTTGAGTCGTGCGCGTCTGCCAATTCCGCCACACCGGCTTGCGGCTAGCTATAGCGGCAAGTCGCTATACAGCCAAACAAAAATGCAGGCTATGTCTTTGCGGAAATAACCGCCGTAACATGCGCGGAAACACGATTTTCAAGGAGTTCAAGATGAACGAAGAAGCCCTCAATATGTCGTTGCGCAAATTCCTCAAGATCGTGGGCGTCACATCACAGCAGGAAATTGAAAAGGCGATCCGCGCGGCGGTGGCTGACGGCCGACTGAAAGGCAACGAGACCGTCCAGGCCCAGATGGTGCTCACCATCGGCAAGGTCGGTCTCACGCACAAGGTCGACGGCGATATCGAGCTCGGCTAGCCCGCCGCACCTCGTTAAAGCCCGGCGCGCGCTTTCTGATAATAGGACAGGTCGAGATATTTCTCGGGATCCGCAGGCGTGCCGCCTTCGTATTGCGCGCGCAACTTGAGCACGTTCTTGACGCCCTCCATATCGATGGCGCCGTCAGGACTGAAGTCGTGCTTGGTGCTGTCGTAGGCCTGGCCCGCAATGTCGGGAGACAATTTTAGCCGCTCCGCCAGCAGCGCTACGGCCTCAGCTCTGTTCTTTGGGTCAAAGCTCCAGCGCCGTCCCTCAATGTAAGCTTCGATGTATTTCACCAACGTGTCGGCGTTTGCCTTGCCCCAGTTGCGCAGCACAAAGGCGGATGTGCCCTGGTAGGCGCCGAGCGCCGCGGCTGCCGTGCCCATGTCCTTGAGACCCGCTTTTTCGGCACGGACTGAAAATGGCGGATTGAGCATGGCAGCGACCATCGCCTTGTCCTTGGTCATCGCGTCCAGGCGCAGCCCAGTCCCGCCCACCGGCTTGACCTCGTAGTCGCCTTTATTAAGACCCTTTTGCCGCAACATCTCGTACAGCTGAAAAGCGTAAGCGGTATTGACCGCGTCGACTGCGACCGTTTTGTCTTTGATATCGGCAAGCGACTTGATGTCGGGCTGAACAATGAGATGATTGAAGCTGTTGTCGCCGCCGAGCACGACCGCGATATCGGCATTGGCCTTATCCTTGAGAGCGAACGCGTTGTCGATTGCCGAATGCGCGATGTGGTAGCGCGCTTCCGCCAGCCCGTTGCGGAGTTCATCGGAATTGGGCGTGAACTTGATATCGACGTCCAGGCCACGCTTGGCGTAGAAGCCCTTCGCTTGCGCCGCAAACATCGGGAGGTTTTGAACTCCCGGGAACACGATGACCGTGAGCTTGGTATCATCCGCGCGGCCAGGCTGCGCCGACGCTACGAGGGCAAGCGCCGCGGCTGCGGCCACCAGGTGCTTCATCACATTCCTCCCTGACGTTTGTTTGACCTGTTCTGTTGAAGTCATAACACCGGCTCGGCGCCGACATTCCGCCGGCCGAAGGCGGCTTCCATTTCGCGGCGTACCTTCACCGCGGAATCGTTTGGATCGTAGGCAACGTCCAACCAGCGAAGCGGCTGCCCTTCGGCGATGTCGCGCTTGAGCTTGACGTTGTGCGCGAGGCCCAGCGGCAGCAATTCACGTTCGAGCGAAGTATCTGCCGGCGTCTGTTTGCCCCAGACGCAAAAACCGCCCTCTCCGTCCAGCATTTCGCCGGATTTCAGATCGCGTTTGGCGGTTGCCACCACATCGGAACGAAATCCGGTGGGGGCGCCGGTCGGTTCGTTGCGAAGCGCCGCGCTGGCAACCGAAATGCCGAGTTCCAATCCGATCATGTGAATCGGCCGGTAAAGCGCTGCGTATTTGCCGGTCTTGTCCGGCAACATCGCGTATTCCTTGAAGCAGCGGCGCGCATAATCGGTGTCACCCTCGAACACCACATAGGTGCCGAGCGCGAGATGATGCGGAACTTCGCGGCCGTCCCGATAGACCGATGACGTCACCTCGGTGACCCCGGCCTTTTCCAGCGTGCCGCCATCGCTTTTTGGCTTGCAGATATCGGCAAGCTCGAAGCGCGTCGCCGGCGGAAAACCGAGGCCGGTTGTTTGCGGCACCAACCCGGTCGCATTGCAGACGGCGGTCATCTCGATGCCGGATTTGGTGCCATCCACGAAGGAATTGAACATTTTCGGGTTGATCGATTTCCGATCGGAGATGTTCAAATACTTGTCGAGGATGTCCCATACATTGTCAGGATTGGACTTGTGATAATGCGGCTCGTACCGCGTACCTTTCCCGGCGCAGATCACCTTAAACCCGGCGGCGCGCGCCCAATCGACGTGCTCGCAGATCAGTGCGGGCTGATCGCCCCAGGCCAATGTATAAACGACGCCGGCGGCCTTGGCGCGGCGTGCGAGCAGCGGGCCCGCCACGGCATCGGCTTCGACGTTCACCATCACGATGTGCTTGCCGTTGGCGACCGCGCGGAGCGCGTGATGGATACCTGCGCCCGGAACGCCGGTCGCTTCCACGATAACTTCGATGCGCGGGTCGGCGATCAACGCCTCCGAGCTGTCAGTGACAAAGGTTGTCCGCTTCTTGTGTGCATCGGCAAGCGAACCTGCAGCATAGGCTTGATCCGGCCAACCCGCGGCTTTGAGCTGACTGCGTGCGCGAGCAACGTCGAGATCGGCGACGGCGACAAGATGCATGCCGCGGGTGAGCCGCGCTTGCGCGGCAAACATGGTGCCGAACTTGCCGGCGCCGATAAGTCCGACGGTCACCGGCTGCCCGGCAGCCTCGCGTTCGATCAGCTTGGCGTGAAGGTTCATGCGCGAAACGGAAACACAGGCCCGGCGGCGACACAAGCGCCGCTTGGCTCCCCAAATGCGCTATTGGCAGATGGCGCGGGATACGAAGGTTTCGGTCCTGCACTCAGGCCCGGTCGATCGCCCCGACATGTAAACCTTCGCCGGGCACACCTCGGCGGTCGTCATATCGAGGCTTTTGCCCGATTCGAAACCCTTTGCCTTGCACATTGTATTGGCAGCCGCGACGCAATCGGGTGCGCCGTTTGGCGCCAGCTGACATTTCTCGTGTCCGCTGACAGGACGTGTCGGAATACGCGTGACCGCGCCGGCAGCATCCTTGGCACCTTCGACTGTGGTCTTTGCGGCATCACCGGCCGCGTTGCTGAATCCTTCGACCTTCTTGCGCGCGTCGTTGAACGACGCGCTCATATTCGCGGTCTGTTGTTCGAACCAGCGGTTGATGGTTGCGAAAAACCCTTCGCTCTGCGGAGGCTTCTGCGTTGGGGCCGGCTGATCCTGCGCGATCGCCATTGCCGACATCAGCACCAGGCCGACCGCGAACAAAAACGCGAGGGCGAATGCCCCAGAATTCCGATGAAAGGTCAAAGCCCGTTTGATGCCCATGACTGGCCAAAGTGCCGCCGGCCTCTAAAGCGAGCCGGTGGCCCAAATTCTGGAACGCCATTCCCTAGATCAAGTATAGCGCAGCCACGATGCCAATGACGATAACCGCGCCACCGAGCAGGACCCATAGGCCTAACCGCTTTTCGATGATATGGCGCGCCCGTTCGCCGTAACGGTGCAGCAGAAATGCCAGCATGAAGAAACGGGCACCGCGCGTGATAATCGAGAAAAGTAGAAATAGTCCAAGATTGTAGCCGGCAAATCCCGAGGTAATTGTCACGATCTTATACGGAATGGGAGTAAGCCCCTTGAGAAGGATGATCCAGGCCCCCCATTGCGCATAGGCCGCTCGAAAGGCCTCAACCTTGTCGCCATAGCCATAAAGGTGAATGAGCCAGGCGCCCACCGAGTCATAAAGGAGCGCACCAATACTGTAACCGAGCAGCCCGCCGGCGACCGACGTCACTGTGCACCACGCCGCCATCACATAGGCGCGTTCGGGTCGCGCCAGCGCCATCGGGATCAGCATGATGTCGGGCGGCACCGGAAAGAAGGAACTCTCGGCGAACGATACGGCGCCCATGATCCACAGCGCGTGTGGCTTATGGGCAGCGGCGAGACACCAGTCATAAAGACGGCGCAACAAAGAACGCGGCTCGGCGGCCTCAACAGTCATCGCAATACTCGTGAGGAGAATTGTGACGGATCAGCGGCGCTTGCGAATGCGCCTGGTTTCAAGCGCCACTACTTTACGTCGTGCCGCGCCGCGGACCAAATCTTTTGGCACTTTTTCGGCGATGCCAAACATCAGTTCGCGGCGGCGCATTTCCGCCCAAACTTCTTCAGGACGCACACCGGCGTGAACCCAAAGCACGACGAGGTTATAAAGCAGATCCGCGCTTTCCCTGACGACGGCTTCAGGTTGGCCGTGCATCGCGTCGATGACGACTTCGACCGCCTCTTCGGCAAGCTTCTTGGCCATCTTCGCGCGACCGGCGCGCAATAGCCGAGCGGTGCGCGATTTTTCCGGATCGCTGCCGCGAACTGCGATCACCGCCTCATAGAGTCGAGCAACCGAATCAGTCATAGACCCACAATATCCGATCCCCGGGCAAAACCGGTTAACGCGTGCGACAGCTGAGGAGCGACCCGGCACCTCGGTGCCGCCACGGTTATTGGTCGATTAACAGGCGAAATGGGTCCAAAAAGCGGCGTTTCTGTCCGGAAAGCCGCTC
>JBGQLL010000241.1:0-5335 GCA_041500065.1 Pseudolabrys sp.
CCGCTATTTGCGCGCAAGACGGTCATGAATTTTTCCACCGCGATGCTCGACGTGGCCAATGGGTTGGCCGAACGGCTTGCTCAACGCGAAGGCGAAGTCGTGGATATCGCGGTCGAGGCGACGCGCGTCACACTGGAAGTGCTGGAGCGGACCATCTTTTCCGACGGGCTCGGGCGCGCACCGGAAGATATCCGCCTGGCAATGAAAGGCTACTTTGAAACGATTGGACGAATCGACCCGTTCGACATGCTGGGCGTGCCGGACTTTGTCCCGCGCCCCGGGCGCCGGAAGCTGCGGCCAATGCTTCGCGTTTTCGAATCGGCGATCGATACGATTATTTCGACACGTCGCGAGCGTATTGCCGCCGATCCGGACGGGGCACCGCGCGACATCCTGACATTTCTGCTCAATGCCGCAGATCCGGAAACCGGTGACGCGCTTTCGGAAGCGGAAATTCGTGCGAATATCCTGACATTTATTGCCGCGGGCCACGAGACCACCGCCAATTGCATCAGCTGGTCACTTTTTTTGCTGTCGCAATCCGGTGAATGGCGGGAGCGTGTTCAGGCTGAGGCCGACCGCGAGTTTGGCGGCGCCCCCGACGGTCTTGCCGATCGCATTGTTGAAACCCGCGCGGTGATCGACGAGGCAAACCGCCTCTATCCTCCCATCACCGCCATTAGCCGCGTGGCTCTCGGTCGCGACGAGCTTGCCGGCGAGCCGATCAAGCCCGGCACCATGATCGTCATCGCACCCTATGTGCTCCATCGCCATCGCGCGCTTTGGAAAAATCCCGATAATTTCGATCCGAACCGATTTTTCGGCCGTCCGCGTGAGACGATTGACCGCTTTGCCTATCTGCCGTTCGGGGTTGGCCCGCGGATTTGCATTGGGGCGACCTTTGCGCTTCAGGAAGCCTCTATCGTCATCGGCACGATCATGCGCCATTTTACCCTCGAATTAGTGCCAGGCTTCACGCCATGGCCGGTTCAGAAAGTGACGCTGCGGCCGAAAAGCGGCTTGCCGATGATCGTACGGCGCCGCTAAAGAGATTGGATGGTTGCCAAGACCGACGGCCAGGACACGGACCATTCCGCCATCGATGCCGAAATGATGGCACGTTGCATCCGCCTTTCGGGGACGGCCACACAACACGGCGAATTGCCTTTTGGGGCGCTTGTTTGCAGAGGCCATGACGTTGTGGCGGAGGCGACAAATCAGGTCGTGCATGACGGGGACGTCACGCGCCACGCGGAGCTGGTCGCCATCTCGGAAGCCCAAAAGATTCTGAAGCGCAGGGATCTCGCCGACTGCACGCTCTATACGACCGTCGAACCTTGCGCGATGTGCTCCTATGCCATTCGAGAGACGCGAATAGGCCGCGTCGTATATTCCATCAACTCGCCGATCATGGGCGGACTGTCCAAATGGAATGTGTTGCGGGATGCCGGGCTCTCGCACGCATTGCCGGAAGTCTTTGGATCCGTACCCGAAGTGATTGCGGGGCTGTTGCGTCGAGAAGCCGAAAAAGTTTGGTCGACATGGAATCCACTTTTCTGGTCGGCCATAAAGCTCCGCGGGTATTTGGGTGGGGATGCCCAAAATGACTGCGAGCGCCTGCCGGCAATTCCGCAGCGTCTCGGTTTGTTACGCAGGCTTTTTAGTCTTCATGGCCGTCAATAGGCTGGCGAACCTATTGGCCGTGATCCTCCAGAACTTTCAGGCAGACTCTCCTCAGACTCTTGCGATGTTCTTGAAGGCACGCCAGAACGCGCAATGAGTCGGGAATGACATCGCGACAGAATTTGGTCGAGTCGGGAGCGCAAGCAGCTTGCTCCTCGGGAGTCCCTTGCAAAAACCCACCAGACGGCGGGGTTGTCGTCTTTTTATCGTCAACGGCCAACGCTGTGCCGCTGGCAATTTGAATGAGGGCGAGGGCAGCGCAGATTTTAAGATACATTGTCATATGCCTTGATTTCGTGCATTGTTTCATGACAACCGCGGCAGCGTTTCCACGTTCCATCAGGAACTACGGAATGCCAAGTTCAGACATGTCAGTGGCCTCACTGTGGACGATGACTGTCTTACGCAAAGCCAGCTTGGCCCTGGCTTTTACGCTTTCCGTTATCGCAACAGGCTACGCGCAAAGTATTGCGCCATTTGACCGGCTGGCGGGCCAATGGTCTGGCTCCGGCACAATCGAACTGTCCAATGGCACACACGAGTCGATCAGGTGCCGTGCAGCTTACGATGCCCTCCACGATCAACGCAAACTTCAGCTCAACATTCGCTGCGCCAGCGAGAGTTTCAATTTTGACCTGCGCGCCAGCGCTCACTATTCCGGCGGCGCGATTAGTGGCAACTGGAGCGAGTCGACCCGCAACGTCGGCGGCACGATTTCCGGCAAGGCCGAAGGCGATCGTTTCCAGGTCGTGGCCAGGTCGTCGTCTTTTGCCGCGAGTCTGACCGTCGTCACCCATGGTGGACGCCAGTCGGTCATCATCAGATCGCAGGATAGCCAGGCCAGCGTGCGAGGCGCCTCGATCAACCTCAAGCGAAGCTAGCCAATTAAGCACCTATTCGGCTGAAGATCGCAGCAGCGAGCGCCGTGACATCCGGCGCACGATTTTGCTGAGGAACATGGCGATCGGCCGCAACATGAACAGGTCCGCGAGCAGCGCGGCGACCATTGCAAAGGCGCTGAGCCAGCCGAAGAGCCGAAGCGAGGGCAGACTTGAGAGAACGGTCATTGCCAGCCCGCAAGCCAGCACTGCTGACGTCAGGATGAGCGGCGGGCCGACCAAAATTGTGGCTCGTTCGACCCCGACGGCAGGGTCGGGATCGATATCTTCGATCTGCAAGCGATTGAGGAAGTGAATCGTCGCGCTCAGCCCGAGGCCGAACGAAACGGTCAGCGCGATCACGCTGGCGAATTGCAGTCCCTGACCCGTCACCAGCAACAAGCTGCCGGCGAGAACGATCGGAAAAAGCCCCGGCAATATGCTGATGAGCATCACGACGGGCGACCAAAACGCGAGGCCGATGAATGCAGCGACGAAAACAATCTCAATCGTGAGTCCTCTGCTCAATTTGTCGATCATTAGGGCGCTGTTGCGCGCCGAGATCACCGAAAGGCCGGTCACGGAAATCTTGTATCCGGGATATTTCGCCCGAATTGCATTCAATTGTTGATCGGCCCGGTCGACAATCGGCAGCAATTGGCTGGCGTCCGAATCCGGGACGCGCCCGCTGGCAATGACGGCATCCTGCTCGGCTGAAACAAATCGGCGGGTGAGATATGGCGGTAGCAGATCGACGTATTCTTTGAGCGTTTCGACGTCGGACTTATGCAACTTCTCGGCCAGCCATCGCCGCAGGGTGTCCAGTGACCAGACGTTGCCGACGCCCGGCTGATGCTCAAGCAACGCGTGCACGTCGGCAATCACCGCCAGCGTCTCGGGTGAATACAGAGATGCGCCTTTCGGGAACTGAATATAGACATCGAAAGGATTTGCGCCGGTCAGCTTGGCATCGAGACGGCTGCTGGCCTTAACGGCCTGTTCGCGGTCAGGCACCTGGTCTGCGAGCCGATAGCGCGCCTGAAGTTGAGCGTAGCCGAGCGAAAGCACAGCGACGACCAGCAGGCTGATCAAAGAATAGAGCCCGGGCCGCGCCACCATCTGAACGGCGATCCAGCCGCAGAACCGGCGTAGTGCGTTGAGCGCGGTGTCCATGTTTCTGACAGCTGCAACGAATTCGGCCTCGTTGCGAATGAGCAGTACGCCGAGCAACGGGACACCCATCAACACTGCGACCAGAGCAACTGTGACTGCGACCAGCCCCGCTTCACCGAAGGTTCGAATGAGGTCGGATGACGAAAACTGCAAGGCGATAAACGACACGCCGGCCGTTGCATGAGTCAAAACGCAGGCAGGTCCGACGATGAGAAGGGCGTTGCGAAAAGCGGTGACCTTGTCATCGCCGGCCAACAGGCGGTCACGCGCAGCAAAGGTGATTTGCATGCTGTCCGAAAAGCTGATGACCATGATGAGCGGTGTCATCACGTTCAGAAAAATGTTCAGACTAAATCCGAACCACCCAAGCGCCCCGAGTGCGAGAAGAATGGCAACAAGAGGGGGGCCGGCGGCAATGACCATGAACGAAAAGCGGCGGAAGAACATGATCGCGATCAGACAACCGACTACGAATCCAAGCGAGTTGTAGACCAGGCGATCGCTTTGAATAGCGTTGCGAATTTCATGCTGCATTACCGGGACACCGGACAGCTCTCCTCTCAGTCCGGTGCCTGCCAACTGGGTTTTAACCTCCTCGCGGATTTCATCGACAATTTTGTTGAGCCTGCCCGGCCCGGTCGCGTCAGGTTCCAGCGCGAGTACCATCAATGTCAGCTTGCCATCGGGCGACAGCATCTTGTCCTTGATGATTTCGTTCGCCATGACCCGCTCGATGAGCGCTTGATATTCGGCGCCCTGTGGCAACGGGTTGGGAAATAGGGGAGGCGGAATTTGTCCGTTGTTCGGCGGCTCGCGTGCGGAAAATATCGAGATCAGTCCTCTGGTGCCGTCGATGAGTTGAAGGTTGATTGCAAGTTCGCGGAGCTTTTCCAGGGACGGCCGCGCCAGCAGCTGATCGCCTTCAATCACGATAAGAACGTCGAATTCGTTTGAGGGGAAGCGGTGCGTGACCTCTTCGTAGATCCGGAATTCGGCGGTATCGGATCGGAATAATTGGCTAAGCGAATCGTCGACCTTTACGCGCACGAAACCGACCGCCGCTACGATGCTCAGCACGATGAAAACGAGCGCACACAGGGTCCGGTGAGTCAGCGAAAAGAATCCAATGCGCTCAATTCCCAGCGCGAGATTGCGCGGTTTGATGGCGCGTGGCGGCTCAGCCGGAACACGGTCCGATGGTGGAATACTCGTCACTGACCCCCACAGATGCAATGATGATGGACTTTTAGCTGCAGAATTTCCACTACGCCGAACGCGAATATACTCCTACATCTTTCGCCCGCGCGGTCGTGCCCCAGCGCCGTTCGATATAGTCGATCACCATCTGCTTGAAGTCGGCGCAGAGCGTGGGCCCGCGCAGGGTGGCGGCCTTCTTGCCGTCGATGAACACCGGAGCGGTCGGCTGCTCGCCGGTGCCGGGCAGCGAGATCCCGATATCGGCGTGTTTTGATTCCCCGGGGCCGTTCACGATGCAGCCCATCACCGCAACATTGAGCGTCTCCACCCCCGGATAGCGGGTCTTCCAGGCCGGCATTGAATCACGGATGAAGCCTTGGATGTCGGCCGCCAGTTCCTGGAAC
>JBGQLL010000242.1:0-5328 GCA_041500065.1 Pseudolabrys sp.
CCCATGCTGACACCTCAGCACTTGTGGCCGGCGCGCACTGATGTCGATCGGTCACTCGTCGTCGGATCTGTTCTGTTCGGACTCGGCTGGGGCCTGGCTGGACTTTGCCCCGGCCCCGCACTGGTGAACGTCGCGGGCTTGTGGCCAAGTGTGATCGTCTTCGTACTGGCGATGACTGCCGGAATGGTTTTAAAGGACCTGTGGGATCGACGCGTGCCCTCGGCCATCATCACCTGGGATGCCTCGCTGTCGACGTCCACTGACGGCTAGCAATAACAATCAACACGCGCGCGTGATCGGGGGAACCGCGGTCAGGCCCTCGCGTTGCCTTTGCGAACCGAACGCGAGGCGCAAGAAATGCCGCTGTTATTCTATTTCCCGCTCATCATCTGGATGGGCGTGGTCGAGATTGTGCAGGACGAAATGCGCGTTCCCGCCAGAGTAAGAATACCGCCGCAACGGTAGACGGGATGCATGACGGGCGCAGATTTGCGCTACGCCGGCGTCATCTCGCTCACCTTTACCTGTGGCAACAGCCGTTGCACGTCTTCTTGGCGGCACAACTCCGTGCCGGGCGAGAGCACGGCCGCTGAGGCGGCTGCTACCGCGACACGAAATGCTTGCTGCAGTGACTGACCGGCGGCGAGCGCCGCCACCAGACCACCGAGAAAACTGTCGCCTGCGCCGACTGTGCTGACGGGCTCGATCGCCATCGGCTGTGCGCGAAAGGCTTCGGTGGCGGTCACGAGCAGAGCACCCTGCTCGCCGAGCGTGAGTGCGACAGCTTTGGTGCGTCCATCCGCTACCAGCTTCCGGCACGCAGCCACCCGGGCGTTGTCGGTCTCGAGCGGGGTCCCGAAGAGGTCCGAAAGCTCCACGAGGTTTGGTTTGATCAGCGCAACGCCTTGCGCAAGCGCCGCCTTCAATGCCGGTCCCGAGGTGTCGACAACACATTGCGCGCCCAGCTGCCTGGCCTCACGTGCGACCTGCGCGAAGAAATCTTCCGGAACACCCGGCGGGACGCTGCCGCTGGCAACCACAAATTTTGGTCTCTCCGGCAGCGTCGTCAGCTTGTCCAGCACAGCTTCCCATTCGGCACGGTGAAGCGTTGATCCCGGCAAAACGAAGCGATACTGCTCTCCCGTCGTCTCTTCGTAGGCGGTAAAATTTTCCCGTGTCTCGACATGCGACGGCGTCACCAGGCTGTCGATGCCCTCGCGCTCCACCAGCCGATTCAGCAACTTTCCGATTGCGCCGCCGGTTGGATATATCGCTACCACGCTGCCACCGAGGCGATGCACCACGCGTGCTACATTAATACCGCCGCCGCCGGGATCTCGCTTCGGCGCGGAGCATCGCAGTTTTCGTGTCGGTTCGACGCGCGCGACATTGACGAAGATATCTATCGCGGGATTGATGGTGAGAGTGACGATATCCGGCACGTAATCTTCCAATTCAGCAAATGGCCGCTTTGCGCAGGCGGGCTAGGTAAATAGGTATTTTTCGGTTGCGATCACAGGGTTCACCCTTCGGAAAATTGCGAGGAACTCGCAAGGCCAACCGGCGTTTGACCTTTTCGCCCGATGACTAGGGCCATTGGCCGTGCTTAGATTGGCGGCGGCTTCCAGGCCGGTAGGGGCCGTTCTCCATGATTGATCCGCTTTATTCACTATCGGGATTCGCGGTAGGCGCGCTGGTCGGCATGACCGGCGTCGGCGGGGGTTCCCTGATGACCCCGCTCCTGATTCTGTTGTTTGGAGTTCACCCTGCGACCGCAGTTGGCACCGACCTGCTCTATGCCGCTGCGACCAAGACCGGGGGCAGCCTGGTCCATGGTTACGCGCGCAGTATCGACTGGCGCGTCGTCAAGCGGCTCGCAACCGGCAGCGTGCCGGCCACAATCGTCACACTTGCCGTCTTGTCGCTTTTTAATCTCAGTGGCGATGCCGCGCGCAACCTGATTACACTCGTTCTTAGCGTTGCGCTGTTTGCCACGGCTTTCGTACTGGTGTTTGGCGGCACCATCGTCGCGGCCTATCGCGCGCGGGTGGCCGAACTCGATCCGCAACGCACGGCCGTCAACACAGTCCTGGTCGGTGTGGTGCTCGGCGTACTCGTGTCCATCTCTTCCGTCGGCGCCGGCGCCATTGGCGTGGTTGCACTGATCATGCTCTATCCGCAGCTTCCGATGGCGAGGATCGTTGGCTCCGATATCGCACACGCGGTACCGCTCACACTGATTGCGGGCACGGGACATTGGATGATGGGTTCGGTCGATTGGCACATCATGGGCTCGCTGCTGGCCGGCTCTTTGCCCGGCATTTTTGTCGGCAGCTATTTTGCCATTCGTGTGCCCGAGCGCGCCCTTAGATTGGTACTGGCGACGACCCTGTTTGTGGTCGCGAGTCGCATCGCCTACGACCACGCTAACTCGGCTTCATCAATTTTTACCGCGTTCTCGGGGCGCGCAGCGCCTTGATTGAGGCAGCGAGTTTAATGATCTCGCGGACCAAAAAACGGCGATCCCAGTAGAACCAGAATCCATATTGCCGCCAGCGCGCCGAAGGCAATGACCAATACGCTCATTTGCGACCCCTCTTGGATCCTGCCGATAACAAGCTTAGCACAGCGCAACGCCCATGGAGTATCCAATAAAAAGGCCGGCCGCGCTGTGCTGCGCGGCCGGCCCGTAATTGCGATCGGGATGTTAGTTGCCGCCGATGGTCTTGATCACGCTCGACATTGGACGTGCTTCCTCTAAACCGCCGCCCATCTCTTTGAGGACGATGTCGGTGTATTCTTTCTTGGGTTGAATCGGGGTTTTCCCGACCACTTGCACGACTTTGTATCCGCCATCCTTGAGTTTCTTGAGCAGTTCGGGCGCCGCACGGGCGGTTGCCTGCTGGAAATCGTGCATCAGAATGATGCCTTTGCCATGTTTCTCGAGCTTCTTCATGACCGAAGCAATGACTTGCTCAGGCTTGCGCATCTTGAAATCGAACGAGTCCATGTCGGTCGAGAAAATGCCGGCGTTGCGTTCGCCAAGATATTTCACCAACTCCGGAGGGTGCTTCAGTGCGGGAAAACGGAAGAACGGGCCGACCGGCTGATTGCCCAGAGCGATGCTCACCGCGGCAATGCCCTTTTCGATTTCGTCCTTGCCGTCCTGTTCGTTCAGCTTCGACAAGTCTTTATGCGACCAGGTATGGGAGCCGACGGTGTGGCCAGCGGCCGCCACCTGTTTCATGATTTCCGGGTGCCAGCCGGCGTGCTTGCCGATCGGGAAGAACACCGCCTTGGTGCACTGATCGGCTAACGCTTTGAGAACAGCCGGTGTATTTCCAGGCCACGGCCCGTCGTCGAACGTGAGCACGATTTCGTGGTCACGCAAAAAGTCATACGCCTTGAAATGTTCGAAGCCGAAACCGGGCCCGCCGGTGGTGTCGATCTCGACCACGCGGGCAATCCCGAGTGCATTCGGATTGTCGCATTTCGCTGCTGCGGGTGCTGGCATTGCCGGCGCTGCGGCTGCAGACGGTGCGGGCGCCAGCGCGTTCTGGGCCCAAGCGGTCGTAGCCGCCGACATTGAAATTGCCAGAGCGATCGCCAAAGCGCTGCGCATCACGTTCTCCATGCGTCGTAGGTGGCCATATTCGTGAATTCTCATCTATTCATCGCGGCTTTAATATATCGAGTCAACGCCATGCCGCCGGTACCACCAAAACGCCGACATTTATTGATGATAGGATGGTTAATCTAAGGCGAGCCGCCGCAGCTGGCGTTGCTTTGGGTCCTCATGGGACCTATCTGATTCGCGGTGCTCGTAGTCCGGAGGAACATCATGCCAGCGACCGTATCCGCTGCCGCGTTGTCACGGCCGGTGCTGCTCATCGCGCTTGTAGGCGGGGCACTGTTAGCGACGACCCTTGCGCTTTGGGTCTATTACGGCACTGCGGTGTTTTTCGAGATGGTACGCGCCGGCTGGGTTGCGTGCTTCTAATGCCGGCTGGAACGTTATGACCACGCGAACGTCACAGATTCTGCTGATCGTTTCGGCGTTTGTGACCGGACTGGTCGTTTTCGCCGGTGTATTTCTTTACGCCAGCGGGAACTTCGGCGGTACCGGACAGGGCGCGTCGGTGATCGGCGGTTCTTTCAAGCTCGTCGACCAGAATGGACATCAAATCACCGACGCCGACATCAAAGGTCGGCCTTTCCTCGTTTTCTTTGGCTATACGCATTGCCCGGATGTGTGCCCAACAACGCTGTTCGATGTTTCGGAAATGATGCGTGCTCTCGGCAAGGATGCCGACCGTACCGGTGCGCTATTCATTACCGTCGATCCGGAGCGTGACACACCCGCGGTGATCAAAGACTACCTTTCGAGTTTCGATCCACATTTGCGCGGCGCGACGGGTGACCGGGCGGCGATTGATGCGGCAGAAAAAGCCTATCGCGTCTACGCTAAGAAAGTTCCTACGGAAAAGGGCGATTACACGATGGATCACACCGCGTTGGTGTATCTCATGGACAAACAAGGCCGGTTTGTCGCACCCTTTAGTCTCAAGCGGCGACCCGAGGAAGCCGCGGCCGATTTACGGCGCTATCTTTAACGTCGTCCCAAATCTGGGGTAGTTCGCCGCTTCGTTTCAATTCGCTGAGGTGGCGCTCAAGCCCAAGCAGCGCACGCACTGTGATATCCCGCCGCGAGACCTTGTCGAGCCCATGCTCGGTTTTCTTCCAAAAATATGGCCTCGTAATGAGCTCAAGGGCAGCACACCAGGCTGCGAGCGAGAGCAACAGCCAATGCGCGGGCGTGTACGTCAGAATCCAGATCTTTTTGAGGGCACCGCGGTATGACAGGCCAAGCCAACCGAGATAAGCGGATGCGAAGTAGCCTATCGCGGTTGTCGCCACGTACTGCCCTCTCTGAATGAGGGTCTCCAGGTTACAGTCCTGTAGCATCAGCGCACCTAGCGCATAGATCAGTGTGGCTATAAGAAAGGGATGAGCTAGCGCTACAAGCGCATTGCCGCCGACGATGAGCTGAAAGGTAAGAAAGCCGTGAGGCCCAAGCTCGCGGAACAGCCGTAGTGGTTCGCGCATATGCACGAGCCAAGTCTGCATCCAGCCTTTGAACCAGCGTGAGCGCTGGCTTAGCCAACCGCGGATATCTGCTGGCGCCTGTTCGTAGGTGGTGGAATCGATGACGCCGCAGCGGTAACCGAAACGCGCGAGCCGCATGCCAAGATCGGCATCCTCTGTGACGTTGTGGGGGTCCCAGCCGCCGACTTCGCGCAACGCGGAAGTGCGGAAATGGTTCGAAGA
>JBGQLL010000243.1:0-5289 GCA_041500065.1 Pseudolabrys sp.
AGGCGGGGTCGTTTGAAGGCCTGCGCGTCGTCATCGATTGCGCGAACGGTGCTGCCTACAGGGTGGCGCCTGGTACCCTGTGGGAATTGGGTGCAGATGTGATTTCCATCGGTGTTGATCCCGACGGTTTCAACATCAACAAGGACTGCGGTTCTACGGACCTAGCGGCGCTTTCGCGAAAAGTACGCGAGATGCGCGCCGATATCGGTATAGCGCTCGATGGCGATGCCGATCGGGTGATGATCGTGGACGAGCGCGGGCATACGGTCGACGGCGACCAGCTCCTCGCGGTCATTGCCGAGAGCTGGAAGGAAGACGGCAGGCTCCAGCGGCCCGGCGTAGTCGCTACCGTGATGTCCAATCTTGGCCTTGAACGCCATCTCGGAGGTCTCGGCCTTGAATTGGTGCGCACGCCGGTCGGTGACCGCTACGTCCTCGAGCACATGCGCACCCACGGTTACAATATCGGCGGCGAGCCGTCCGGCCACATTATTCTGTCGGACTACACAACGACCGGTGACGGCTTCATTGCCGCATTGCAAGTGCTTGCCGTCGTCAAACGCGGTGACAAGCCCGTTTCGGAGCTCTGCCACCGCTTCGAGCCGTTGCCGCAGATCCTCAAGAACGTCCGCTATCAGAAGGGCACGCCGCTGGAGAACGCGCAGGTACGTTCGGCGATCGCGAGTGCTGAGCACAAGCTTGGCCGGGGCGGTCGACTGATTGTGAGACCTTCCGGTACCGAGCCAGTCATCCGCGTGATGGGCGAGGGCGACGACAGGACATTGGTCGAATCAGTCGTCGATGATGTCGTCGAGGCGCTAAGCGAAGTCGCTGCCTGACGCGCCGTCGAAATTTACGGCCATAAATTTTCGACTGTAAACGATTTCTTAAATCGCAAAATTTCGTGCGCGCCAACTTGCATTTGTGCCGCTGGCGTTTCTTGCACACTGATCAAATTGTTTAACGAGCGTGGTTAATAATTAAGGTTAAGCGGCAATTAAGGTTTTGCTGCCATCGTTCCTCCGATCGCCGTGTAGGCGTTTGTTGTGAGGGCCGATTGAAATGGTTGCGCTGCGTTTTAAGGGGTCAGTAGTTGCGGTGATTACTTCCTTCGCCGCTGTCGGCGTCGTCCATTCCGCCGACCTCACAGTGCCTCCGTTGGCGCCGGTCCAGGATTTTTCAGGTTGGTATCTGCGCGGTGATACCGGGTTCGGGACCAAGCACGCCGTAAGCCCATTCGATGAAAACTTCGGCCGATTTGAGTCCGCGCACAACAAGAGATTCGATGCTGCTCCGTTCTTCGGCTTGGGCGACAATTGGTTGCGCCTCGACGTCACAGGCGAATATCGCGCCGGCGCCAATTTCCATGGCCTCGACATTGGCGATGTTGGCGGCGCGTTTATGCCGGATCGTTATACGGGCAGTAAGTACGAGTGGACATTCCTGTTCAACAGTTATCTCGATCGGGGCACCTGGTGGAATTTCACGCCCTTCCTCGGGGCCGGCTTCAGTCTCAACACAAGCACCAATTTTGATGGTCTCAACGAAGCCGTGGGCGCAGACGCTCGCAGCTCCGCGCCGTCTGACATCGCAGGACACCAAGCTTGGCCTGCCGCTGAACTTCGACGCTTGCGATTTACTGCCACAACCGCTGCCCAGCAGGGGTTAGGGGCGCTCGACTAACAGTGGACGATTGAAGTGAAAAGAATGGGGCTGCGGCCATGAAAGGGTTTCGTCTTGGGGTCAGATTGCGGCAGGCCACGGTTGGCCCAGCAGCGCCGCGCTTTGCCATTGCGGTTTGCGCTTTGCTGGCCAGCGCGTGTGCGGATCGCGCGATGGCAGCGGATTGGCCGCTGCGCGGTTCAGTGGCGCCGAGCTTTGTGCGGTGGGATGGTTGGCAGGCTGGCGTCCAAGTTGGTTACGGCAACCTGAATACCGATTTTGGTGACAGCACTGGTCCGCTGGTAGCCTTTATCCTGCGCAATTCAACCCTGGAAAACGAGGCCCAACCCTCGAGCTGGACAGCACTGCCTCGCAATTCGACCAACGGCCCGGTGTTCGGCGGATTCGTTGGCTATAACGTTCAATGGAGTGAGCTCGTACTCGGTGCCGATCTCGCTTACATGCACCCATCGGTCCTGCAATCGTCTGTGAGTGATTCTATATCGCGCACCGTAACCACGTCAGACACCGTAACGCATAATGTGAACATCACAGCAGAGTCGGCGTTCAAGCTTGTCGACTATGCAACCCTGCGTGCGCGCGCCGGCTATGCTTTCGATCAATTCCTGCCGTATGCGGCGGTCGGCATTGCGGTGGGGCGTTTAAACTACGGGACGACTGTAACCGTAACAGACGATTTTTCGATCCTTCCGGCCCCGACCGTCCGTTTCCAGCAGTCGGCCAGCAGCGGCCAGAACAACGTCTTCGTAGCCGGCGTCGCCGCCGCCCTCGGCCTGGATTGGGCGGTGACGCCCAGTGTATTTCTTCGCGGCGAATGGCAATTTATCGCCTTCGCGCCGGTAAACCAGACCCGTTCAAACGTTCAGACCGGGCAGGTCGGCGTCGGATTGCGATTCTAGTAACCGCCCCACAACTAAAGCTCCCGCTTTTTCTTCCCAAGAGTTGACCGCGGCGGATAAGTCGCCTATCTCCGCCAGTGGGACACCCCTCCCCAACGAGGGGCGCCTATCTGGAAGGATAGAAATCATGACGGCGACCAAGCCCGGCGTGCGGCCGGCGATCCCGCACTTCTCATCCGGCCCGTGCGCCAAGCGCCCTGGCTGGAGTCTCCAAAGCCTCACCGACGCAGTCCTTGGACGCTCGCACCGATCAAAGATCGGCAGGGCGAAGCTCAAGCGCGCCATCGACCTCACCCGTGAAGTGCTGGAAATCCCCGCCGATTACCGAATCGGCATCGTGCCAGCCTCCGATACGGGTGCGGTGGAGATGGCGCTATGGTCGCTGTTGGGAGCGCGGCCGGTGACAATGCTCGCCTGGGAATCCTTCGGCGAGGGCTGGGTCACTGACGTCGAAAAGCAGCTTAAGCTCAAAGACGTCACCATCGTCAAAGCGCCCTATGGAGAGCTGCCGGATCTTGGCAAGGTCGATTTTTCAACCGATGTCGTTTTCACCTGGAACGGCACAACGTCCGGCGTCCGCGTACCAAACGGCGACTGGATTGCTGCAAACCGCAAAGGCCTCACCATATGTGACGCCACTTCGGCGGCTTTCGCGCAAAAACTCGATTGGCCGAAGCTCGATGTGGTCACTTTTTCCTGGCAAAAAGCACTCGGCGGAGAGGGCGCACACGGGATGCTCGTTCTCTCACCGCGCGCGGTAGAGCGGCTCGAAAGCTACAAACCGGCTTGGCCACTTCCGAAAATTTTCCGTCTGACCAAGGGCGGCAAGCTCAACGAAGGAGTTTTTACCGGCGAGACCATCAACACGCCGTCGATGTTATGCGTGGAAGACTATCTTGACGCATTGCTTTGGGCCAAATCGGTCGGTGGCCTGCCTGCGACGGTCGCGCGCTCGGATGCCAATGCAAAAACTTTGTCCGATTGGGTCGCGGCGACTGCATGGATCGACCATCTCGCGAAAAATGCGGGCGAGCGCTCGAACACGTCGGTGTGCCTGAAGGTCGTCGATCCGGCCGTGACACGGCTTGCCGGCGATGATCAGGCGGCCTTCGCAAAGACGTTGGCGGGTCTGCTCGAGAAGGAAGGCGTCGCTTACGACATCGCCTTTTACCGGGATGCGCCGCCGGGCCTGCGCATCTGGTGTGGAGCGACCGTAGAACGGCGCGATATTGAGGCACTGCTGCCCTGGCTCGACTGGGCCTTCGCCGAAGCCAAAGCCACACTCTCCAAGGCCGCGTGATGTCCCTGCGCGGGGCCGCCAAACCCTTTCCCGTCATTTTTGAAAGTCTTCGCTATGCCCAAGGTCCTTATTTCCGATGCGCTATCTCCTGCCGCCGTCCAGATTTTCAAAGATCGCGGCATCGAGGTTGATTTCCAGCCCGCGCTTGGCAAGGACAAGGAAAAACTTGCTGGCGCCGTGGGCAATTATGACGGTCTTGCCATCAGGTCGGCCACAAAAGTAACGGCAAAAATCGTCGAGCAGGCCAAAAACCTGAAGGTAATAGGTCGCGCCGGTATCGGCGTCGACAATGTCGATATTCCGGCCGCGACTGCGCGTGGCATCATTGTGATGAACACGCCATTCGGCAATTCGATCACCACCGCCGAGCACGCCATTTCGCTCATGCTGGCATTGGCGCGGCAGATTCCGGAAGCCGACGCATCGACCCGTGCCGGCAAATGGGAAAAGAATAAATTTATGGGCGTGGAGATCTTCGGCAAGACGCTCGGTGTCATCGGCTGTGGAAATATCGGCTCTATCGTTGCGGACCGCGCTCTCGGACTGAAGATGAAAGTGATCGCTTACGATCCATTCCTGTCCGCCGACCGCGCCAGCGATCTTGGCGTCGAGAAAGTTGAGCTTGATGAGTTGTTTAAGCGTGCCGACTTCATCACGCTGCACACGCCGCTTACCGAAAAGACACGTAACGTCGTCAATGCCGATGCCATAAAGGCCATGAAAAAGGGTGTGCGCATCATCAATTGCGCGCGTGGTGGCTTGGTCGACGAGGCCGCATTGTACGAGGCCCTCAAGAACGGGCATGTCGCCGGCGCCGCCTTCGACGTGTTTGTAACCGAACCGGCGACGGAAAATCCGCTATTCGGCCTCCCGAATGTAGTGTGTACGCCGCATCTCGGCGCATCCACTTCGGAAGCGCAGGAAAATGTGGCTCTGCAGATTGCAGAGCAAATGTCGGACTATCTTTTGCGCGGCGCCATCAGCAATGCCATCAACTTCCCCTCAATCAGTGCTGAAGAAGCCCCAAAACTCAAGCCGTTCGTCGCATTGGCCGAAAAACTGGGCTCCTTTGCCGGGCAGCTGACTGAAACCGGTATCAGCAAGGTGCAGCTAACCTACGAAGGCGCTGTCGCGCAAATGAATACCAAGGCACTCACTTCAGCGGCGCTCGCCGGTCTGCTGCGTCCGATGCTCGGTGACGTTAATGTCGTGTCTGCGCCGTTAGTGGCGAAGGAGCGCGGCATCGTGGTCGAGGAGGTGACGCGGGAAATGCCGGAGGACTACGAAAGTCTCATCACCGTTACGGTAACGACCGAACGGCAGTCACGGCATGTCTCCGGGACCGTATTTGCAGACGGTCGACCGCGCATCGTGAACATCAAGGGTATCCGCATGGATGCCGAGTTC
>JBGQLL010000244.1:0-5284 GCA_041500065.1 Pseudolabrys sp.
AGGGTGATTGCGGCCGAGCGCGAACACGCCCCACCCGCTCAGCAGATCGAGATACTGCCGGCCCTCACGATCGTAGAGATATTGACCTTTGCCTCGCTGATATGCGCGGTCGAATCCGATCGTCTTGAGCACCCGCACCATCTGTTCGTTAAGATGACGGGTGTGCAGCGTGTAACGATCTGCCTCCGCTTCAGCGAAGAGGCCCTCGATTTCAAGGCTCATTCCGGGCTCTATGCAATGACATCGGGGCGAATGTAGCCCCTCGACGCTGGCGTGTCATGCCGAGCAGGAAATCTTGCCTATTCGCGCGCTGAGCACGGAATCATCCCCAAAGATGTTCCGGAATCGGCCCGCCGGCTTCATTTTTCACGGTGTAGTGGCGTTGACCGTGGCGGCAGCCTTTGGGATAAATGTTGCCGGTGGAGCGGGGTGCGGATGTCGGGACAAGAGGGCGTCGTAGCCGTTACCTGTTTAAAGCTTGAGGCCGGCATCGCGCGCGGTCCTGGGGTTTCGGTAATTTGCAATCAAAGTTCGGGGCTGCGTGCCGCTCTTGGTGCGGCAATTGCACGCGGCGCTTCGGGAATCATCAGTTTTGGAATCGCCGGCGGGTTGGCGCCCGATCTCGTTGCAGGTGACTGGGTCGTGGCGTCCGCTGTCAGGAACGGTAAGAAGATACTTGCCACCGATCGCGCCTGGGCACAGCGACTTCTCGAGACGCTGCCGAACGCCGTTCACGCGCACGTCGTCGGGGCGGACGCCGTTATCCCCGGCCCTGTGGAAAAGTTTCAGCTCCATGATGAGACGGGTGCGGCTGCCGTCGATATGGAATCGCACATTGCGGCGGAGATCGCCGCCGAGCATCGCATTCCGTTTGCTGCCTGCCGTGTCATCATCGATGCCGCCCATAGAACGCTTCCGCTCGCTGCGACCCTGGGTTTGCGGCCCGACGGTACGCCGGACCTGAGTGCGATATTGCGTTCAATCTGGGAAACTCCACGTCAGCTTCCCGATCTCGTTCGAGTTGCGCTTGATGCCCAGATCGCGCGGCGCGCTCTGCGATCGGGACGCAAGCAATTGGGTGTTGGGCTGGGCTTTCCTTATTACAGCAGTTTTGAATTCGAACTCGGCTTGCCGCAATCATCGCCAAGTTTGATCGGATAGAACGCATCGGTGTTATGCCGCGCGCGGTTGCTTCGGGGCTGACGTCCGCTATCAGCCAGCCGATCTTATCAACCAGACTTGCCTCACGGGACGAGATTTCCGGCTCATCGCATTGGCAGTCGGCGTTCGCTCAAGAGCGAAAGGACCATCGATATTACGAACTTCTCGAAGATACGCTGAAGAATGGTTTCAAGTACGGCTACCTGATCATCGAGAGCAAAGACGGCGTCTGCGCCATCCAGCCGTATTTTTTGATCGATCAGGATCTCCTGGCCGGCCTCAGCGGAAACGTGAAGAAACTCATTGCCGGCGTACGCCGTCTTTGCCCGCGTTTCATGTTCGCACGCACGATGATGGTGGGATGCACAGCCGGCGAAGGCCACCTTGACGGTGACGAGCCATCCCAATTTGCGATTGCCGCGTCGCTGGCCAGATCGTTGCCGCAGTTGGCGCACGAATTGAACTGCGCGATGATTGTCCTCAAGGAATTTCCCGCCAAATATCGCGCACCGCTGCAATGCTTGCAGGACGCCGGATTCGCCCGCGTGCCCAGCATGCCAATGACCACGCTCGACATCGACTACAAGAATTTCGAGGATTATCTGTCCAACATGCTCAGCCCGCGGACGCGCGGAAAAGTCCGGCGAAAGCTGCGCGCCGCCGAGCGGGCAAAGCCGGCGATCACCGTGAGCGTCGTTGGCGATGTGACCGCGGTTATCGACGACGTCTATCCGCTTTACGAAAAGGTCTATGAACGTTCGCCGCTGCAGTTCGAGAAGCTCACCCGGGAATTTTTGTGCGAAATCGGACGCCGGATGCCCGACAAGGTTCGGTTTTTCATCTGGCGTCAGGATAACCGGATCATCGCGTTTGGCTTATGCCTGGTGCAGGGCGAGACGCTCTCGCACGACTATGTGGGCTTTGATTACTCCGTCGCGTTCGACCTCAACCTCTATTATCGGGTGTTTCACGACGTCATCGAATGGGCCATCGCCAATGGCTACAAGCGCTTTTACAGCGGGAGCCTGAACTACGATCCGAAGTGGCATTTGCGCCAATCGCTCTACCCCGTCGATCTGTACGTGAGACATACCTCCGGTGCGATCAATGCGGTGCTGAAACGGCTGCTTCCGGTGATGGAGCCGACGCGTTCGGACCCGATCCTTCCGAACTTCCACAACTACAGCGAGCTTTGGAAGTAAACAGGCTCCGTCACGGAACCAGAACTCGCAACTGCCGTTATCACTCTGGCGGCATGATGCCGTTTTGGGGAGCGCACAATGGCAGCGAGTTCGGCATCCGGTGAAGTAGTGAGCCGGAGGCGACCTGTGCGTGCGCGCGACAAAGGGGTCGTGGACCTCGCCGGCGATGCCTTGAAGGAAATCGGTGTTCTGATTCAGACAGAACTCCAACTATTACGGGCGGAGGTTTCCGAAAAGCTCACGTTTACCGCCTGGTCAGCCGCGCTGATCGGCGCTGGTGGGCTTCTGCTGATGGCAACGGTCGTCCTGTTGCTGCAGGCCGCCATCGCCGGTCTTGTCGCCTACGGCCTTTCCTGGCCGGTTGCGATTCTCATCATCGCCGCCGCCACCCTACTCGTTGGAGCGGGCCTCATTTGGTTCGGCATCAATCGCTTGAGCCTGGACCGTCTCGCCCCCTCGAAAACCATCGACCAACTGCAAAAAGATTCAACCATCGCAAACATGAGGTGAACCTATGGCTTCGTCAGCACAACTGGAACGCAAAGCGGACCGGTCGCGAGAGCGTCTTTCCGACCGGATCGCCGATCTGCGCTATCACGCTTCTCCGTCGACAATTGTGAGCGACTTGTTTGGCGTCAATCCGCGCGCGATAGGAGATGACATCCTTCCACTCTTGGCCAAGCAGGCGAAAAACAATCCGGTCGCCTCCGCCCTTATCGCAGCGGGAATAGGATGGATGATATTTTCAGAGGTGCGCGGCCCGCTGTCGAAGATGGCCTTCGGTACCGCGACATCGCCACGGACAAAGCGCGGGCGAGCAAAAAAACGCAGTACACGCAACGGCAAGATGGCTGCCGGCAGTCGGAAAAAATAGCTTCATCAGTCGCGCGTTTCATGCCGATAGGGTCGATTGCCAAAAGCCGACAACCCGATAATCGTTCCTATCAGCAGGAAAACCATGATGAGCTTCGAATTTTCGACAATGAAAGCCGTCATGACACACTCTTGTTGATCCGCCGGACCAGCTCTTTCGCTTTTCGCGCGGACAATAACCGTTGGCCTGCCAAACCAATGTGAGCTGCCTCACAAACAATCCTGCCTCTTTCCTGCAGGCTGTGTGCGTGAAGGCGTTTCCTCCCACTTCACCCCGCCGGGCTTTTGGCGGGGTTTTTTTATGGAAATACATTCGCTTCCGGGCGCGTCTTAATATCCGTGGGCGCCAGCGACAGCGTAAAGCACCGATGGGTCGAGCATGCCGAAGATCATGGCGATGTGACCCACGATCAGGAACAGCGCCACAAAGCCGGCATGGATCGCCATCTTGCCGTGCAGGTCGCGCTCGCGGCCGATCACGTTGAGATCGACCAGCGTGAGACCGAGCAGCGGCACAATGCCGAGCAGATAAAAGCCGACCGCGATCATGTCGCCGGGGCCGCGCCAGGCGTTGGCCGCGGTGATCGGGATGACGGCAAACGCCAGAAGATAGAAAAATACGCCGGTGAAATAGATGCCGACCACAATGCTGCAGGCTCGGTTGAGCGCGCGCACGGAGCCTTTGTATTCGCGCGTATAGAGAATGTAGAGCTCGGTGACGGCAATTGTCTCGGCCAGCACGATCGGCACCGCCATGAATATCAGCAAATTCCACGGCTGATTGACCGACAAGAGCTCCATGTAATGCGTCATGTTCATCGATGCGGGTCCTTATATGACTGCGCGCGCTAGGACACGCCTTCCGGCAGCCTTTGACTTGGGTCAAAGGCTGCTGCGGCGAATTGGCTGGGGATGGTGTTGACGAAACGGGCTCTAACTACGGCTCCCGGAGCCGCTCGGCAAACAGCACCATGGTCTTGCGATAGACCTCGGAGCGATTCCACTCGCGCATCACCTGGAAGTTCTCGGTGCCCTCGCTGAACGGCGCGCCGGCGCGCCAGCCGTTGGACTTCAGCAGATTGGCGGTGGAGGCGAGCACATCCGGCACACTGTGGCGCAGATCGACATGGCCGTTGCCGTCATAGTCGACGCCGTACTTGATGTATGAGGACGGCAGAAACTGCGTCTGCCCGATCTCGCCGGCAAAGGCGCCGATGAGGTCGCGCAACGGCAGGTCGCCGCGCTGGAGGATCTTGAGCGCGGCGATGAGCTCGGTCTGGAACAGCTCGGTGCGGCGGCAGTCATGCGCCAAAGTGGCGATCGTGCGGACCACCGGCAGCTTGCCCATGTCGCCGGTGCCGTTGTCGCTTTCCAGCGTCCATATCGCCATCAGCAATTCTTTTGGCACGCCGAACTGCTGCTGGATGCGCGACAGCAGCTGGGCATTTTTTTGCATCAGCCCTTTGGCGCGCTTGATGCGGGCCGGGATGACGCGGGTGGAAGCATATTCCTCAAAGCTCTTGGCGTGGAACATGCCGCGCTGGCGGCGATCGAACGAGAGCACGGCCTGATCGATGGTGACACCGGCAAAGGCCTGGGCGATGACATCGCGCGAAACGCCCGCTGCCTGCGCCTCGCGCCCCATGGCGGACAGGAACGTATTGAAATCACCACCGCATTGGGCGGCGCGGGCATGTGCGGCGATGAATAGCGTGGCGAACAGGGCGAGCAGGAACCGTGCGATCATGGGCCCACCCCACCACGTCCGCTCATTCTTGCGCAAGCGCGAATCCCGACTTCCTCGTATGCGCCCGCGCACGCTAGAATTGGTGCCTATCAACGGGAGTGTACAAATGCCCAAGGCCTACTGGATCACGACCTATCGCGAGATCAAGGACCCCGCCAAGCTTGCCGCCTATGCCAAGATGGCGCCTGTCGCACTCGCCCCCTTCGGCGTGCGTTACCTTTGTCGCGGCGTTCCAGATGCGACGTATGAGGCCGGGCTGAAGGAACGTCTTGTGGTCTCCGAATTCCCCAGCCTTGAAAAG
>JBGQLL010000245.1:0-5272 GCA_041500065.1 Pseudolabrys sp.
GGAGAATGGCGCTGAAGCGCTTCTGACCAAGCCCATTGATTTCGGGATATTGCGCAGTGAGATCGATACGCGGGTTGAACGCGCCGCGTGATCATACTCAAGGGAGCGCGAGCGGCCCCGTGACAGGCGGCGACTCGACGGCGTCAGCCGTCTGTTCGGGCACGATGCTGACCCGCTCGGCGCAGCCGCACGTCTGAGCTTTTCGGGTTGGCAATGGAATCGTCTTGCCATTCGGCAACTCGACGAACCGGCGAACGAGAGGCCCACAGCTCTCGACCACGTATTTCGTGCCTTCAGGCAGATGCTTCGGCAGACGCAAGTGACTACTCCGCTTCAAGTTGGTTTCTGTTTCTGCGGGTTACCAAACGGCATTCTTTGTTCGGATTTTGACGGAATTGTAGCTATCCCCAGACGACGGCTACAGCAGGTCCCATTTCCACGCCAGGATCGGGGATCAGGATGATTATCCCGATCACGATGCCGAGCAGCTTCAATTTCCACACGCGTCTTTGCGTCGCGTCCATATCGCGGCCCCCGTCTGCCGGTCACAAGGTCAATTGGAATTAGCGCCCAAATATCTTTCTAAATTGTTTCGCAATCCACCCCAGGGCGAGGTCCAGATGACGACCTCTGTAGGTGCGCATTATCGCAAAGCCAAGAAGTGCGAGGGAGATCACCACAATCACTAGCGTCTCGAGGCCGTCATCGCCGCCGCCGTGCGGGATCACAACGATCTGTGCTTTGGCTGAGGTCATGAGGGACCGCCGAGGCAAACTTGGATGCGCGCCTAAAGCGTTTTAAAAAAGCGGCGCACGCTGATTGGAAATGTATCGAAGGATTTTGGTCTTACGATGACGCCGTGAAATCCGCTCGACGCTGTAAAACCACGCCCCCGCCGTCACTTCTTCTTTTTCGCCGCGCCCTTCGGTTTTCCGACCGGTTTCGGTGGTGGCGGCGGCGCATTCGCAGCAGCCTCGCGTTCGGCCGCTTCCTTGGCGAGCCGCAACGCCTTCAGCCGCTCGGTCTTGGCGCGCTCGGCATTGGCCGCGGCCTTGTATTCGGCCGTGGCGCTGGCGCCTTCGCGGGCCTGGGCCTCCTTCTTATGGAACGCGGCTTGCGCGCGTTCCATGTCTCTGGTGTTTTTCGGCGTACTCACGAACACCCCGTCGTTGATCCACACGTGTCGCACTTCATGCAGGTGCCGTTGCGCACCAGCGTGAAATTGCCGCATTCGCCGCAGGCTTCGCCTTCGTAGCCCTTGGCGCGCGCCTCGGCGCGTTTCTCGGAAGCCGCCGCCTTGGCATGCGCGCGCGCATCCTGCGGGTCGATGCGCTGCTCGAGCTGCTCGGCCGGCGAAAGCTTCGCTTCAGGCTCGACCTTGAGCGCGGCGGTGCCGGCAACTTCGGCGCGCGCACCGCCGACCGAGGCAAGCGCTGTGACATTGCCACCTGGTGCGGGCGCCGTAACGCCGCGCACCACGGAGAGACGGTCGGTGCGCGAACGCGTCAGGCCCTTCGACACGTAGTTGGTCGCAGGCTTGCCTTCCTCCACGCCCTTGCCGAGCGCGTCGAAGCCACCGGCCTCGCTCGGGTCCACATGGGCGAGATCGAAACGCTCCAGGTAGGAGACGGCGAGCTCGCGGAACACGTAGTCGAGGATGGAGGTCGCGTATTTGATCGAGTCGTTGCCCTGCACCGGGCCCTGCGGCTCGAAGCGGGTGAACGTGAAGGCATCGACATATTCCTCCAGCGGCACGCCGTATTGCAGGCCGAGCGACACCGCGATAGCGAAATTGTTGATGATGGAACGCAGCGCCGCGCCTTCCTTGTGCATGTCGATGAAGATCTCACCGAGACGCCCGTCGTCATATTCGCCGGTGCGGAGATAGACCTTGTGGCCGCCGACCACCGCCTTCTGAGTGTAACCCTTGCGGCGATCAGGCATGCGCTCGCGCTCGCGCATCACCACGATACGCTCGACGACCTTCTCAACCATTTTCTCGGCGAGCGCTGTGGCGCGCGCCGCGGCCGGACGCTCGAGGAAGGCCTCGACGGCATCCTCTTCGTCGTCCTCGTCAGCAATAAGTTGCGAATTGAGGGGTTGGCTGAGCTTGGAGCCATCGCGGTAGAGTGCGTTGGCTTTCAGCGCCAGCTTCCAGGAGAGCAGGTAGGCCTCCTTGCAGTCCTCGACCGTCGCCTCGTTCGGCATGTTGATGGTCTTGGAGATGGCGCCGGAAATGAACGGCTGCGCCGCCGCCATCATGCGGATGTGGCTTTCGACCGAGAGATAGCGCTTGCCGGTGCGGCCGCAGGGATTGGCGCAGTCGAACACCGGATAATGCTCAGCCTTGAGATGCGGCGCGCCTTCCACCGTCATGGCGCCGCAGACATGGATGTTGGCGGCCTCGATCTCGCGCTTGCCGAAGCCGAGCGCGGCGAGGAGGTCAAAGGCAGGAGAGGCGAGATCCTCGGCGGAGATGCCGAGCTTGTCGCGGCAGAAATCCTCACCCAGCGTCCACTTGTTGAAGGCGAACTTGATGTCGAAGGCCGTCGGCAGCGCCTTCTCGACCTTGGCGATGGCTTCCTCGGTGAAACCCTTGGCCATCAACGTGGTGTGGTTGATCGCGGGCGCCTGCGCCAGCGTGCCGTGACCGACCGCGTAGGCTTCGATTTCCGCGATATCCGCCTCGCTGTAGCCAAGTGTGCGCAGGGCTTCCGGCACCGCGCGGTTGATGATCTTGAAGTAGCCGCCGCCGGCGAGCTTCTTGAACTTCACCAGCGCGAAATCGGGCTCGATGCCGGTGGTGTCGCAATCCATCACCAGGCCAATGGTGCCGGTGGGGGCGATCACGGTCGCCTGCGCATTGCGGTAGCCGTGCTTCTCTCCGAGCGCGATCGCGCGGTCCCAGGCGGCCGTGGCGTGCGCGATCAACGCCTGATCGGGGCAGGAGGCGTGGTCGAGCGGCACGGGCGGCGTTGCGACTTTCTCGTAGCCGGTGCGCTCGTTGTAGGCCGCGCGCCGGTGATTGCGCATCACGCGCAGCATGTGCTCGCGGTTTTTCTTGTAACCGGGGAAGGCGCCGAGCTTCTCGGCCATTTCGGCCGAGGTCGCATAGGACACGCCGGTCATGATGGCGGTGAGAGCGCCGCCGATGGCGCGGCCGGCATCCGAGTCATAGGGAATGCCGGAGGTCATCAGCAGGCCGCCGATATTGGCATAGCCGAGGCCGAGGGTGCGGAATTCGAAGGAACGCTCGGCAATCTGGCGCGAGGGGAACTGCGCCATCATCACCGAGATTTCCAGCACCACGGTCCATAGCCGCACCGCGTGCTCGTAACTCTCGACCTGGAATTTGCCGGTCTTTTCGTCGCGGAAGGTAAGCAGGTTCAACGACGCCAGATTGCAGGCGGTATCGTCGAGGAACATGTATTCCGAGCACGGATTGCTGGCGCGGATTTCGCCCGAGGCCGGGCAGGTGTGCCAGTCATTGACCGTGGTGTGGTATTGCAGGCCAGGATCGGCCGAGGCCCAGGCGGCGTGGCCGATCTTTTCCCACAGCGCACGCGCATCGAGCGTCTTCGCGAGCTTGCCGTTCTTGCGATAGGTGAGGTCCCACTTGCCGTCGGCTTCGACCGATTTGAGGAAGCCGTCAGTGACGCGCACCGAATTGTTCGAATTCTGCCCGGCGACGGTGAGATAGGCCTCGCTATCCCAGTCGGTGTCGTAGGTCGGGAAATTGATGTCCTTGTAGCCCTGCTTGGCGAACTGGATCACCCGCTTGATGTAGTTGTCGGGGACCATCGACTTGCGCGCGAGCTTGATCTCGCGCTTCAGCGCTGGGTTCTTCTCCGGCGAGAAGCAATCATCGCCCGAGCCTTCGCAATTCACGCAGGCCTTGAGGATCGCCTTGAGGTGCTTCTGGTTGATCTTGGAGCCGGTGACGAGCGCCGCCACCTTCTGCTCTTCCATCACCTTCCAGTCGATGTAGGTCTCGATATCGGGATGGTCGATGTCGACGATCACCATCTTGGCCGCGCGGCGCGTGGTGCCACCCGACTTGATCGCGCCCGCGGCGCGGTCGCCGATCTTGAGGAACGACATCAGGCCCGAGGAGCGGCCACCGCCCGACAGTTTCTCGCCTTCGCCACGCAGCGCGGAGAAATTGGTGCCCGTGCCGGAGCCGTATTTGAACAGGCGCGCCTCGCGCACCCACAGGTCCATGATCCCGCCTTCGTTGACGAGATCGTCGTTGATCGACTGGATGAAGCAGGCGTGCGGCTGCGGATGCTCGTAGGAGGATTTCGACTTGGTCAGCTTGCCGGTGAACGGGTCGATGTAATAGTGGCCCTGGCTCGGACCATCGATGCCGTAGGCCCAATGCAGGCCGGTGTTGAACCATTGCGGTGAGTTCGGCGCACACATTTGCGCAGCCAGCATGAAGCGCAGCTCATCGAAGAAAGACTGCGCGTCTTCCTCGGATTCGAAATAGCCGCCCTTCCAGCCCCAATAGGTCCAGGTGCCGGCGAGACGATCGAATACTTGTTTGGAACTCTGCTCGCCGATGTAGCGGTCCCTTTCGGGCAGCGTGGCAAGCGCGTCCTCGTCGGCGACCGAGCGCCACAGGAACGAGGGCACTGAATTCTCTTCGACCTTCTTCAGGCGGGCGGGGACACCGGCCTTGCGGAAATATTTTTGCGCCAGAACGTCGGCGGCGACCTGCGACCAGAATTCCGGCACCTCGACATTGTCGAGCTTGAATACGACCGAGCCGTCCGGATTGCGGATCTCGCTGGTGGTGAGCCGGAACTCGATGCCCGCGTAAGCCGGCTGTCCATCCTTGGTGTAGCGCCGTTCAATTCGCATGTGTCTCTAGCCCCAAATTTCCGGACGGTTGACCACCGCCCTTTTGTTTCTGACGGACCTGTCCCGATCCGCCGCCGTCGCTCGTACTCGCTCGACCCATCCACCCCATCTAAGCCCCGCGCTCTGATCTGGCACCGGTTCGATCCCGGGTTTTTGTCCCGGGCACAGAAAGTCCCTGTCCCAAACGCCATGGTTCTGGCGCGGGTTGAGCTCATCGACTGAAAAGCCGTTCTGAGGGTCCGGAGGGAACCTGAAACTCAACGCCACCGAACACACCAAAGCTAAGTGGACTCGCTGTACACGTCAACAAGACATAGTGATCAAATCTGAATCAAACACTAAATCTTGTGTCCAAGGGATAACTTTGGGGACAACGGACCGCGAGAACGCAGCCAGTATTGGCCCATCC
>JBGQLL010000246.1:0-5247 GCA_041500065.1 Pseudolabrys sp.
ATGTCCGCTTTGGCACAAAGCGGACATTGCAACAGCCAGGAAAACAGCGTCGATTGACAAACAGGCTGGCGCGAGCGCTCACACTCACTCACGCTAACTCGATCTCCGGGCCGCTGGCGGCTTCAGTGTTGCAAGATTTTCGACAGGAACTGTTGCGCTCGCTCGCTGCGCGGCTTGCCGAAGAAGTCCGCAGTTGGCGCATCCTCAACGATTTCACCTTTGTCCATGAAAATAACGCGGTTGGCGACCTTGCGGGCAAAGCCCATTTCGTGGGTGACGACGATCATGGTCATGCCGTCCTTGGCGAGCGCGACCATCACGTCGAGGACCTCCTGGATCATCTCCGGATCGAGCGCCGAGGTCGGCTCATCGAAGAGCATGGCGATCGGATCCATCGCCAAAGCGCGGGCAATGGCGACGCGCTGTTGCTGACCGCCTGACAGCTGGCCGGGAAATTTGGCGGCATGCGCGCCCAGTCCGACGCGCTCGAGAAGCTTCATGCCTTTCTCGGTGGCGGTTTTCGGATCGCGGCCAAGCACCTTGATCTGCGCCAGAGACAGATTGCGCATGACGGAGAGGTGAGGGAACAGCTCGAAATGCTGGAACACCATGCCGATGCGGGCGCGTAGCTTCGACAGTTTGGTCTTCGGGTCACCGACCGAAATCCCGTCAACCGTGATCGTGCCTTCCTCGAACGGTTCGAGCCCGTTCACGCATTTGATCAATGTCGATTTTCCCGACCCCGATGGGCCGCACACGACCACAACTTCGCCTTTGGCAATCTCGGCGCTGCATTTGTTGAGCACCTGCACCTTGCCGTACCATTTACTGACTTTGCTGACCGTAATCATGGGTGCTCAGCGAACGATGGCGATGCGGTGTTGCAGGCGGCGAACGCCGTAGGACGCGGCGAGTGAAATGACAAAATAGACGATTGCGGCGAACAGATACATCTCGACGAGCCGTCCGTCGCGCTGGGCGACCTTGGACGCTGCGCCAAGGAAGTCGGTGACCGAGATCACGTAGACCAGCGATGTATCCTGAAACAATATGATGGTTTGCGTCAGCAGCACTGGCAGCATGTTGCGGAACGCTTGCGGCAGGATAATTTCTCCCATCGCAACCCAGTAGGGCATGCCGAGCGCCTGCGCCGCTTGGATCTGACCGCGCGGAATCGACTGGATGCCGGCGCGCATAATCTCACAGAAGTACGCGGCTTCGAACAATGTGAAGGTCACCAGTGCTGACAGAAATGCGCCGACCTGGATCGGTCGCGGCGCGCCGGTGAGCCATTGCCCGATATAAGGCACCAGAAAGAAGAACCAGAAGATCACCAATACGAGCGGCATCGAACGAATCAGATTCACGTAGGCACCCGCGCCATGGGACAGTCCAGGAATATTCGAGAGCCGCGCCAGCGCCAGCAACGTACCGATGACGATGCCGCCGGCAGTCGCCATCAACGTCAACATGATGGTGAAGCGCATGCCATCGAAAAACAAATACGGCAGCGAGCGGACAATAACGTTCCAGTCGATGTTGGAGAACATCGTCCGCTCTCAGTGCGCTGCCGCCGGTTGGCCCATGCTGATGAAGCCAGGCACCGCGACACGCCGTTCGAGCCACCGCATGCCGCTCACGACGAAGATGTTGATGATGATGTAGATCAAAGTCGCACCGGTGAAGGCTTCGAATACCTGAAAAGAAAATTCCGACATTGAGCGCGCCGCGGCGGTGAGCTCGATAAGCCCGATGGTCAATGCCACCGAAGAATTCTTGATAATGTTGAGAAATTCCGAACTCAGTGGCGGCAGGATGATGCGAAACGCCATCGGCAGCAGAACGTAGCGATAGGTCTGCGGCAGCGTGAGGCCCATCGCGAGGGCCGCCATACGTTGTCCACTACGCAGGCTCAAAATGCCGGCTTTGACCTGCTCGGCCACGCGCGCCGAGGTGTAGAGTCCGAGACAGATCACGGCGTTGTAGAACGAGGCGTTGGCCGATTGCTTGAGCCAATCGCCGATCCCTTGCGGCATAACTTCCGGCAATACGAAGTACCATAGGAACATCTGCACCAGTAGGGGGACATTGCGGAACAATTCGACATAAGCATTGCCGAGCCACACCAGCCATGGGATCGGCGAGGTGCGGATCACCCCGATAACCGCGCCGACCGAAAGTGCGATCGCCCAGGCGAGGAGTGCCGTCGCCATTGTCCAGCCGGCGCCGAACAACAAAAGTTGCGCATAGGTGTAAGTGCCGTCCGGAGAAAGCTGGAAAAAGATTCCCCAATTCCAGTTGTAGCTCATCCGAGCCCCGCCCCTGAACAATTGCGGCGCGGTTTAAGTCCGCGCCGCTCAGTCTAGCGTTTATTTGGAGGCTATTGGTAGTCTTTGGGGTCACCGCTGTCGGTCGGCTTGGCGACGACTTTCTTGAACGCAGCGCCCATTGGCACGTTCAGATTGACGCCCTTGGGCGGGATCGGCTTCAGGAACCACTTCTCATAGATCTTGTTGATCTCGCCGCTCTTGTAGACGGCGATCATGGCATCATCGACTACTTTCTTGAAGGCCGGATCGTCCTTGCGCAGCATGATGCCGTAAGGTTCGACCGACAGCGCATCGGCGGAGATTTCGTAGTCTCCCGGCGCCTTTGAGCCTGCGACGAGGCTGTAGAGCAAGATGTCGTCCATCACGAAAGCGGCGGCGCGGCCGGTCTCGACCATCAAGAAGGCCTCGGCGTGATCCTTGGCCGGCAGGATATTGAGGCCAAGATTTTTCTCGGTGTTGAGCTCGGTGATCTGCTTGATGTTGGTGGTGCCGGAGGTCGAAACCACAGTCTTGCCCTTAAGGTCTTCGAGCCTTTTGAGCTTGGCCGACTTCTTCGACACGAAACGGTTGGCCGTGACGAAGTGCGTGATGGTGTAGGAAATCTGCTTTTGCCGCTCGGCATTATTGGTGGTCGAGCCGCATTCGAGGTCAGTGGTGCCGTTTGCCAACAGCGGGATGCGCGTGGCGGAGGTGACCGGCTGAAGTTTCACGTCGAGTTTGGCGAGCTTGAGATCCTTCTTTACCGCGTCAACGATCTTGTTGCAGAGGTCCATGGCGTATCCAACGACCTGCTGCTTGTCGTCATAATAAGAGAACGGAACCGAGGACTCGCGGTGGCCGATCGTGATCGCGCCGGTATCTTTGATCTTCTTGAGCGTACCTTCTTGTGCGGCTGCGGTACCGGCGAGCAGGCCGATGGCAGCAAGTATTGTTATCATCGTCTTCAAACGCATAGAAAACCCCCGTAAAAATCCTTGCATATCCGATAATTCGGCGCCGTCGTGGCGCCGGACCGTGGCGTAATTGTATTTTATCACAGGCCCGGGGCTAAATTCCAATAGGCTGTGGTTGAGGCGCAGTTCGTCTCTCATACTTCGAATGAGAGCATAGCCCGGCGTCTGCACTATTCTTTAGCCAAGCGGCAGACCGTGATCTCACGCCCGCCGATCAAGCTCATTCGATATCGATCGAGAAGAAGTGCCGGTTTCTGATGGATTAGTGTGCTGAATCCATTGGGCCTTTAATTCTCCCATCGCTTGATCGCGAGTTTGTGAGTAACCGCAAGCAATGCGTGGTCGCGGCCCGTGAGCAAGAATAGTCCAGAACCAACGCCGATCTACGGGTGCGACGTGCGTCCATAAAATGCGGCCAACGATGCGGCCGGTATCCAAAACAATGTAGTCGTTTGGGGACCAATCGTAGCCGAATCGGTTGTCTGTTTTTTGGAGAATCAACCCGTCCATTGGGGAATAATATGGCGATTCTTTGGGACTATCTACACGGGAGGTGCTGTAAACCTTTAAGCACTGGCCTTGTCAACGCGGTGCGGAGGCCTGCCGCACCATCCGTGAGCTCCTTGATGCCAACCAGTCCTGGCGCGAACGCACTATCATGAGCCATGCGGCCGGGTTTGCAATAGGAGCCCCTTTATTCGGACTGATGCCTCAGGCCGAACGGAGCGGCGTGGCCGAATGAATCATGTCCGGAGTTTCTCTGACGCTGACGAGCATAACTTTGCCTTCGCCGCTCCGGCCGCCGACAAAGCAAATGGCCGTGTGATCTTTGAACGGGTGCAGATAGGCGACAACATCCATGTTTACGTCGATAGGATAACCGTCCGTGCCTGTTACCCGTTTCCAATGTGCCATTTCGACCTCCAAACCCTGCGTCACAGAACTAGTTCTGGGCGAATTTAACGACACCGACGCGATGGTAACTAGGTAGGGCTCGAAAAAATTATCCAGTTTCTGTGATCTCGCTCACCAACGTTTTGCATGACCAGATCAAATATCCGGCCTGGGTGGGCGAGGGGCATCCGCATAGGAGGCCCACATGCGAATGGTCAACATTGTTCTGGCCGTAACAGGCATTTTGATTAGCGTGATGGCCACGCCGGGAAAGACAGTTGCCGTCACGAATGCGAAAGGCGAAGCGCACAACGTAGCGGTGGTCTATGGTCTTCATGTGGCGATACCCAATGACATGAAGACATTTCCGGTGGAGCTGGTGCCGCTACCTTGAGCTCGCTCGACAGCGCTGTTATGGCGCTACGCCGCGCTGCTTTTGACACAAAGCGGCCATTCGTCCGTCGCCGATTAATAAAGCGGACATGAGACGCGAGCAGCAACAGTCGCGCCGCGGGCTGTGCAATGGCTCGTCGCCACGCCTTAGGGAGCAATTGTTCCTGTCACGTCCTTCGAGACGACCTGGGTCTGCCTGTGTTCGCGAGCGAACAGCACAGAACCGACGATAATGCCCGTTAAAAATACTCCGACGAGTGCCAGGCCAGAGAGGCTTGGGGGCGTCGGATTAATTCCCCACAATTGCTTGTCGAGGAGAGTCTTGTCGCGTCGATCCATCGGGAGCACTCGTAACGCCGTTACCTTTTCGAGGTTGAAACAATCTCCTTAAAAACATCTGAATCCATTGACGGCCCTCATGTCGCGTCGAGCGGAGTTTCCGACGGCTATTGGAAGTCGTTGAACCACAATGAGAACTATTGCGACATGCGCGACATGAAAAAAGGGCCCAGCCCTCGAGCTAAGCCCTTGATTTTGTGGCGACCCCGGCTGGATTCGAACCAGCGACCCTCAGCTTAGAAGGCTGATGCTCTATCCGGCTGAGCTACGGGGTCGGCATTACACGGTTTAGCCGCAGGCGGTCACCGGTGCAAAGATGCGGGCGCTCAAAGATGCAC
>JBGQLL010000247.1:0-5241 GCA_041500065.1 Pseudolabrys sp.
CGGCGCGCTAACCCCGAGTAACGATAGACCCGAGGCGAGAACGGTGACGATCCCCTCCACCAAGGCGAGCCGGGCTGTCGTCGTTTCTCGATCATTCTGGATAATGAAGCGTAAATGAGGCAAGTCTTTTCCTCGCGTCCAATGCGCGTGAAATTCACTTGCTAATTCATACAGATAGAATGCAATTCGGTGGGGCTCGTGGGCGGCGGCCGCACTTTCGACGACGCGTGGATAAAGCGCAATATGTCGCAGCAAGGAGATTTCGCCGGCGTCGCTGAGGCGTTCAAGTGGTGCCTGTTTGAGGTACGCCGCACGGGCCGATGCTGTCTCCGGCAGTCCCGGCATTTCGTCCCGCGCATTGCGGAACACCGACTGCCCGCGAGCATGCCCATACTGAACATAGAAAACCGGATTCTCGCGCGAATGCTCGATCACCTTGACAAGGTCGAAATCGAGAACTGCGTCGTTCTTGCGGTAGAGCATATCGAAGCGAACGGCGTCGCGTCCGACTTCGTCCACCACCTCCCGCAGCGTAACGAACTTGCCTGCCCGTTTCGACATCTTGACCGGCTCGCCAGCGCGCAGAAGCCGCACCAGTTGTACGAGCTTCACATCCAATTCGGCCTTGCCGGCACTGACCGCTTTAACCGCCGCCTGCATGCGCTTGATATAGCCGCCATGATCGGCGCCCCACACATCAATCAGGTTTAAGAATCCGCGCGCCACCTTCGAGCGATGATAGGCGATATCGGATGCGAAATACGTATAGCTGCCATCGGATTTCTTGAGCGGACGGTCGACATCGTCGCCGAAATCCGTGGATCTGAATAACGTCTGGTCGCGATCCTCCCAATCCTCACGATTGCCGCCCTTGGGCGGCGGCAGCCGGCCTTCATAGACCTCACCGCTCTTACGCAAGCTTTCGATCGCGGCTCCCACTTCGTCACGCTTGCCCTCGATCAGCGAGCGTTCGGAGAAGAACACATCGAAATGTATATTGAGCGCGGCGAGATCATCCCGGATCGCGTCCATCATCAAGGAAACCGCCTTCGCGCGCACAATCGGAAGCCACTCGGCTTCCGGCCTGCTCTTTAATGACGGTCCGCGCTCGGTGGCGATTTTCTCACCGACGGCTTTGAGATAATCACCCGGGTACAAGCCATCGGGAATAATGATGCTTTCGCCAAGCGCCTCGCGATAACGTAGGAAAACCGAACGCGCGAGAACATCAACCTGCGCACCGGCATCGTTGATATAATATTCGCGCGTAACGTCGTAACCGGCGAAGGTAAGCAAATTGGCGAGCGCATCGCCGAACACCGCGCCGCGGCCGTGTCCGACATGCATTGGTCCGGTCGGATTGGCGGAAACGTATTCAACGTTGATCTTTTCGCCTTTTCCGATTTCGCTCCGGCCGTAATCTTTTCCCGTTTCCAATACCAGCCGAAGTTCCTCACCCCACACATGCGGCTTGAGACTAAGATTGATAAAGCCGGGACCCGCGATCTCGACCTTTTGCACCATTTCGTTTTGGCGCAAACTATCCGCCGTAGACGCCGCAATTGAACTCGGTTTTTGGCCAACTTCCTTGGCCATCACCATCGCGGCGTTCGTGGCCCAATCTCCGTGACTTCGGTCACGCGGCGGCTCAACCACGATACGCGAAGTATCAACGCCCGGCGGGAACGACGCAGCTGTCGATTCAATTACAAGAGCATGCACTTTCTTGTACAGATTTACCTTTTTTCGCGTCGGGTCCATTGTGTCGCTGCGGGTAAAGGAATTTGCGAACCAAGTCAAAATATCGTCGGGGCGCGCACGCGCCTATCGGATCGTTGCGCCACTGTCGACGGACAATATCTGCCCGGTGGTGATCGCCGCCTCGTCGGAGGCGAGATAGACGGCCATGTCGGCCATGTGGATCGGCAGGCCCAACCCATGCAAATGTGTCGCCGCCAGCTTCTCGATGTCCTTCGACCCTTCGAGCAGCTTCTTCACCCGCTCGGTGAGCACGACGCCGGGCGCTATGGCGTTGACCCTGATCTTATCGGCGGCATATTCCACCGCCATCGATCTTGTTAGAGCGGCGACGGCGCCTTTGGCGGAGGTATAGCAATCGCGCCCGGGAAGCGCGCGCAGCGCCACGATGGACGACATGTTGATGATCGAGCCGCCGCCCGACTTGATCATGTGCGGAATACCAAGCTTGGAACACAGGAACGTGCCATAAAGATCGAGCGTGATTACCCGCCAGAATTCATCCTCCGACACGTCTGTCACTGGGCCGTCCTGCGGCGATGATCCACCAGCGTTGTTGTGAAGAACATGCAGGCCGCCGAACCGCTCAACGGTTGCCGCGAAGGCGGCCGTTACTTTTGCCCCCTCGCGGATATCGCAGTGAATGAAATAAGCATCACCGCCTGAATTCTTCGCGCGCGCGCGCGCGGACTGGGCCGCAGCCTCGCCGCGTTCCGCGTCGATCTCGGCGATCACAACTTTTGCGCCTTCCTCGGCAAAGCGTTCGGCGGTGGCGCGGCCAATGCCGCCACCGCCGCCAGTGATGAATGCAACTTTACCCGCGAGACGCGCCATGAGTTCTCTCCGCAAATTATGATGATGGCGATAATGGGATTAACACAAGCCTCTATATTGTAACGCCCTTGGCATGCATCGCCGCGCGGTAGGCGAACACAACGGCTGGACCAAGCGTGGTGCCAGGACCTGGATAGCTCCCCGCCATGACGGAAGCCATGTCATTGCCGCAGGCATAGAGCCCGGGAATGGGCTTTCCATCGTTGCCGAGCACGCGCGCGTCGACGTCGGTCGCAAGTCCCGTACTGACTGCGATATCGGCCGGCCAGACCGCAAGCACATAAAAGGGCGACGCATTTATGGGGCCGATGCAAGGATTGGGCTTATGGGCAGCATCGCCGTTGAAGCGGTTGAGCTCGGTTTCACCCTTACCGAAATCGCTATCCGCACCGGTCTCGGCAAAGCCATTGCATCGCGTGACCGTACGTTGCAATTGCATCGGATCTATACCGACCTTGCCGGCAAGCTCCTCGAGCGTTCGCGCGCTGTCGAGATACCCACTGTCGACGAATTTTCCGGGATTGCGGTGACCAGGGTAGATGGCGCCCATGCCATATCTTCCCAGGAACGCCGCGTCGCAGACCAGCCAGGCCGGGATCGACGGTGTAGTTTTGTTGCTCTCGAACATCGCTAGCACGAAGTCGTGATACGATGCCGCTTCATTGACGAAGCGACGGCCAGCTGAATTTACCGCGATCAATCCGGGCTTGGCGCGGTCGAGCACAAGATGTGGAAACAGCCCCTTGCTGCCGTCGGGCCGTGGCACGACTGACACCGGCGTCCATAACCCGCTGGTGCATTGTCGGGGCGTGAGCGCGGCGCCCAGTTGCTGACCAATGTCGACACCATCACCGCGATTGCCCTCGTAGCTCATAGAATATTCGGGAACCGGCTGAGGCATGAACTTCTCGCGCAAGCGCTTGTTGTGCGCGTAGCCTCCCGTCGCAAGCACGACTCCCTTGCGAGCCTTAACTGAAATTTCCCTGCCCCCGAGATTCAGGCGCGCACCTCTGACGCCACGCCGATCGCCTGTGAGATTAATAATCGGCGCGTCGAACAGGATCGGCACCTTGCGCTTGCGCAAGCTGTAGAACAGTCGACCGATGAGCGCGTTGCCCATCATGAGGCGCGTCCCGCGCTTGTATTTCAACCGGTCCGCCACGTAACGCGCTATTAGTTTCGCGGAATAAATGAAATTGGCAATCGAGTCGAAGCGGCCGACAAGCCGGGCGATGTCCACCTTGCCGACCATCATGCCTCCGAACACCAAGAACTCCGGCACTGGTGGACGGATGCGCTGAAATTCTGCACCGAGCAGGCGTCCGTCGAACGGCTCGGGCACGATCGCCCGACCGGCGATAGCGGCGCCCGGCATGTTGCTCCGGTAGTCGGGGTGCTGTCCGCAAGGAAGGAACTGCACGTCGGAGCGAGCGCACAAATAGTCAATCGCCGTTGGCCCGGTTCGAAGATAGGCGTCCCTCAGTTCGCGATTGGTGTTTTCCCCGATCAGTGCGTTCAGATAAAGGTCCGCCTGTTCACCGCTATCGCTGAAGCCGGCCACACGGCTTTGGCTGTTGCCCGGAATCCAAAGCGTGCCGGCTGATGTCGAACCGGTTCCGCCAACCTGATCCGACTTTTCGCACAAAAGCACGTCGAGACCTTCGAGCGAGGCGACCAGTGCAGCGGTCATGCCAGCAGGACCTCCGCCCGCAATCAGGAGATCGACTTCCTGAACGCTCGTGTCTCCATTCACTGCCGCATCAGACATCGTCCGTCCTCTGATCGGAGGATGTCATGCTACGACGATGCTGTCATCTGGCCGCCTTCCGTTGAGCAAGTTGGCGTGAGATGCGCGTGTGTCCTCATTCTGTCTCGCTGAACTTTGTTTGCATCGATCGGATCATTGCATCGCGCATCATCTGATCGGAGGACGCGTTGCAATCCGAAAACTGTCATTCCGATTGCATTCTGGTTCAGCCCGAGTTCATGGGCACAGCGTTACGCGTTCTGAATATGGCGGCACCCGCAAATGTCTGTCGCGAGACCTGCAACAGGCTGCGCGCCTGCGGCACCAACATCGGAGCCAAGAATGCAACTTACGACTATTTCCAGACTGGCATACCTGACCACGGTACTCGCCGCCGGCATCGCATTGATGGCCACCGCCAACGTTGCGAGCGCTAAGAACAATCACCGCCATGGCAATGACGCCGAAAACACTGGCGCCAGCCCCCACTTCGTCATCAGCGGTCAACCCGCCAACGTAAAAAGAGTGCTGCTCGAAAAGAAAAAGAAAGACAAATACGCGCAGAAAAAGAAAAAGGGCTGTGAAAAGATCATTGTTCCTACCGCAGAATGCGGTGTCAGTTCCAAAGACCCGGTTGGCGCAACTCATCCCACCCTTCCACCATCGCAGACGACGGGCAACAAGGGGCCTTCCCCTGCCTTCACCACAGTGACGCTATCCAATGGCGTCACCAAGTCCGCGATATTTAATGGAAACGGCCTGACGGTGACTGCCGCAAGTCCAACAAGCATCATGATAGCAAACAGCAATAGCGCGGTGACCATGAACGGTGAATCGGTGACTCTGCACGGCGCCATTTCCGTACAAGCCGGCCCCGGCATGCAAGTTTATCGTCAATCAAA
>JBGQLL010000248.1:0-5213 GCA_041500065.1 Pseudolabrys sp.
CCGCGCATCAGCGCGGCGGGATGATCGCCGAGCGCCTCGGCGAGATTATGGCCCAGCGTCGCGTTGCGGATCAGCATGTCGGTCATGCCGGCGCGCTCGCGGATTTCAAATACCGGGATGCCGAAACTGATGAAGGCCGAGCGATGATACATCGGCCGCAGCGGCACCTTTGTCACACCGAACGGGATGAGCGACGGCGCATGCGTGTGCACGATCGCGATGACATCGGGACGCAATTTGTAGATCTCGCCGTGGATGTAGCGCTCGGTGAAAAGTGCCGACATCGGCAAGCCGTACGTATCCACTGGCCGGCTGTCGAGGTCGAATTCCAGAATGTCTTTTGCGGTGACGAGTTGGGCTGCAACTCCGCGCGCCATGAGATAACGGTTGGGATCGCGATTGTGCCGGACAGAAACGTGCCCCCAGCCGTCAAGCAGGCCCTGATCGGCGAGAATGCGATTGGCGGCGACCAGATCTTCGATCAGCTGGGGGTCGGGCGGCCCGGCTGAAGCAGGCGCTGTCTGAGCTGTGGCGGCACTTGCGATACATAAGGTGGCCAACGCGAACAAAATCGTCCGTCCGCTGCGAGGAGGGTGCAGCTTGATGGTCATGACAAACTCCAATGCAGAACGGGCGGGATGGCTTACGGCTCGAGTTCGGTATCCCAATAGAGATAGTCGAGCCAGCTCTCATGCAGATAGTTGGGTGGGAATAGCCGGCCATTTCGGTGCAGATGATGCACGGTTGGCTGGAACGGCATCTGGGACGGCCACATCCTGGCCTCGCCAGGCGTCAGGTTGCCCTTGCGCAGATTGCAAGGCGAACAGGCGGCGACGACATTGTCCCACGTCGTGTGCCCGCCGCGCGAACGCGGCAGCAGATGATCGAAGGTCAGGTCGTCGCGGTCGCCGCAATACTGACAGGAGAAGCGATCGCGCAGGAATACGTTGAAGCGTGTGAAGGCCGGGTGGGTCGAAGGTTTCACGAAGGTCTTGAGCGAAACCACGCTTGGCAGCATCATCTCGAAAGACGGGCTGTGTACTGCGCGGTCGTAGTTGGCGACGATGTTTACGCGCTCAAGGAACACCGCCTTGATCGCGTCCTGCCAGGACCACAGCGACAGCGGGTAATAGCTCAACGGCCGAAAATCCGCGTTGAGAACCAGGGCCGGAAAACCGCTGGGCGAAACATGCACGTTCAAGCGACGCTCCTCGACCTCCTTGGAACGCTGCCGCCACGCAGCTGGACGCGCTAGTAATAGGGCAGCGTGACAGGATTGTGAAGCCGGAACGGGGAGTTACCCGCAAAGCTGCTATTTGCGCTGTGCAAAGCATTTGGCCAGGAACTCGCCTCCCTGGCGCAGGCCTTCCGGGTCGATGCCATGGCCGATTCCAGCAGCGATGTGCCACTCCGCCGGTACCTCGAGCGCAGCCAGGCCTTGCGCCGCGTGGAGCAGCGCCTGAACCGGAATGAGCTCGTCGGCGTCCCCATGGATCAGCAGGACTGGTGGCCGGCTGCGGATCTCAGCTGCGAAGATATCGGCTTCGACGTTCTCCGGTATCACAAGCATTCCGGAATAACCGACGATGGCCGCAGGCGCGACGGCCCGCCGCAAGCCAACGTGAAGCGCCATCATGGTGCCCTGGCTGAATCCGACCAGCGCAAGCGCGGTCGGCGGAAGATTGCGCCGCTTGAGCTCGGCGTCGAGAAAGCATTCGAGGATCGGCGCCGCCTGGTTTACGCCGGTCCAGCGCTCATCCGGATTGCGGAACGTGAGTGGAAACCACTCACGGCCGACTGGCGCCTGTCCGCACGGCCGTGGCGCGTGCGGCGACACGAAAGCGACATCGGGCAACAGCCCTTGCCAGGCGCGGCCAATATCGATCAGGTCGTTGCCGTCGGCACCGTAGCCATGCAGGAACACCACCAGCTGGCGCGCACGCCCCGAGTGCGGCTCCAGCCGCGGGCCGTCGAGTTCAGCCATTTTTCTTTTTCCTTTTCGTCGTCTTCGTTTTGGCCGTCTTTTTCGGCCGGCCATTCGGCTGAACCGGCACCACGTCGCGCTTCTTTACTGCATGATAGTAGGCCCAGAGCAAATGCGCCGCCACGCCGCGCCACGGACGCCAGACCTCGGCCATTTTTGTCAGCACCTTGGCGTCCGGCCGCTTGCGCAGGCCGAAGGCGATACGCGCAGATTCCTGGACCGCCAGATCGCCGGACGGAAACGCATCGGCGTGACCGAGGCAGAACAGCAGGTAAATGTCGGCGGTCCACGGCCCAATTCCATGCAGCGCGGTGAGCGCCGCGTGCGCTTGATCGGCGTCCATGTTTCCGACTGCGGTGAGGTCGATGTGGCCTTTGGCCACCGCTTTGCCGATCTCGCGGATGGATTTGATTTTCGGGGCCGACAGGCCGAGCCGTTTGAGTTTGTCCGCGCGGGCCAGTCTGACCGTATCGTGATGAAACGGATCGAAGGCGGCGAACAGCCGTGCGCGGATTGCGGCGGCGCTGGCAGTTGAAAGCTGTTGGCCACACACAATCGCACACAGGCCGGGGAAGCCCGCCTCGCGGCGGCGCAGGCTGAAGGCTCCGGCCTTTTCCGCAACCGGCTGGAGTCGTGGATCGGCGACAAGCAATCGCGCGAGTCCGTCCTGCAAATCGGCGTCGGTGTGGAGGAAGTGGGTCATGGTTTCCTTACTATTATGCCGCTCGTCCCCGCGGAAGCGGGGACCCAGCTAAGGCCCCTTGACTGGATTCCCGCTTACGCGGGAATGAGCGGAGAGTTTGGCGCTGTAAGATAGGAACCATGCCACCCGTTTTCCGCTTCGCGCCATCGCCGAACGGCTATCTGCATCTCGGTCATGCGCTGTCGGCGCTGCTCAATGCCGAGATGGCCCGCGCCAAGGGCGGGCGATTGCTGTTGCGGATCGAGGATATCGATACGGCCCGCTGCCGGCCGGAATACGAAGCGGCGATATACGACGACCTGGCATGGCTTGGGCTCCGGTGGGAATCGCCGGTGCGGCGGCAATCCGAGCACTGGGATAATTACCGGGCCGCGCTCACCGGGCTTGAGGCGATGGGCCTGGTTTATCCGAGCTTCGAAACCCGCGCCGAGATTGGGCGCCTGGTGGCCGCACGCGAAACGCAGGGTGCCTGGCCGCGCGATCCTGATGGCGCGCCGCTGTATCCCGGCAGTGCAAAAACCATGGTGGATGGCGAGCGCAGGCGCCGCATGGAATCCGGCGAACCTTATGCATTGCGGCTCGACATGCAGGCCGCGCTGGCGCGCATCGGTGCGCTCACCTGGGGCGAGACTGGTGCTGGTCCGGCCGGCGAAACCGGCCACATCGCGGCCGATCCTGCCGCGTGGGGGGACGTGATCCTGGCGCGCAAGGAGACGCCAACGAGCTATCACCTGGCGGTCGTTGTCGACGATGCCGCGCAGGGGATCACCGACGTGGTCCGCGGCAGCGACCTGTTTTATGCGACTGCCGTCCACCGTCTCCTTCAGACGCTGCTGGAATTGCCGCAACCTCGGTATCATCACCACCGTCTCGTTCTTGATGCCGACGGCAACAAGCTTTCGAAGTCGACGCAGTCCACCGGTTTACGCGAGCTGCGCGCGCGGGGCGTGTCGCCGGCCGAAATCCGCCGGCTGGTCGGGCTCGATTGACCGCCACTTCCATGGCATTGTCCGCTTCAGGGTAAGGGAATGGCGAGACGCAGGCGCAAAGGCAGGCCCGGCAAGCGGCCGCGCGCGACAACGCGCACATTGCCGCGCGCAAGCGCCGCAAAGCACACCGCGCAAACGCGAGCGATCGAAGCTGCTCTCGCTGGCATCGCACATGACATCCGCACGCCACTCACTGGTGTTGTGGCGCTTGCCGAATTGCTGGCGTCCTCCGATCTGGGCGCGCGCGAGCGCGAATGGGCAAATGCGATCAAGAGCGGTGCCGATCATCTGGCTGCGCTCGCAACGCTGATCGTCGACGCCGCCAAGGCCGAGGCCAGGGGACTCGTTCTGCGCAGCGAGCCGTTCTCACCGCGTGCACTTGCCGAGACCGTCGGCGCGGCCCTCGCCGCACGCGCCAACAACAAGGCGATCAGGGCCGAGATAAAGATCGCCGCTGATCTGCCCGCCGTGGTGTTGGGCGATGCCTTGCGCCTGCGCGCGGCGCTGGAAAATCTCGCCGATAATGCGGTGAAGTTTACTCATGAAGGGACTGTAGTTTTCACCGCCGACGCCGAGCCGGCGGCGCGTCATCGCGTGCGGCTGGTTTTTACCCTCGCCGATAGCGGCATCGGCATGAGCAAAACAGAATTGAAACGGCTATTCCGCCCGTTCGCGCAAGGGAGCGAGGAAATTGCCAAGCTCTACGGCGGAGCAGGGCTTGGTCTGTCCTTTGTAAAGCGTGTCTCGAACGCGATGGGTGGCGATCTCACCGTTCGCAGCAAAACAGGCAGCGGCTCGACGTTCCGCCTGACCGTGCTGGTCGACCGCGTGAACGCGCAGGCTGCGATGGAGCGCTCGGACGCACGCCCTGCGAACATACAGCCCTTGTCGATCCTGTGTGCCGAGGACAATCCGTACGGCCGTGTGGTGATGAACACGATCCTGCGCGAGCTCGGCCACCGCGTCGATTTCGTCGAGACCGGCGAGGCGGCGGTCGATGCGGCCGCACGCGGCAGCTACGAGGCCCTGCTGATGGATATCACGCTGCCGGGCCTCGACGGCGTGGAAGCGACGCGGCGTATCCGGGCGCTGCCGGGAAAGGCGGGCCAGGTGCCGATCATCGGCATTTCCGGCCACAGCGATGCCGCTGACGAAGTCACCGCCCGCGCGGCCGGCATGAATTTCTATTTCGTGAAGCCAGTCAGCCCCGCCAAGCTCGCACAGGCGCTGGCGAACCTTGCCGGGTAATGCTCAGACGTTGTTGGCGCCTTTGGCGCGTTCGACGATCCGCACCACATCCGACATGATGCGATTCAGTTCAAAGTCTTTTGGTGTGTACACCGCGGCAACCCCCGCCTTTTCCAGCTCGGCCGCATCTTCCGGCGGAATGATGCCACCGACGACCACTGGCACATTGAGGCCGGCTTGCTTCATGCGGCCGACGACGTCCTCCACCAGCGGCAGGTGACTGCCGGAGAGCACCGACAGCCCGACGACGTGCGCCTTCTCTTTGCGGGCTGCATCGACAATCTCCTCG
>JBGQLL010000249.1:0-5198 GCA_041500065.1 Pseudolabrys sp.
CGTAATTGGAACGCGGATATCCTGCTCACATCCGGCGGCGCCTCCGTTGGTGAACATGATCTGGTTCAACGCGCACTGGCCGCCGAGGGCCTCGATCTATCTTTCTGGCGGGTGGCGCTGCGTCCCGGCCGCCCCATGATGCATGGCCGCCTGGGCGGCATGCAGGTCCTGGGTGTGCCAGGCAATCCCGTATCGTCCTTTGTCTGTGCCTTTCTATTTCTGGCGCCGCTTATCAGACGTCTGGCGGGCCGACAGGACATCGAGCGGATTCCCCAAGCCGCTCGGCTCGGTCGCGATCTGCCGGCCAACGACGAGCGGACAGACTACTTGCGCGCCACGCTTGTGGCCGGAACCGACGGCCCGGTAGCGACCCCACTACCCGACCAGGACAGCTCGCTGATGGCACCTTTGGCTAAGGCCGACTGCCTGGTGATTCGGGAACCTCACGCTGCCGCGGCAGCCAAGGGTTCAGACTGTGTCATCCTTAAGCTAGGCCTTTAGCCGCCTTTCGAGTTTTTCACTCCAAATTAATTGGTTGCGGAACACATATCGAACAGATAGTGTCCGTTCATGATTTGTTTCTGACTTGGTCCCTTCCAAAGGGGCCGGCCCAGGGGGAGACGCCAGATGCTGACCCGCAAGCAATTCGAACTCCTACGGTTCATCCATGAGCGGCTGACCGAGGCCGGGGTGCCGCCCTCCTTTGACGAAATGAAGGACGCCCTGGATTTGCGCTCGAAGTCCGGCATCCACCGGCTCATTACGGCTCTGGAGGAACGCGGTTTCATCCGGCGCTTGCCCAATCGGGCACGCGCGATTGAGGTGATCAAGCTGCCGGATTCAGTGGGCCATGGCCTTGGTTCGGCCCGATCGCGCGGCTTTACCCCAAGTGTGATCGAAGGCGATCTTGGACGCGTCCGAGCCACGTCCGAGGAAGACAGCGGGCGGCCGGTCGCTGTGCCGGTCATGGGCCGCATTGCCGCGGGCACGCCCATCGAGGCGATCCAGACCCGCAGCCATGTCATCAATATGCCACCCGACTTGCTTTCGGCCGGGGAGCATTTCGCATTAGAGGTTCGCGGAGACAGCATGATCGAGGCAGGCATTCTCGACGGCGATATTGCGCTGATCCGCAAATCCGAAGCGGCGGATACCGGCGACATTGTGGTCGCTCTGATCGACGACGAGGAGGCCACCCTCAAGCGATTCCGCCGCCGTGGTGCTTCAATCGCACTTGAACCGGCCAACACCGCCTACGAGGTGCGCATTCTGCCGCCCAATCGCGTGCGTATTCAGGGCAAATTGGTCGGTCTGTTCCGGCGATATTAATCGTCCGCTCCCAGATCGTCCGGACGCGGTGTGGCATCGCTTGAGATGGGCGGCGTCGCCGATAGACGCGTATCGGTCGCCGCGTTGGTTGAGCCGTGCCCCACGGGCGATCATAGTCCGGCGGAAGCGTGACGGTTTGCTCGAATCTGTCGCCCATCCAACGCAAGGCCACAGCGCCGCGGCTCCGCCAAACATTCCGATCGACCAAGGTGGCCACACAGTTTGGGGACATCGCCTCTCGCACGCTGACGACCACAGCGGCGCGCGCGCAATCCTCGGCAAAAGCCTCAAGCGCCAAAACCATCGATATGAGCCGGCCATCACCGAGCCTGCCGATGCAGCCAATCGCATCGCAGGTTACGCCATTCGCCAGACTTGGATCTTTCGGCGTGCGCGCATCAGCGTCGGCAGCCAGCCATTCCTTGATCGCAAAACTATCGCGACCGCTGTACAGGACTGCCAGTCGGCCATCGGACCCCCGAAAGGCTGTTGCCTGTCCGTCGCCGGCAATCAGGTACGGAGCAAGCAAATCATCAGCAGGCCCGCCGTTCCGGCCAACAGTGGACCGGTACTAAAGGCTTGTATGCGTCCGACTGCACCGGGCAGGTTGGCGACCCATAGTGAGACCCAAATCATCCAATCAATTCCGTCGCCCATCAGACGCCAGAAGACGGCGTCGTAACCAAACGGCATTGCGATAATCCCGAGGATGCCCATCGGCATAAAGGCGACCGAAACCACCGGCATGGCGAGCAGATTTGCCAACGTTCCGTAGGGGGCTAGTCGGTGAAAGTGAAAAGCGGCATAGGGCGTGGTGGCGAGCCCGGCGACCAGCGAAGCCAGGATCAATCCTGCGAATTCACGGCCGCCCCATAACGCCATGCGCAAGGCCAGTGAGCTGTCGCGGTCTGCATGCCATGGCAGGCCATATTGATAGGCCGCGATCAATGCCAGCGTTGCCGCGAAGGACATCTGGAAGCTCGGATGTACGACCGCCTGCGGCGCCAAGAACAAGACTGCGATGGCTGCGACAGCGAGTGTGCGAAAAGTAAGTGTTGGACGATCCAGCATCACACCCACGAGCACGATCGCGATCATAATGAAGGAACGTTGCGTGGCGACTTCAGCGCCGGATAGCAGAAGATAGAACGCGGCTGCTAATAGCGCGCCGAAGGCTGCCCATTTTTTTATGGGATGGCGGTTCGTCAGTGATGGGATCAGGGCAAGTCCAGCGCGGATGAAGAAAAACACGATGCCGGCCACCACGGCCATGTGACAGCCGGAAATCGACAACACATGCGCAAGGCTTGAGATATACATCGCGTCGTTGACCGGCGTTGTTATCGCATCGCGTTTTCCGGTGATCAGCGCAGAGGCGATCGAGCCATTGTCGCCTGGAATGACCGCGCGTATGCGCTTGTCTATCGCTTCGCGCAGATTGTCGATGATGGTGGCATAGCGCAGCCAGAATCCACCCGCGATTGGCGGCGTTACGACCTTCACCGCACCGAGGGCGTAGCCGGAGGCACCGATGCGCTGGAAATACATATCGCGGGCGAAATCATAGCCCCCGGGGCGCAGCGGTTGCAGCGGCGGCGATAGATGTGCCTTGAACTGGACAAAACTACCGACCGCCGGTGCACTGCCCTTGCGCACCGCGACGCGCACGCGCTCCGGCGTGGATGTGACATGTGGTGCTTCGAAGCGCTGGACGCGCACGACAATACGATCGCTGCGCTCACGCTCTTCGCGGATTTCAACGAACCCCTCGACCGAAACGCTTGATAGGGGAACTTGCAAGATCGGATGCGCGATGCGCACGGTGTGTAAAGTGGCAACGGCGAGCCCGCAGGCACACGCAGCAAACGCAAGCGCAAGTGGCAAGCCAACCGGCCTTCGACGCGCCAGGAACGTCACCGCAAAACCAATGAGCGCCAACGTCGACGTCGCCCACCAGGTCGGCTCTCGATCCGCCGTGAAGTACGCCACAATGCCAAGCCCGAAGGCGACGGGCAGCCATGGCAGCAATCGGCCTGGCGCAACCTCAGCCGCGGCCCATTGTGAGACCAGGCCACGCAGCCAGCCGGCCGCGTTTGCGACGCCATCCGGGAGCAACAGACCGGCAGGTCGGCCGGCAGCGTCCAATTCCGGCGCCCAGGCCTTGGTGCCAGCATGCGTTTTGCGACCATTGGAGCCTTGTCGGGCCATTGCGCCGGGCGCCTCCCCGACGCTACCCGCTACAACCTGCCGTATAGTAGCTCATCCGCAGGTTGTAGCCAGAGATTTAACTCAGCCTGTGGCTTTCTCCTTGGCCCAGGTATCGCGCAATCCAATAGTGCGGCTGAAGACCGGTTTTCCCGATTTTGAATCCTGATCGAGACAGAAATAGCCCTGCCGCTCGAACTGTATCGGCCGCTCGACCTTGGCGTCAGCAAGTGCCGGTTCGAGACGCGCCTGGCTCAGGACTTCGAGCGAGTTCGGATTGACTTCCGCTGCAAAACTTTCGCCACCACTTGGGTCGGGCTTGGTGAACAGCGGATTGTAGAGCCGTACTTCTGCGGGAATGGAATGCGTGGCCGAGACCCAATGAATGGTGGCCTTGACCTTACGTCTATCCGGTGCGTTGCCGCCGCGCGTCGCCGGATCGTATGTGCAACGCAGCTCAGTCACCTCTCCCTTGGCATTCTTCACGGCCTCACGACAGGTGATGAAATAGGCATAGCGCAGGCGCACTTCGGTGCCAGGGGAGAGCCGGAAGAATTTCTTCGGCGGGTTCTCCATGAAGTCGTCCTGCTCGATATAAATCTCGCGCGCAAACTTGATCTTTCGGATTCCCGCTGTGGGGTCGTCCGGATGATTTACAGCCTCAAGGTCCTCGACCTGCCCTTCCGGATAGTTCTCGATCATCACCTTGAGGGGCCGCAGCACCGCCATGCGGCGCAGTGCCTTTTTATTGAGGACCTCACGCACCGAAAAATCGAACATGCCCATGTCGACGATGCTATTGGCTTTGGCGACACCGATACGCTTGACAAAATCGCGTATAGCCTCCGGCGGTACGCCGCGGCGGCGTAACCCGGCGAGGGTCGGCATGCGCGGGTCATCCCAACCGTTCACATGCCCGTCGCGCACCAGCTCGGTGAGCACGCGCTTGGACAGCACTGTGTATGTGAGATTGAGACGCGCGAACTCATATTGGTGAGGCCGCGACGGCACTTTCAGATTTTCAATAAACCAGTCGTAGAGCGGCCGATGATCCTCGAATTCCAGCGTACAAATCGAATGGGTGATGTGCTCGATCGCATCCGACTGTCCGTGAGCGAAATCATAACTCGGATAGATCTTCCATTCGGTGCCCGTGCGCGGATGATTGGCGTGCAGGATTCGATACAGCACCGGATCACGCAGATTGATATTGCCCGACGCCATATCGATTTTGGCGCGCAGCACGCGTGCACCGTTCGGAAATTCACCGGCCCGCATGCGGCGGAACAGATCAAGGTTTTCATCGGCCCCACGGTCGCGGAACGGGCTGTTCTTGCCCGGCTCCGTCAAAGTGCCGCGGTTGACGCGCATGTCATGGGGATTCTGGTCGTCGACATAAGCCCTCCCGGCCCGGATCAGATCCTCCGCCCATGAATAGAGCTGCTCGAAATAATCGGACGCATGATAAAGGTGCTTTCCCCAATCAAAGCCCAGCCAGCGCACGTCGCGCTTGATCGCGTCGATGTATTCCTGCTCTTCCTTGGTTGGATTCGTGTCGTCGAAGCGCAAGTGGCAACGGCCGCCAAACTCCTCTGCGATGCCAAAATTCAGGCAGATCGACTTGGCATGCCCGATATGCAGGTAGCCGTTCGGTTCGGGCGGAA
>JBGQLL010000250.1:0-5186 GCA_041500065.1 Pseudolabrys sp.
CGCGAACTGTTGGCGGCAAATCAGGCCAAGCTCATAGGCTGGTATTCGGACCTGGATGAGCAGCAATTTGGCGCGCTGTTCGTATCCACCAAGATAATCGGCACCCGGCGCGACGTTGTCGAAAAATTCGTGCGCGCCTATCGCCGCGGTGCCGACGATTACGCTGCGGCGTTGCTGCGAAAAGACCGCAACTCCAAACGAACCTCGGACACAAAGTCGCATGAAGCCGCCACGACCATCGCGCGCTATATCTATCCCGACCGCGGGGAGAGTGCTGCCGCGGCGGTCGAGGCCAGCGCCTATTTTATCGAGCCGCAGGCGCGGCTCGATGTCGCGGATATCGAGCGCCAGATCGCCTGGTACAAGGCGCAGGGTCTGGTCGACAAAGGCGTCAACGCGCGCGAGGTCGTCGATCTCAGCTTCATCAAATGACGAATTCTGCGGGCCGCCGAATTTCCGCCCTTGCCAGCCTCCCCGCGGCCTGAGACGATAATGTGACAGGGCCGGGAAACCAGGTCCGACCTCCCGGCCGGCAAGGGAGGCAACTATGGGACAAAGCGGCTCTGGTCCCAATGGCACAAGGAACTTGGGTCCCCGGTGCATTGCGCTGGTGGGCCCTTTCCAAAGCGGTAAGACCACACTTCTCGAAGCGATCCTCGCCCGTACAGGCGCCGTACAGCGTCAGGGCACAGCGGACGCAGGCACCACGGTCGGCGACGCCAGCAAAGAGGCGCGCCACCATAAAATGAGTGTGGAAGCCACCTTCGCCACCACCAATTTCATGGGCGACAGCTACACCTTTATTGATTGCCCGGGTTCAATCGAATTCATCCAGGATATGCGCAGCGTGCTGCCTGCGGTGGACGCCGCAGTCGTCGTTTGCGAAGCGGACGAAAAGAAAGTACCGCAGTTGCAGCTGATCCTGCGCGAGCTGGAAGATCAGAACATTCCGCACTTCTTATTCCTCAACAAGATCGACAAAGCCGACAAGCGCGTACGCGAGACCATCAGGCTGTTGCAACCGGCTTCGCGCGTACCGCTGCTGTTGCGGCAGATTCCGATCTGGAACGGGGACATCATTTCTGGTTTCGTCGATCTCGCGCTCGAGCGCGCCTATGTTTACAAGGAACACGCGCCGTCGGAGATCATTGAGCTTAAAGGCCAGGACCTTGATCGCAAGAAAGAAGCGCGTTTCACCATGCTTGAAACGCTGGCCGATCACGACGACCAGCTGATGGAGCAATTGCTCGAGGATATCGAGCCGCCGCGCGACAAGGTGTTCGACGATCTCGCCAAGGAATTGCGCGACCGTATTGTCTGTCCAGTTCTGCTGGGTGTCGCCACACGTAGCAATGGTGTGCTGCGACTATTGAAGGCATTGCGGCATGAATCGCCGGGGGTCAACGAAACGGCGCAGCGTCTGGGTGTCAAAGCCGGCAATGAGGCGGTGGCACTGGTGCTCAAGACGTTCCACACCACCCACGGCGGCAAAATGTCGGTTGCCCGGTTGCTCGCTGGGCAAGCCGGTGACGGCACCACGCTTACAACATCGGCCGGAGATGCCGGGCGAGTGTCGGGTGTCTTCAAACTGATGGGCCAGCATTTCGAGAAGCGCGCGCAGGCCACAGTTGGCGAGACTATTGCGCTCGGCAAACTTGACAGTGCGAAGACCGGCAGCACGTTATCGTCCGGCAAGCAGCCAGCGGCCGCGCTTGTTCAAGCGAAGCCCTATGCACCTGTGCTGGCCATCGCCGTGCAAGCCAAGGAACGAAAGGACGACGTCAAGCTCGGCCCGGCTTTTACCAAACTGACCGAAGAAGACCCTTCGCTTACCGTCACACACAACGCCGAAAGTCATGAGGTGGTGATCTGGGGCCAGGGCGAAATGCATCTGCGCGTGGCAGCGGAGCGGCTCGCAGACCGCTTCATGGTGCCGGTGTCGACGCGGCCACCCTCGGTCGGTTACCGCGAGACCATCCGTAAGCCGATCACCCAGCGGGGCAGGCACAAGAAGCAATCGGGTGGCCACGGGCAGTTCGGTGATGTGGTGCTTGAGATCAAGCCGCTACCGCGTGGCTCCGGATTCAAATTCGAGGACCGCATTACGGGCGGGGTGGTGCCGCGCAACTACATTCCCGCGGTCGAGGAAGGCGTCATCGATGCCCTCAAACACGGGCCGCTCGGTTTTCCTGTGGTCGACATGTCTGTCGCTTTGATCGACGGCTCTTACCACACGGTAGACTCATCGGATCAGGCGTTCAGGACAGCTGGGCGCATCGGTATTGTGGAAGGCCTGCCGCAATGCCAGCCGGTACTGCTGGAGCCGATCCATCAGGTCGAAATTGTGTGTCCGACCGAGGCGACAGCGAAGATGAACGCCATCCTGTCGGGGCGACGAGGGCAGATCCTGGGCTTCGACACTCGCGAAGGCTGGGATGGATGGGACACCGTGCGCGCGCAGATGCCTGAAGCCGAGATCGGAGATCTCATCATCGAGGTGCGCTCAGCCACGGCCGGCGTTGGCTCGTTCATCTTCAAGTTTGATCACATGGCAGAGCTGACGGGCCGTACGGCTGACCAGATCATCGCCGCCAGGCGGGCGGCAGAGTAGCCACTCACGCTTACGTGATGGCGGCGCCCGCAAATATATGTGCGGGTTATATTTGCGCGAGACGCAAGCACTTTCGCGCGTGACAGCGACAATTTTCGTCATTCTGGTAAGCGGGCAAAAAGCAGCTTCAACGGCAGTCGTTTGCTGTTAACCGTGCAGCCGCCGTGACCTCGCAAGATCGGACCGCGCGCCCAATCGGGCGCGATGTTTGGCGTGCGGGCCGACGGATATGATGGAAGGACTGCGCAACTTATTCTCGCCGGCGTTCGTGCCTTACTCCGATCCGAAAGCGACGATTCCGCTCGGGGCGGTGCTCAAGCACGACTGGTTTGAGCTTTGGTATCAGCCGAAGATCGAGCTGAAGACGCTGCATCTCGTCGGCGCCGAAGCGTTGGCGCGCGCGCGTCATCCAACGCGCGGCATTGTGCCACCCGCCCTGTTCCTGCCCGGCGCAGGCGGGGACGCAATGAATGAACTCACCGAGCGGGTGATCCTCACCGCACTCGGTGACTGGGAGGATTTTGCCGAATGCGGAGTGCCGCTTCGACTCGCTGTCAACGTGCCGGTGTCAGCTTTGGTCGAGCTGCCAATTCCCCAAATGCTGCGCGAGGCGCGTCCGCGCGCGGCCAGCTGGCCGGGACTGACCCTGGAAGTGACCGAGGAGCAAATCGTCCACGATCTGGAGCTGGCGAAAGACGTTGCCGACTCGCTGCGGGAACTCAAATGCGATCTTTCGGTGGATGATTTCGGCGCCGGCTATTCCTCGTTTGTGCGCCTGAAGCAATTGCCGTTCAGCGAATTGAAAATCGATCGGAGCTATGTGGCGAACTGCAACGAAGACCATTTCAATGCCGGCCTATGCGAGACGATTGTCGAGTTGGGGCGCCGGTTCGGACTTGTCACCGTGGCCGAGGGCATCGAAACGACCCACGAAAGCCACAAACTCCAATCCATTGGCTGTCAGGTCGGGCAGGGTTATCTGTTTGCCAAACCGATGCCGAAAGCGCAGCTCGTCGGTCTCTTGCGCGCGCGCATGAAAGGCGCTGCAATGCCTTACATCGATCAAGACCGACTTAGAGCGAGTTAGGCGGTTGGAACCGTCTGGGGCACAGGCCCCTCTCTCACAACCGTGACTTGCCAGTGAGTGCCGCTGTCCGTACTTCTGAGCGGAGATTCGGGAGGATCTGCGCTATGAATGTCATTCGCCGCCGGGGCTGGGAAATTTCAGACCGCCTCGTCACGCCTGAACATCTGGTCTTTAACCGCCGCCGTTTTCTGGCGGGCGGGGCTAGTGCATTGGCTTTGGCGCCATACGCCGCAAATGCGCAGCGCCTGTCCGATGTTGCCACGCTGCCTGACCCGAGCGCGGATCTCTATCCGGCAAAGCGCAACGACAAATATGTTCTCGATCGGCCGATTACCGACGAGACCATCAACGGCAACTACAACAATTTCTACGAATTCGGCACGTCGAAGACGATCCGCGCTGCTGCACAAGCGCTCCCGATCCGTCCGTGGACGGTGAAGATCGACGGCATGGTGGAAAAGCCAATCGAGGTCGGCATCGACGAACTGATCCGAAAGCTGACGTTGGAAGAACGCACCTACCGTCACCGCTGCGTTGAAGCTTGGGGCATGGCGGTTGCCTGGACAGGCTTCCCGTTCGCCAAGCTGGTCGATTTCGCCCGCCCGCTCGGCTCGGCCCAATATGTGCGGATGGAAACTTTCTTGGACCCGAAAATGGCGCCTGGCCAGCGACAGCCCTGGTTCCCGTGGCCTTATGTTGAAGGCCTCACCATGGCGGAAGCAATGAACGAACTCGCTTTCCTCGTCACCGGCGCCTACGGCCATCCGCTCGCTCGGCAACATGGCGCACCGTTGCGCCTAGCGGTGCCATGGAAGTACGGATTCAAATCGATCAAGTCGATCGTGCGCTTCAGTTTTAACGACAAACGCCCGAAGGGCATGTGGGAGGCACTCCAGTCCTCGGAATACGGCTTCTGGGCGAATGTCAATCCGGAGGTGCCGCATCCACGCTGGAGTCAAGCGAGTGAAGAGGTCATCGGTACCGGCGAACGCCGGCCAACGCTCCTTTTCAATGGCTATGGCGACTACGTTGCGAGCCTCTACAAAGGTATGGAAAGCGAACGACTCTGGGCGTGAGATGCTCGCGGCTATACCGCGGGCTTGAGTGAGAGTAATCTGCAGGCCCGCGGTCGTTAAATGTGGAGGTCTCCATGTCCGCTGAACAATCCAGCATTCAAGGCATTCAACGCGCAGCAACAGCCGCGCTGCGCGAGCATTGGGTTCTCTTTCTTGTCGAAGGCGTTGTGCTGCTGGTGCTGGGCGCAACCGCCGTCGTGCTGCCACCGATTGCTACATTGGCGGTTACGATCCTGTTTGGCTGGCTGTTTCTGGTGAGCGGCATCGTCGGCCTTGTCACAACCTTCTGGATGCGGCACGCGCCAGGCTTCTGGTGGTCTCTGTTATCAGCAGCGCTGGGCATCATTGTCGGTGCAATGCTGCTGGCGTCGCCAGTGACCGGCGCATTCTCGCTTACGCTGGTCTTGATCGC
>JBGQLL010000251.1:0-5173 GCA_041500065.1 Pseudolabrys sp.
TACGCCATACTCCTTCTCGGCGCGCGCAAATGCCGCGGCATAGGTTTTGATGCGGGCCTGGCCCTGCTGCATCCGGTAGCTTGCAGCCATGCGGCCGGCAAACTCGGTGAACACCTGCCCGAACACGCGCTGGCCGCGATCCCGGTTGACGATGCCCTGGTCGTAGACGAGACCGGGCGCGGCTTCCGCGATGGCGCCCTGCGACACGCCTGCCGCGACCGCCTGTGCTTTCAAATCGGCGAGAAAGCGGTCGAACGACATGCCGCCGTGACAGGATGCGCCGCGTGAGGTGGGCGCCACGACTACTGCCGCCGGTCTAGCTGGGGCCGCAGTCAGTTGAGCTGATGCTGGTTGCGGTCCGCACAGAAGCGCCAATAAAACCGTGCCGGGAAAAAATCGTGTCGTGGAAAACATTCGCATGCGGTACCCGATTGAGGGCCAATTGGCAGAAGGTGATGCTGTCGTAGCATCATTCGGCGCCCGGCGTCATGCCCGGCCATAGCGGTCTGTCTGGTGCAGACGGCTGAAATCTGTCTGCGATGCCGGCATCGACCGCCCCGGCGCCTACGTCATTGACGATTGGCGATAGCGTCCGGTGGGGGATGACTTCCGGAATGGGGTCATTTACGGACGTCGACGCGTATCCAGATGATGTCTGCCCTGGCCCCGCGAACGGACGTCACGCTGCACCAAGGCTACGTCCGTTCTGTGCCAACAAGAGACTCATGCACCGACGTAAACGGCATCTCTATTCGATCACCTCGTCTGCGCGGGCGATGAGCGATGGCGGGAAAATGAGGTCGAGCGCCCTGGCGGTTTTGAGGTTGATCGCCAACTCGTACTTGCTCGGCGCTTGCACTGGAAGGTCGGCTGGCTTTTCGCCTTTGAGGATGCGGTCGACGTAACCGGCCGCATTGGACCATTCATCGATCTGATCAATGCCGTAGCAAAGCAATCCACCGTCCTTGGCGTAATATTTGAACGGATAAATTGCCGGCAACCGATATCGGGCGGCCAATTTGATAATTGAATCGCGTTGCGTGTTGTTGACGGGCCCCGGTAGAACGATCAAGCCACGATCCGTCTGGCCAGCCAACGCAGTTATGGCTTGCTCGATCTCGGCCCGATCGCTGACACCGGATGCCAATATTTGTATCTTGAGCGAAGGAGCGGTGGTTTCGATAACGTTCAGAAATGCTTGGTGATTCGACTGTTTTGGGTCCGCAAGAACCGTTACCTGACTAACAAAAGGCGCAGCTTCCTTGAGAATTTCCATCCATTTTCCGGCGATGGACGTATCAAAGTCGGTGAAGCCGGTGATATTTCCCGTCGGCCGCGCGTAGCTGGTGACGAAGCCGCTGACGACCGGGTCGGCGACCTGGACGAATACGATCGGAATTGTCTGTGTGAGAGACTTCAGCACCCCGATCAGCGGGGTGCTATTCGCAACGATGACGTCTACCGGCATGCTGACAAATTCGAACGCGTTAGCGCGCATTCGATCGGAATTGCCGGCGGCCCAGCGAACGTCGATCTGGACGTTGCTTCCCTCCGTCCATCCGAGCTTGTGGAGTCTGTCCCGGAGCGCTGAAAGCCGGGCTTGGCCCTCCAGGTCAGCCTCGGCGTAAATCATGCTCACACCGATCCTGCGCAAACGAGCGCGTTGCTGCGCGCGCGCGGCGAACGGCCATGCCGCCGCCGCGCCACCGAATACCGCTATAAAGTCGCGCCGTCTCATGGGCTCTTGCCTCAAGCCGAGGATCGCACCGCAAGGTCCGGAGAGTGCCAGCAGCCGTTACTCCGCTACGCCCAATATCCGGGAGGCTTCCACCAATTTCTCAATGTCCTCAGACTGTCGAAATGGAAGCGTTTTTCTATGCACAGAAATACTTAATCTTGGGCCTAACTGTAGCTCCACCCGATGGAAATGGGAGATCGGTGGCCGTTACCCACCTCTCACGCCAGGTTAACCGGCTTCGGCGGGTGTGCAGTTCTGGGATGATGGTCATGAAGAAATACCGCGAAGTTATATCTCAACAGAGGATTGTCGGGAACGGCAGCCTCGAAGAGTCTTTCCTGCATATCACGCGGCAAGTCGGGCCAAAGCCTGAACGCTGCGTGGCCCAACAATAGCTCGAACTGCCTGGACAAGTTATTCATATGCCACCTTTGGCTTGTCTGTATCGAACACGATCCTCGTGCGCGGTCGCGGTTTCCTAGCTCAACAAGGTGCGGACCTTGGTAGCGGCGTCATAGATTTCGATCTGAAGCATCGGATAGGCCGACTTCAGTTTCCGACCCGACGCCTCGGCAGCGTCAAACTTATCAAACTCTGACTTGAAATGGCCGTCGACAATCACCACGAACCCTTCGGTAGGGGGCCTGTCGGCTCGCGGTGCTTTCTTCGGCTCTGACTCGTCAACCGGGCGAACTGGTCTTTTCATTGGAGGCACGCCCTCTATCGGCTTCCAATCTATCCTTGGCCTTCCTACAACAGCGGCGATAACTCTTGCCTTGATTTGGATCGCTCTCCCGGCAAAGGCTGGCCGCTTGCGGCGCAAGTTTGCTCTACATCAATTTAGGGTGCAAGCTGACACGATAGGCTTATGCGTGCATCTTACCGAGCGGCGGTCCGACACGGCGCTGTTCCCGTGTTATGGGCGGGATCCGGCCAGCTCGTTTTTCGGGTCCCGTTTCCTGAACTGCACGGCACCCGCCGATCTGTTCCGGCAGGGCCGTGCGTTTTCCTCCTTTGCAGATGCACCCGCTGATCGAGTACCGGGCCAAGGCAGCCTGGAGTGCATCGGCACTGCGATCAATGAGCGCTGTTTGAGCTTTGCTAGCGCTCTATGCGGATTTGGCGAAATCTGTCCAAAGCCCGATAACCACATGCAACATCGTGGGGATACCGGCGAGCGCGAGGCAGATAAATGCTGCATCGAGCAAGTAGTCCGTCGCTAGAGCCTTTCCCAGCAAGACCGAAACCATCACACCGAACACCCCTGCCACGCCCAGCAGGGCCGCAATTTTGAGCGTCGACATGACCATCCCTCCCGTTACATTCCTCGGTAAACTTCACTCCATTTTCGTTTTTTGCGTTTCACATGACGGATGTTTTCTTAAAGCCAAAGCCCGTCCCGAATGAACAGCATTGATTTACGTCAATCACACGCAAACTTGAGGAAACGCGAACCAAAGCAGCTTGCCTCGCGCAGACGGCGCAAACTTGTCCCGCGATGCCGGACATCTTCGCGCCGTAACGCGCATGATTCAGGTGAGCCAGGTCGAGGGCTCGGGAGGGTTGGTACTGCGCCGTGAGGCCCGGGGCTCAACTGTTGGAAGAACCGCGGGCATTCCAGTTGCGCCACGGAGCATTGGCGAGCGTTTGAAAGTCGGTCGTGAGCGGGCGGCGGACTTGTCGCTCATAGGCCGCGATGATCTGTTCGGAATCCCTGATCTTCTGTTTCAGCCTGGCGATGGTCTTTTGCGTCTGGTCGATCGTCTTTGAGCCGGCAATCTCGCCAACGGTAAACCTGACGGTTTCGAGATGCTTCAAGGTCTCACGGTGTTTTTTGATCTGGGCGCGATGCCACGCGATCTGGCTGTTACTGTCTGCAACCATCTGGGTCTCCCGAAGTCGGGGCCCAAGCATAAGCGATTCTCGCTCCACGCATAGGAGCCCGCCACTTGAACCGGGTCCCGGAGGCTGTTCCAATCGTTCTTGCCCGTGTAGGCTCCCGACCTCTCGCAAGGCCCGGGAAAGGTGAGCCAACAATCACCTGGGGGGCGCGGGGCGCGCGCACGCGAGCGAGCAGATAAGGGAGACGGCGGAACGACCATGACGGATATCCGATATTTAAGCCCGAATACGCTCGATGAAGCGATTAAGGCATTTGCCGCCGCCGGAAGTGCTGCGCGCATCCTGGCTGGGGGCACTGATCTTTTGGTGCAAATGCGTTCCGGCGCGGTGCGGCCGGGCCTGATCGTCGACATCAAGAAAATCGCCGAGATAACGACAATCGAGCAAACCGCCGATGGCGGCTTCCGCGTCGGCGCCGCCGTCTCGGGCATGGTGCTGGCCGAACATCCGCGCTTTGGCAGGGTCTGGCCCGGCGTGTTAGAGGCCGTCAACCTGATCGGCTCCAAGCAGGTGCAGGGACGGGCGTCCGCGGGCGGCAATCTGTGCAACGGCTCGCCGGCCGGCGACAGCGTGCCCGCTTTGGTCGCCGCCGGTGCGATCGTCACGCTGCAGGGGCCGAAGGGCCGCCGCGAGATGCCGGTGGAGAAAGTGCCGGCCGGTCCGGGCCGCACCAATCTTTTGCCGGGCGAGATCCTCGTCGGCTTCACGCTGCCGCCGCGGCCGCCGGGTTCCGGCGATGCCTATCTGCGCATGATCCCGCGCACCGAAATGGACATCGCCGTTGTCGGCGTCGGCGTCAGCCTGACGCTGAAAGATGGCGTCTGCACCGCCGCGCGCGTGGGCCTTGGCGCGGTGGCGCCGACCGTGCTGCTGGTCGAGCCGGCGGCGAAAGCGTTGATCGGCAGTAAACTCGACGATGCGGCGCTGAATGCCGCCGCTAGCGCCTGCTCCGCCGCCTGCCGTCCGATCGACGACAAGCGTGGCACCATTGCTTACCGCACCAAAGTTGCCGGCGTGTTGCTGAAGCGCGCGGTTGCCATCGCTGCCAAGCGCGCCGGAGGGAATTGAGACCATGGCCAAGCTACACGTTTCCACCACCATCAACGGCGAGCCGGCGGAGTTTCTCTGCGAGCCCAACGACACTATGCTCGATGCGTTGCGCGGGCCGCTCGGCCTGACCGGTTCGAAGGAAGGCTGCGCGTCCGGCGATTGCGGCGCCTGCAGCATTACGCTCGACGATCGCCTCGTCTGTTCCTGTTTGATGCTCGCCGCCGAAGCCGAAGGCCATCATATCAGCACCATCGAAGGCATGGCCCACGGCGACAAATTGCATCCGCTGCAGCAAAAATTTCTGGAAATGGCGGCGTTGCAGTGTGGCATCTGCACGTCGGGCATGCTGGTCGCCTCCGATGCCCTGCTGCGGAAGAATCCGCGGCCGAGCGAGGAAGAGGTCCGGTTCTGGCTTGCCGGCAATCTCTGCCGGTGCACCGGTTACGACAAGATCGTGCGCGCGGTTCTGGAAACCGCCGCTGA
>JBGQLL010000252.1:0-5164 GCA_041500065.1 Pseudolabrys sp.
CCAAGGGCCGAAAACTTCCGACTGTTGGACCGGCACCATCAAAATATGAGCACCTGCAATGATGCCTGATAAAGCCTTCGATGCCGGCCTGGCGGCCAAAAAGCTCATGCGAGAAGGGCGTTCGGGCGCTCTTGCCACCCTGATGCCGGGTTCGGGTGACCCCTATTGCTCGCTGGTGAACGTTGCGACAGCGATGAGCGGCGCCCCCCTTCTGCTGCTGTCGACGCTGGCGTTGCACACGAAGAACATCATGGCGGATGAGCGTGTGTCGCTGATGCTCGACGAGCGCAAGGAGGGTGACCCGCTCGAAGGATCACGGGTCATGCTCATGGGCACATGCGCCAAGACTCCCGAACCTGCGTCCGAGTCTTCTTATTTGCGGCGCCACCCCGAAGCCCAAGCATTTGTAAGCTTCGCAGACTTTGCGTTTTATCGGATGGAGATCACGCGCGCGCATCTCGTCGCTGGCTTTGGCCGTATTGTGGACCTCAAGCCGCAAGATATTCTGGCCGACGTTTCAGATGCCCAGGCGCTCATCGAATCCGAGGCCGAAGCAATCGAGCATATGAATGCGGACCACGCTGACGCGTGCCGGCTCTATGCTACCAAGCTGCTCGGCGCTCCCGACGGTGATTGGCGTTGCGTCGGCATCGATCCCGAGGGCCTTGAGTTGCAACAGGAACGAACGGCGCTGCGGTTGACTTTCCCGCAGCGAGTCACCGGGCCCGGGCCGTTGCGCGCGGTACTTAAACAACTCGCGGATCAGGCCCGCAAAAGCTGAACGCGGGCGATGGCCCACGTTTCGTTGGCCCCAAAGCGCCTTGGTGGTTACGTTGTCGCCAAGCACTCCCTGATGAGTCAGACTGTACTCAGCAACAAAGTCCGGGAGCGAAATGATGCGTAAAATTCTGTTTTCGATTCTGCTGAGCGCCTCTACGATTCCTGCGATGACCCCCACGATGGCCGGTGAACCGATCGCATTGCGCGACATGGGCTCGTTCCATATCGGCGGGCGCGTCGTGGAGATTTCCGGCAAGCCCGTGAAAGAGCTTGTGCTCGGCGCCGGCGGTGTCCCCGCTAAGATCGATCCAAACGGCCTTTATCAAGTCGAGCAGATGTATGTGCAGTACTTCCTTCCGCAGAACCGCAAGGGCAAATATCCGTTGCTGATGTGGCACGGCGGTGGCCTCACCGGCGTCACCTATGAAAGCACGCCCGATGGCCGTGAAGGCTGGCTCAACATGTTCATCCGGAAAGGGTGGGATGTCTACAATTCCGACGCCGTCGAGCGTGGCCGCTCCGGATTCGCGCCGCCAGATGTTTGGAACAGCGAGCCGAATTTTCTGACCAAGGCCAATCCCTTCGAACGATTCCGGATCGGACAGGGCGCTGGCTCGTGGAACGCGGACCCGGCCAAGATGAAAGTGAATGTTGGCAGCCAGTTTCCGGTCGAGGCTTACGATAACTTCACCAAGCAGATCGTGCCGCGGTGGACCAATACCGACGAAGCGATTGTTGCCGCCTATATCGCGCTGGTCGATAAAGTGTGTCCCTGCGTGCTTCTGTTCCACAGTCAGGCGGGGGGGTTCGGCTTTACAGTGGCGCAGGCGCGGCATGACAAGATCAAGGCCATTGTTGCGGTCGAGCCGGCGGTTGCCGGTGACAAGGCGCAGGCCGGTAAGTTGAAAAACATCCCGACTTTGGTCGTTTATGGCGACTACATTCCGCTCGACAGCCGCTGGCCGAAAATGCGGCAGATTGGCCTCGATTACGTGGAGGCGGTGCGTGCGGCAGGTGGCAATGTGGATGTGGTTAATTTGCCCGCGGTCGGCATCAAGGGAAATTCCCACATGCTGATGATGGACAAGAACAACGGCCAGGTTGCCGATCTGATTCAGAAATGGCTAGCGGACAAAGGCTTGGTCGAGTAAGCCGCCGCGCTCTAGTGTACGGGCGGCCGGTATTGATGCAGTGCAATGCGGCCTGCAAACCATGCATGCCATTTTTTCTTGGCTTTCCGGGGCGCCCTGACTATGGTCGCGCGCCTCTGGACTGGAGGCTATACTAACGTCTTAAGGAGCTGCGGCGCGGCCCTAAAGCCCACGAGGGGTTCGGCGATAAAGCGGCTGAGTTGGGAGGAATTTGCGTGCAAGAGCAGGGTGTACGTAACGGCGCCTACGGCGCCGACAAATTCGGCTTCAAAAGTCTGGCCGAGGTACGCTGGAACCTGACCGAGCCGAGACTCTATGAGTACGCCATCGCGTCGGGCGAAGCTTTGCTGGTCGCAGGCGGGGCGCTTTGCGCCGAGACTGGCCACCACACCGGCCGCAGCCCCAAGGACAAGCACACGGTCGTCGACGATCTCACCAGCGATTCGGTTTGGTGGGACGGCAATCGCAAAATGTCGAAAGAGAACTTCGATAATATGCTTGCCGACTTCATCAAGCATGCTGAAGACAAAAAACTTTTCGCCCAGGACCTCTATGGCGGCGCCGACCCGAAATACCGGATCAAGACCCGCATTTATACCGAGCTTGCTTGGCACTCCCTCTTCATCCGGCAATTGTTGATCCGCCCCGAGCAGTCCGAGCTCGCCGGTTTCGTTCCCGAACTCACCATCCTCGACTTCCCGTCGTTCAAGCCTGACGCCAAGCGCCATGGCGGGCGCGAAGGCTCCGACACGATGGTCGCCATCGATTTCACGCGCAAGATCGTATTGATCTGTGGCTCGTCCTATGCCGGCGAGATGAAAAAGTCGGTATTCACCACGCTCAATTTCTATCTGCCGGCGCAGAACGTTGTGCCGATGCATTGCTCGGCCAATGTCAGCCGTGAGGGCGAGAGCGCATTGTTCTTCGGCCTCTCCGGCACCGGCAAGACCACGCTCTCGGCCGATCCGCAACGCATCCTGATCGGCGACGACGAGACCGGTTGGGGCCCGGACGGCATCTTCAATTTCGAAGGCGGTTGCTACGCCAAGACCATCAAGCTCTCGCAGGAAGCGGAGCCGATGATCTGGGATGCAACCAATCGCTTTGGCGCCGTGCTGGAGAACGTGGCGTTCGACCCGGTCACGCGCGTGCCCGATTACGACGATGGCTCCAAGACCGAGAACACGCGCTCTGCCTATCCACTCGATTTCATTCCAAACGCCTCGCGCACCGGCCGCGCCGGGCATCCCAAGAACATCATTTTCCTGACTGCGGACGCCTATGGTGTGATGCCGCCGATCGCTAAGCTCACGCCGACGCAGGCGATGTATCACTTCCTCTCCGGCTATACGGCAAAAGTCGCCGGTACCGAGAAGGGCCTCATCGGCGTGCAGCCGGAGTTCTCCACCTGCTTCGGTGCGCCGTTCCTCCCGCGGCATCCATCGGTCTATGCTGACCTGCTGCGCGACTACATTAACCGATACAAGGTTGACTGCTGGCTGGTGAATTCAGGCTGGACCGGCGGCAAATACGGTGAAGGCCGCCGCATGCCGATCAAGGCAACGCGCCGATTAGTCACCGCCGCGCTCGACGGCTCGCTCAAGGATGCCGACTTCCGCACCGATCCGTATTTCGGCTTCTCGGTGCCGACCTCGGTGCCGGGCGTCGAGCCGCATCTGCTGAACCCGTTCAAGACTTGGAAGGATAAGGCTGAATTCGACAAGACCGCGCGCGACCTGGTCGACATGTTCCAGAAGAATTTCGCCAAGTTCGAGCAACACGTCACGGCGGACATCAAGGCGGCAGCGCCGGAAGTGCGTATCGCGGCCGAGTGAACTCCAAAGACAGGCCAATAATAAAAAGGGCGGCCCCGCTGGCCGCCCTTTTTATTCGTTGTGGAGACTTAGCCGTTGGTTTGGGACAGCTGCTGTCCGATGCGGTTGAAGCGTGCCTTCTGCTCGGCGGTGAGCGTGGCGTAGAAGCCCTCAAGAGCAGGTTTCACTGTCTTGGCAGCATCGCTCATCGCCTGGAAACGCTTCTCCATAACCGCCAGCCGTCCCGGCGGTGTGAGCGGCGTTTCATCCGGGCAGGCCGCCTGCATGATCGACACCGCCTTATTGGTCGCGTCCTGTAGTTTGTTCAACTCGGCCTCCTGCGCATCGGTGGGATTGACAGCGTCCTCGATCTTTTCGATCGGCAGGTTGGCAAGACCTTGCTTGGGTTGCTTGCACGCATCCGTTGCCTGCGATGCTTCGCTCGCTTCAGCATTGGCTGCCGTGTTCTTTGGGCCGAGTTCGTTGAAGCGTTCCTTCTGCTCGTCGCTGAGCGAGCTGTAGAACCTCTCAAGTGCAGGCCGCACGGTCTGGACCGCTAGTAGCGTTGCATCGAGGCGGGCGGTCATCGCGCTGAGACGACCAGGAGGTGTCAACGGAAAAGCATTCTCCTGCGGGCATGAGGCTCTAAATACGGCGGCTGCATCCTGGCTCGCCTTGCGCATATCGCCGAGCAATTGCATCTGATCGGCATTCAAGCCAACCGTCCGTTCGATTTCGGCGAATGGCCAGGCGGTGACGCCATTGCCAGGTTGCCGGCAAAGCTCCTGTACGCTGGCATAGGTAGCACGTTGCGCGGATCCGCTGGCAGAAGTAGCGCGTCGCGCGGGCGGTCCGGCGTACGCATAGTCCGCCGGTGGGCCGGCCTCGCCCCAGAACACACCGTCGAAAAAGTCGTCATAGGCGTACGCCCAGTAACCGTCGTCATAGCCGTACGGCCAAAACGCGTAGTTAAAAATATCGGAATACGCGTAGGGCCAGAACACCGGGCCGTACCACGCCACGAATGCTGCACGGTGACCGTGCCGCCACGCGCCGCGCGCCGCCACGTGCGCGAAACGATCGCGCGCGTTTACGCCACCGGCCCGCTGCGCAAATCGCGAAGAAAAGCGCCCTTGACGTGCAGCGTCCGCTGTTATGCGCGCATTGCCGTTGCGCCGGTTTGCGCGCAAAGCCTGTGCATTCGGTCGCGTCGCATTGGGCTGCACCACCTGTTGCCGGCTAAGGGTCCTTTGCTCACGGGCATTCCGGATCTCTTCGCGGCGCTGAGCCCGCTGGGATGCAGGTAGGCGACGCAGCTCTCGATCCTCACTTCGACGCAATGTGCGTTCAGCGCGCACCTGTTGACGCGTGTTCAGCTGCTGTTGACGATTATTCAGTTGGACCGACTGAGCTTGCGGG
>JBGQLL010000253.1:0-5134 GCA_041500065.1 Pseudolabrys sp.
CGAGCCGCGCGAGTACCTGATCCCGAAGGGCAAGCACATCCACTTGCAGGATGGTGACATCGTCGAGAAGGGCGACTTCATCGTTGAAGGCAACCCGGCACCGCACGACATCCTCGCCATCAAGGGCATCGAGGAGCTTGCGTCCTATCTCGTCAACGAGATCCAGGAGGTCTACCGGCTGCAGGGCGTGCTGATCAACGACAAGCACATCGAGGTGATCGTTCGCCAGATGCTGCAGAAGGTCGAGATCGACGACACCGGCGAAACCGAGTTGTTGCAAGGCGAGCAGCTCGACAAGGTCGAGCTCGACGAGATCAACGCACGCGTCGAAGCCGAAGGTAAGAAGGGCGCGACCGGACATCCGGTTCTGCTCGGCATCACCAAGGCCAGCCTGCAGACTCGCTCGTTCATCTCTGCGGCCTCGTTCCAGGAGACAACGCGCGTGCTCACCGAAGCCGCCGTCAACGGCAAGGCCGACACGCTCGACGGTCTCAAGGAGAATGTCATCGTTGGCCGGCTGATCCCGGCTGGTACCGGCGCGATGATGAACAGCTTGCGCGAAGTCGCTGTCAAACGCGACGCGCTCATCCTCGAGGAGCGCGAGAAGGACGCCGCTAAAGCTGCAGCCAAAGCCGAGGCGGCGGAAGCCCCGGCGCTGCCGGCGGCTGAATAAGTTAGCGCGCGAGACATAAATAAAATGGGCCGCCGAAGGGCGGCCCTTTTTTTGCTATTTGGCAGCCGCCGTCACAGCCACATGGTCGTCCGACTGCAGCGGTAAATCATGCGCGTGGTCGTGCGCGCGTATAGCGTCGTCACGCCGCTTGCGCGCCAGCGCGGCCTCGCCGCCGGTGGTCTCGTGATACAAAGAAAGGCGCTCGAATTCGTCCTGTTGCGGGGGCGCTATTGCAATGTCGCTATAGGTCCAGCGGTCGGGGGCGGCCAACGCTTCGTTCAGTATTGCTTTGAGCTGGCGATAGACTCGCAGATAACCCCAGACCTTGGTGAGCGTCTCCCAGACGTACCGTGGATAGAATACGAACGGACTCTCGATCTTCATCCCGAAACGCCGGTCGCGGCGGAATTTCAGACGGAACGCCCCGCCTTCGAGCGGGTGGACGCCCTCGAATAAAATCATCAGGTAGAACCAGAGAATTGTTGACAGTGTGGTTCCGGGGCGGCCGAGTTTGCAGGCGGCCGAGCGGTGCAGGATCGTGCGGACGTGCTCCGGAGTGTAAAAAGCTGCCCAAGCAGCCCGGTACGAATCCTCCCATTCCGCATCGGTCATTGTGGGATGATGTGAAACGCGATGATTAAGGTCGTACTTGTTCATGTCCGGGTCCATCCAGATGCCTTTTTGCGAAAGCACTTTGTGGTCCTCGGAGCCGGGCAGGGGTGTCAGGAAGAAAAACTCCAGAATATCGAGCGGTAGCTCTCGCTTTATGATCTCGATGTCGCGGACGATCGTTTCCTTGGTGTCAGCGGGGAAGCCAAGAATGTAGCCGGCATAGGTAATGGCGCCGTGGTCGCGCCACTTCTGGAGCATCTCGCGATATTCGGTGATCTTGTTCTGCCGTTTCTTTGCCGCGATGAGATTATCCGGATTTATGTTCTCGAGCCCGATGAAAACCCGGCGTACGCCCGCCTCGGCCGCTTTCTCAATGAAGTTCGGTATCTTGTGGCACAGCGTATCGACCTGGATAGTAAAGCCGAGACCAGGGAACTCGGTCTTGCGCAAAAGGATAAGGCGATCGAACAACAATTCCCAATCTCGATTGCGCGCGAAGTTGTCATCGGTGATGAAGAATCGTTTGATGCCCTGCGCATGGTTCTCGCGCACGATCTTTTCGAGGTCGTCGGGGGTGCGGAAGCGGCTTTTGCGGCCTTGCACATTTATGATGGTGCAGAACGAGCACTGGTAAGGGCAGCCGCGTCCGAGGTCGATGCTGGAAAGCGAACCCGAAGTACGTCGCACGTGCTTGCGCGGCAGGAACGGTGGCGGCTCTCCAGTCAGCGCTGGCAGTTTGTCCATGTAATTATAGAGCGGTTTGAGCGTGCCGCTCCAGGCGTTTTCCAAAACCTCGTCGAGCCGGCCTTCCTCGCATTCGCCGGCGAAGAATGAGATGCCCATTGCCTGCGCAGCTTTGATGTCAGCCGGCAATTCGGGCAGCATGGCAATGCAGCCCGACACGTGGAAACCACCGATACAGACCGGCAGGCCTGCGGCCAGAAAGGGGCGGGCGAGGTCCACCGCCCGCGGAAACTGGTTTGATTGCACGCCGACCAGGCCGATCAGCGCTCGACCGCCCTGCTTGCGGATCAGGTTAACAATACGGTCAGGCCGGACCCGGCAGTTGGTCTCGTCATAGGTGTGCAGACGAATTTCCACATTGGGTCCCAGCACCCCACGTCGCTGCGTATCTTCGGCGAGCGCGTTAAGGCATGCGAGCGTGTTGGATGGAATAGCCGAGCGGACCCACTGGATCGGATATCCGTCGTCGTCGTAATGCGACGGCTTGATCATTACGAAATGAAATAGGCCGGAAGCAGCACCGGTCGGACGCAAGAGGTCACCACTCGTTGCCGCATTTGGCATGGAGCAACCCTAGCACACTATCTCCCGTTACCAATGTGTGATTTACAGCGACGCCAGGCGGCAGCGCTCCGATCCTTGAACCCTTTTCTTTGTTGAAGAAAAAGTGATGATGGTCACTCCCATATCGGATCCAATTATCCATGCACCTCCTTGTTCTCGCCGGTGACGGCATCGGCCCTGAAATTACTGCCGCTACGCTCGCGGTTCTCCGCACAGCCTCCGACCGCTTTGGCCTTGGCTTAGGCATCGAGGAAGCTCCCGTTGGGCATGCCGGTCTGAACGCGCATGGCCACACAATCCACCCCGACATCGTCGAAAAGGCGCGCAAGGCAGACGGGGTCGTGCTTGGCCCTACCTCGACCTTCGAGTTCAAGGATCCGGCAAAGGGCGAAGTCAACCCATCGATGATGCTGCGCAAGACCCTCGACCTGTTCGCCAATATCCGACCGGCGCGTACTTACGCGGGCTTTCCGCTGCGCTCTGGTGAATTCGATCTGGTGGTCGCGCGCGAAAATACCGAAGGCTTCTATGCCGACCGCAACATGGAGGCGGGGAGCGGTGAAGTGCTTGTAACCAAGGACGTCGCCATTTCGTTGCGCCGGATTACGCGTGTCTGCAGCGAGCGCATTGCGCGTGCAGCGTTTGAACTGGCGACGGCGCGGCGCAAACGTGTGACCATCGTACACAAGGCGAACGTGCTGAAAGTCACCGACGGGCTCTTCATTGAAGTGTGTCGCGAGGTCGCCCGTCAATTCCCGGCTGTTGCAGTCGATGATGTTATCGTTGATGCCATGATGGCGCATGTCGTCCGCAATCCGCAGCGCTTCGACGTCATCGTCACCACCAACATGTACGGTGACATTCTCACCGACCTGACCGCGGAACTGTCGGGCAGCCTCGGGCTCGCTGCCTCGCTCAATGCGGGCGCCGATCACGCGATGGCGCAGGCCGCGCACGGCTCGGCCCCGGATATTGCCGGCAAGAATATAGCGAACCCGCTGTCGCTGATTCTGTCCGGCGCAATGCTGTTGGCCTGGAATGGTCGTCGCAAAAAAGTAAAGGCGTTTGAAACGGCCGCCGCTGCCATCGAGAAAGCGGTAGAAACAGCAATTGCCGCCAAGAAGTCGACCGCTGACATCGGTGGACACCTGGGCACGCGCGAGACTGGCGAGGCAGTCGCCGCGCTCCTGCGCGCGTGACCGCGGCGATGCGTTGCGACAGTCATGTTCATATTGTTGGGCCGCAGGATCGCTATCTGCAGCTTGCCGAGCGCACATATCTCGCGGACATTGCGACGCTCAAACAACTCGAGAGCGTGTCGGCAACGCGAGCCATCAGGCGCTTCGTGATCGTACAACCGAGTTTCTACGGCGCGGACAACAACTTGTTGCTGGAGGGGTTGGATACGCTGGCCGGCCGAGGTCGCGCCGTCGCGGTGGTCAATCCGGAAACGACGTCTGCGCGCACGCTTTCCGCTATGGCAGAGCAGGGTGTTTGCGGCTTGCGCGTCAATCTTTACAGCCCGCTCCGCGACAAGGCGCCGCTCGCGGCCCGCTTCGAAGCAATCTCCAAGCTTGCGCACGAGTTGAACTGGCACATCGAAGTGGTGGTAGCGCTTAAGGTATTGAGCGAGAATGCGACGCTGCTCGCGCGGTCGCGCGTACCGGTGGTGATCGATCACTATGGGCTCTATACGGGCTTCCACCCTGAGCAGCCGGAAAGCATCGCTGTTCTTAGGCTGCTCGCGATGCCCCACGTCTGGATCAAGCTTTCTGCACCGTATCGCGTCGGCGCGAACCCATTAGCGACGAAACCGGACCCTGCTTGGCTTGCGGCTATCATTGCGGTTGCGCCGGAGCGGTGTGTTTGGGGCAGCGACTGGCCACACACCCCACCGCACGAAGAGCAGATGGGTAGCGCCGTCCTCGGTGCTTATCGTAGTCTTCGGTACGAAACGCTGGTCGACGATTTCATGACGGCGGTTGGTTCGGCGGAATTGGCCGAGCGCATCCTGTCTGACAATCCGGCGCGACTCTACGGATTTAAATAACGACAGCGCCAGAACAGGGCGGCGAGGATCACAGGGGAGGGTTTTGTCATGCGCGCCACTCGGACACTGGTTGCCGGCCTTGTTGCGGCTGCCGTCAGCGCGATCATGGTCCTGCCGGCCTGGAGTCAGGCCTACCCAAACCGTTCCATCCAGGTGGTCGTTGCCTACGCTGCAGGGGGTACGGGCGATATCGTCGCGCGCACAATATCAGACAAGCTCGGCGCCGCCCTCGGCCAAACGATTGTGGTCGAGAACCGCGCTGGCGCGAGCGGTGCAATTGGCGCGCATTCGGTGACGAGCGCCTCTCCCGACGGCTACACGCTCCTGGTTGGGCAGACCGGAGAAATCGCGGTCAACCAGCATTGGCTCAAAGGTCTCAATTACGATCCGGACAAAGATCTGGTGCCGATCGCGCTCGCGGCTATTGTTCCACTCGCGCTCGTGGTGCCGGCCAAAGCGCCGTATTCGACGTTGCCGGAATTTCTAGCGGC